>JACQZS010000011.1 GCA_016213725.1 Acidobacteriota bacterium | reverse complement strand
GGGTGGTTGCTACCCCGGACTGGCGTCCGGGGGAATAAGGGTGGTTGCTACCCCGGACTGGCGTCCGGGGGAATAAGGGTGGTTGCTACCCCGGACTGGCGTCCGGGGGAATAGGGCCGGCAAAGAGGGGATTGAGACCATGAGGGGCTCCCCACAGGGGGAGCCCGCATCGCGTTCATGGGCTGGGAGACGGCGCCCGCGGGAGTGGAGGACGTGAAACAATCTGGGAGGAGAGGCGCGCCTCCCTGGGAAGCCGGACATCCGCGGCGCTTTCCGCTGCGTTTCCCCGGGGCCGCCGGTTCATCCGCGAGATTCGCGCGGGACGGACGAAGGAATGCGAACAGCGTTTACTCGAAAACCCCAAGTGGACAAACCCGATACGACGGGCAAGAACTACATCACGCCCGGCGGCCTGAAGCGGCTGACGGAGGAGTACCACTTTCTCGTCGCCAGGGAGCGCCCGGCCGTTACGGAGATGGTGGCGTGGGCGGCGGCCAACGGCGATCGCAGTGAAAACGCCGATTACAAGTACGGCAAGCGGCGCCTGCGCCAGATCGATGGCCGGCTCCGCTTTCTGCGCAAGCGGATCGAAGCCGCGGAAGTGGTGGACCCGGGGGCTCCGAGATCGGAGCAGGCGTCGGCCAGGGTGTTCTTTGGAGCCACGGTGCGCTATGCCGATGCCACGGGCGTGGAGCGCGAGGTGAGTATCGTGGGCGCCGACGAGGTGGATCTGCAGCGGAACCAGGTCAGTTGGCTCTCGCCGCTGGGCCGCGCGCTGCTGAAGTCGGCCGAGGGCGACCGCGTGGAACTGAGGGCGCCGGGCGGCACAACAGAGCTGAGCGTGCTGGAAGTGCGCTATGAGCGCATCGAGGTTGAGCCGTTCAGCGAATCGCCGTTTGCCGAGTCCTCTTCCAAGGGGCGTTCCCGCGAGAGCAATCCAGGCGGGTGAGGTTCGGGGAGCGCCCATGCCAAGGCAACGTCCCGCGGCAGGCGAGGGCCGATCATGGGGCTGTCCGGCGCTTCGTGTCTTTTCCACATCCGGATCGAATGAGCGCGGAGTGTCCAGCCGGGGCAGGGATTTGCAGGGGTAGAGCGGGCCACTTTGGAGGCGAAAGATGAGGCGGTCCGCTGTACAATGCCATGCATCATGATGCGCAGTGCCGCTGGTGTCTCCTGCCTCTTGATGCTGCTGGCCGGGTGCCGGCGAGAGGAGGCCGGCGTGGCGCGGGGCGGCGGCGCGGCGGGCGAGGGGGACCGGGTGTATGAGCTCTTCTTCTCCGATAAGGTTCACCAGGACCGGCTTGTGCGGGGCTTGTACCCGGGGACGGAAGGCTGGCTGTGGACCGGGCGGCAATTTGCGGTGACGCTGGACGTTCCGCCCCCGCTGGACGCCGAGACGTTTCTGCGGCTGGATTTCGCGGTGCCTGTGGAGGTGATCGGCCAGGTGCCATCCGTCACGGTGACGGCGAAGGTGAACGGCAAGGCGCTGGGGCGGAAGACGTACGACCGGGAAGGCCGCTATTCGCTGGTGGTGCGGGTGCCGCGCGAGCTGCTGAAGAGCCCGCGGCTGCTGGCGGAGTTCGAACTGGACCGGACGGCGAAGGAGGCGGGGTCGGGGCGGGAACTGGGGGTGATCGCGGTGTGGGCCGCGATGACGCATCCGGAGTCAACGGTGCTGACGGCGGAGGCCGCGACGGAGCGCGCGCAGCAGGGCTACCGCGAACTGCTGAAGCAGCGCCGGCTGCAGCTGCCGCCGGAGAAGCAGAACGAGCTGATGAAGCTGTTCCACGACCTGGCGGTGTGGCGGCACACGTGGTTTCAGAACGTGCAGATCGAAAAGAACCCGCTGGACCTGTGGATGATGCAGCAGATCGTGCACGAGGTGAAGCCGGATTTCATTGTCGAGACGGGCACGTATCGAGGAGGCTCGGCGCTGTATTGGGCTTACACGCTGAACGGCCTGGGGCTGGAGAACTCGCGGGTGATCACGGTGGACGTGCAGGACCTGACGGCGACGGCGGCGGCGCATCCGCTGTGGCAAAGATACGTCACGTTTCTGAAAGGAAGCTCGACCGACGCGGCGATCACGGGCAGGATCGCGGGGTTGGTGCGGGGCCGCAGGACGCTGGTGACGCTGGACTCGGATCATACGATGGGCCACGTGCTGAAGGAGCTGCGGGCGTATTCGGGGATGGTGAGCCGGGGGAGCTACCTGGTGGTGGAGGACACGCACATGGACGGCGTGCCGACGGCTCCCGGCTTTGGACCGGGGCCGATGGCGGCGGTGCTGGAGTTTCTGAAGGAAGGCGGCGCGAAGGAGTTCGAGCAGGACTTTTCGCGCGAGGCGATGGTGATGACGTTCAACCCTGGGGGGTGGTTGAGGAGGCGGGGGGGTACGGCTGGGCGCGTTACCCCGGACTGACGTCCGGGGGAGTGAGGGGGGGACCCTCGTCCGGTGGGACCCCGGTGCGATGGGCGGTAGGGCAGTGTAAAATGTGCGACATGAAACAGACACTGGTGTCGTTAATTGTGGCGATGGCGGCGGCATGGGCGCAGCCGGCGGCGGTGGATAAGCCGGGTTGTGCGGAGAGCGGACTGGTGAGCCGGATGCCGGGGTGCGTGATCACGCAGTGCGAGAAGAAGGCTTTTGCCGCGGCCGACATGCCGCGGACGCAGAACGAGCGGGGGCACATGGTGGAAGGGGAGTACGAGCGGACGGTGTACAAGTGCCCGAAGGAGAAGTCGCCGCTGGAGCTGGGGCGGAACACGGAAGCGGCGCTGAAGCAGGCGGGATACAAGATCCACTACACGTACCTCTACGCCACCACGCGATTCTATATGACGGCGCAGAAGGGCGGGCAGTGGGTGAGGCTGACGGTGATGGACTACTACGAACTGGTGTCGGTGAAAGAGAAAGAGATGGAGCAGGTGATGACGGCGAACGCGGATGGGTGGGCGCAGCAGATCGGCAAGGAAGGCCGGGTGAGCGTGTATGGGATCAATTTCGACACGGGGAAGGCGACGATCCGGCCGGACTCGGAGGCGGCGCTGAATGAAGTGCTGAAGCTGCTGCAGGCGAATCCGGGGTGGGCGATGATGGTGGCGGGACACACGGACAATGTGGGGACACAGGCGGTGAATCTGCCGTTGTCGCGGCAGCGGGCGCAGGCCGTGATTGCGTGGCTGGCGGCAAAGGGAGTGGCGGAGTCGAGGCTGGTGCCGGCGGGGTTTGGGGACGCGCGGCCGGTGGCGGAGAACAGCGACGAGGCGGGTCGGCAGAAGAACCGGCGGGTGGATCTGGTGAAGGTTTACTAGAAGGTGGGGCCTGCGGCCCCGTGGCCCCGGACTGGCGTCCGGGGGAATTCTATGGTTGGAAGGGCCACATGCAGGTGGCGGAGAGGCCGCCGTCGACGACGATGAGCTGGCCGGTGATGTAGTCGGAGCCGGGGCCGGAGAGGAAGACGGCTAGGGGGGCGATGTCCTGGGGAGTGCCGATGCGGGGGTTGGGCTGAACGCTTTGGAGCCAGGCGGTCATGTGGGGGGGCTTCCACATTTCCCGGTTGAGGTCAGTGAGGATGAAGCCGGGGGCGATGCAATTGACCTGGATAGCGTGCTGGCCCCATTCGGCGGCGAGGGAGCGGGTGAGGCCGGCGAGGGCGGCCTTGGTGATGGTGTAGACGGGGACGTAGGGGAGCCCGATGAGGGAGGTGAGGCTACCGATCATGACGATCTTGCCGCCGCGGGCGCGTTCGATCATGCCCTTTCCGATGAGCTGGGTGAGTTCGAAGACGCCGGTGAGATTGGTGTTGAGGATGCGCTCGTACTCTTCGGGGGTGTAGTCGGCGGCGCGCTTGCGGAGGTTGGTGCCGGCGACGTTGAGGAGGATATCGACGGGGCCGGCGGCCTGGGCGGCTTCGTGGCGGGAGGATTTGGAGGAGATGTCGAGGGGGAGGGCCGCGGCGTCGCAGCCTTCGGCGCGGAGGCTTTCGACGATGGACTGGAGGGCCTGGGTGGAGCGGGCGGCGAGGATGGTGCGGGCGCCGGCGCGGGCGAGCGCTTCGGCGATGGCCTGCCCGATGCCGCGGCTGGCGCCGGCGACGAGGGCGGTTTTGCCGTGGAGGGAGAAGGGGTTGTCCGGCGACATGAATCCCAGGCTATCACCGGCGGGGGGCGGCGGCTGCGGGGTAGGAAACGGTGCGGGTCCCTGGTAGCATGGGCACATGAAGAGGCACTCGATTGGGCTCCTGCCGGGGGATGGCATTGGGCGGGAAGTGGTCCCGGCGGCGCGACGCGTGTTGGAGCAGGTGGCGGCGACGCATCACGTGCCGCTTTCGTTTGAGGAGTACGACTGGGGGTCGGATTACTATTTCCAGCACGGCGTGATGATGCCGATGGATGCGCTAGACAGGCTGAGGACGCACGACGCGATTCTGCTGGGGGCGGTGGGGCATCCGCATGTGCCGGACCACATCACCTTGAATGGGATGCTGCTGCCGATCCGGCGGGCATTCGATTTGTATGCGAACGTGCGGCCGGCGTACCTGTACGAGGGCGTGGCGAGCCCGTTGAGCGGGTATGAGCCGGGGTCGATCGATATGGTGGTGGTGCGAGAGAACACGGAGGGCGAGTACGCCAACATCGGCGGGTATCTGTATCACCATCTGCCGTCGGAGGTGGCGGTGCAGACGTCGGTATTCACGCGGGCGGGGTGCGAGCGGATTATCCGGTTTGCGTTCGACCTGGCGCGGAGGCGGGACCGGAAGCGGCGGGTGGCTTCGATCACGAAGTCGAATGCGCAGGGCTATGGGATGGTGCTGTGGGACCGGGTGTTCCGGGAGGTGGCGGCGGATTATCCGGACATCACGACGGAGTCGCTGCTGGTGGATGCGGCGGCGATGAATTTCGTGCGGCGGCCGGCGTCGTTCGACGTGGTGGTGGCCTCGAATCTGTTTGGGGATATTCTGAGCGACCTGTCGGCGATTGTGACGGGGTCGATCGGGTTGGCGCCGAGCGCGAATCTGGATCCGCGGCGGCTGGCGCCATCGTTGTTCGAGCCGGTGCACGGGTCGGCGCCGGACATTGCGGGGAAGGGGTTGGCGAATCCGCTGGGGACGATTCTGGCGGCGGCGATGCTGCGGGACCACTTGGGGGCGACTTCGGCGGCGGCGGCGGTGGAGTTTGCGGTGCGGCAGGTGCTGGCGGCGGGGAGCACGCTGACGGCGGATGTGGGAGGGACGGCATCGACGGCGGATGTGACCGGGGCGGTGCTGGCGGCGCTGGACGAGGGGAACGAGTAGCGGAGAAGGCGGGGCCTCTATAGGGTGAGGCGGACGAGCTTGGTGGAAGAGGTGGCGCCGGCGAGGATCTCGATGTGGTTGCGAGGGATGGAGAACTCGCGGGAGAGGAAGCGGACGATCTCCTCGTTGGCTTTGCCGCGCTCCGGGACGGCGGCGACGCGAAGCTTGATGGAGCCGTCGGCGAGGGTGTCCGACCAGGCGGTGCGGGGGGATTTGGGGATGACGCGGAGATGGAGGGTGAGTTTGCCTTGGGCCTGGAGCCGGGTTTGGAGGGCGGCGGTGTCCATGACTTAGGGGAGACTGAGAGTCTCCATCTCACCGATTTGGAGCTGCCAGTTCGGGTTGGGCAGTTTGAGGGGCGGCTGGGGGGTGTAGTCGTTGCCGAGGAAGAAGACTTTGCCGAAGGCTTCGAGGCGGCAGAGGCCGTTCTTGGGGATGGGCTGGCGTTCGAGGTCGCGGCGGGAGAGGCACTGGGCGCCGATTTCGGCGATGTCGGAGAGGCGCGTGCCGCGGGGGAGTTCGATGGTGGCGCGGACCCAGCCGGAGCGCTCGATGTAGTCCTTGCCGATGCCCGTGGCGGAGCCGGTCCACTTGGTGGAGTTGCGGCGGCGGACGAGGAGCTGGATGGCGGCGCGTTCGGAGGCGACTTTGGCTTCGACGATGAGGTAGAGGCGGGGGTCGGAGATCCTGTCGCCGCCGGGGGTGGCCGGGGGGCGGAGCTTGTCTTCGCGGATGAGTTCCTGGGCGGAGATGCGGTAGGTGAGGGGGTTGTGGTCCATGACGATCTCGCGGGAGGCTTGGGCGAGATCGGCGAAGACGGGGACGAGCTGATAGCGGATGGGGGTGGGGCCTGCGGGAGCCGGCTCCACCATATTGATCTCGGTGACGGGGCAGAGGATGGGGTGGAGGGCTTCGCGGCGGCCTTCGTAGGGGACGTCTTTGTGCTCGCGGGTCTGGATGAGGGTTTTCGAGGGGCGGCCCTGGGGGTCGAGCCAGACGCGGTAGAGGTATTCGATGTCGGTGGTGCGGCCCCAGCGGGCCATGAGGTCGCGGGTGGAGGTGCCGCCGTCCTCATTGGAGAAGATGACGGTGTATTCGAGCCAGGGGCCGGCGTCATCGGCGCCGCGGGTGTAGTAGGCGAGGAGGGGGGTGTCGGAGAAGCGGCCGACGGTATCGGCGCGGGGCAGGAGGACGGGGGCGTGGGCGAGGGGGAGGTAGCGGGGATCCGAGGGGAGGATGGATTCGAAGCGGGCGGCGGCGATTTCAAGCGGCGAGTTGGCGGCGGAGAGCTTGGGATCGCGCTCGATGTGGAGGGTGTGGGGGCCGGGCCGGAGGGGGCCGAGGAAGACGGTGTAGGTGTGGGGTTGGGGGGTGCCGAAGACGGTGACTTGCTGGGTGGAGGTTTGGTCGAGGGTGAGGAGGGCGGTGGCGGCCTCGCGGGAGGGGATGGACCAGTCTGAGCCGGGGGAGGCGAGGGTGAGCTGGGCGATGACTTCCGCGGGGGCGGGGAGCTGGAAGGAGAAGTCTCGGGACTGGGCGGAGGCGGCCCAAGGCAGCAGCAGGAGCAGGGCGAGGGCGGCGGTGAGGCGGGCGAGGGTTTTGAGGAGCATTTCGGTGCGGATGGGTTTGGCGAGGGTGGCCTGGACGAGCTGGGATTCGGGGGCGGCATCTAGCTCGTGGGTGCGGCCGGAGAGGACGGCGATGGGGAGGTTGGGGTGGAGGAGGCGGAGGGAGCGGATGAGCTGGAGGCCGTCGGCGACCTGGGGGAGGCGGAGGTCCATGAGGACGCAGTCCGGGGGAGTGGGGCGGGGGGTGAGGGCTTCGGCGGGAGAGGCGGCGGGGTTGACCTCATAGCCGGCGCGTTCGAGGATGAGGCGGCGGAGCAGGCGCTGGTCGGGATCGTCTTCGACGAGGAGGATGCGGGCCATGGCGGAGGGGTTAGTCGTCGAACTCGATATTGGCGATGACGAGTTGTGGGAGCATCTGATTCCAGCCTTCGGGGACGTTGTCGAAGGGGAGGCGGAAGGAGCGGGTTTCGCCGGGCTTGAGAGGGCCGGCGGCGGAGCGGCGGACGATGGCGACGCGCTCGCGGAGGAGGAGCTGGCCGTAGGGGTCGGTGAAGACGCAGTTGATTTCGACGAGGCGCAGGGGGCGGCCGCCCTTGTTGGTGAGCTGGCCGTTGATTTCGAGGAGAGTGTTTTTCATGTAGCTCTCCTTGGCCTGCATGGAGACGCCGGAGAGGCCGAGGTTGCGGACGTAGGCCTTGGCTTCGGGGGAGAGACCTGGGGGCTGAGGAGGGGTGGCGGGGCCGCGGAGGAAGAAGAACCAGATGGCGGCGCCGAGGATGAGGACGATGGAAAGGAGGAGTAGATTGCGGGCCTGGGCGGAGGCCTTGGGTTTCGGGACGGTATTACTGGCCACTGACTGTCATCTCCCCGATGAGGATGGTGGGGCAGGCCACGGAGCCTCGAAACTCGAGGTCGTTGCCGATGGCTTCCACCTGTTCAAAGATACGGCGGAGGTTGCCGGCGATGGTGATCTCATGGACGGGCCAGGCGAGCTGGCCGTTTTCAATCCAGAGGCCGGCGGCACCCCGGGAATAGTCACCGTTCACTATATTGACACCGGAGCCGAGCAATTCGGTGACGTAAAGGCCGTTTTTGACGCTGGAAATGATGGATTCGGGGCTGTTTTCGCCGGGTTGGAGGAAGAAATTGCCGTGACCGACGCCGGCGTTGCCGGTGACGCCGCGGGCGGCGGAGCCGGTGGTTTGGAGGCCGAGCTTGCGGGCGGTGTAGGAGTTGAGGAGGTAAGAGGCGAGGCGGCCGTTTTCGAAGACGACGGTGCGGCGGGAGGGGACGCCTTCGTCGTCGAAGGGGGCGGTGCCGACCAGGCCGGGGAGGGTGGCGTCGTCGATGATGGTGATGTTTGAGCCGGCGACCTGCTGGCCGAGGAGGCCGGCGAGGTAGGAGGACTTGCGGTAGACGGAGTCTCCGGAGATGGCGGAGAAGAGGTGGCCGAGGAGGGAGCGGGCGACGCGCGGCTCGAAGACGACGGGGACCTTTTGGGTGGAGGCCTTGCGGGCGCCGAGGCGGCGGAGGGCGCGCTGGGCGGCGGTGCGGCCGATGAAATCAGGGGATTCGAGGCCATCGATGGCGCGGGCGCTGGAGGACCAGTAGTCGCGTTCGCGGCGGCCTTCGGAGGTGGCGACGGGGACGGCGGAGAGGCCGCAGTAGGAGGAGCGGTAGGAGGAGAGGAAGCCGATGGAGTTGGAGAAGGCGCGCCAGGCGGTGGAAGAAGAGAAAGAGCCGCCTTCGGAGTTGTCGATGCGGGGGTCGAAGGAGAGGGCGGATTGTTCGGCCTCGCGGGCGAGTTCGATGCGGCGGGCGGGATCGAAGGCGTCGATGGAGGGGGAGAAGAGCTGGAGGTCGCCGCGGACGGCGCCGAGGGAGGAGGGATCGGGGAGTCCGGCGTGGGGGTCTTCGGTGGAGATTTGAGCGAGTCCGGCGGCGGAGGCGACCATGCGGGCGAGGCCGGCTTCGGAGAGGTCGGAAGTATAGGCGGAGCCGACGCGCTGACCGAAGAGGAGGCGGATGCCGGCGGCCTGGGAGCCGGCCTCTTTGAGGGTTTCGACCTGGCCGAGGCGGACCTGGGCTTCAAACTCGTCGCCGGCGGCGACGGTGGCCTCGGCGGCGGAGGCGCCGTGGGTGGAGGCGAGCTGGATGAGGCGGGCGGCGATCTCTTCGTGGAAGTTCTGGGGGCTCATGCGTTGCCTCCGACGGTGATGCGATCGATTTTGAGGGTGGGGATGCCGACGCCGACGGGGACGGACTGGCCCTCCTTGCCGCAGATGCCGACGCCTTCGTCGAGCTGGAGGTCGTTGCCGACCATGGAGACGTACTTGAGGGCTTCGGGGCCGTTGCCGATGAGGGAGGCGCCGCGGACGGGGCTGGTGAGGCGGCCGTCCTCGATCAAGTAGCTTTCGGTGGCGGAGAAGACGAAGTTGCCGGAGGTGATATCGACCTGGCCGCCGCCGAAGGTGGCGCAATAGAGGCCCTTTTTGACGGAGCGGAGGATTTCGGAGGGGTCGCTATCGCCGGCGAGCATGTAGGTGTTGGTCATGCGGGGGAGGGGGATGTGCTGGTAGTTTTCGCGGCGGCCGTTGCCGGTGGGGGTGTTGCGAAGGAGTCGGGAGGAGAGGCGATCGTGGAGGTAGCCGCGGAGGACGCCGTTTTCGATGAGGACGTTTTCCTGGGAGGGGACGCCTTCGTCGTCGACGTTGAGGGAGCCGCGGCGGGCGGCCATGGCGCCGTTATCGACGACGGTGCAGAGGGGGGAGGCGACCTGCTGGCCGATGCGGCCGGAGAAGGCGGAGACCTCCTTGCGGTTGAAGTCGGCTTCGAGGCCGTGGCCGACGGCTTCGTGGAGGAGGATGCCGGGCCAACCGGGGCCGAGGACGACGGTCATTTCGCCGGCGGGGGCTTCGACGGCGTCGAGTTGGACGAGGGCCTGGCGGACGGCTTCCTTGGCGAACTTGGAGACAAGATGGTTCGAGGTGAAGTGATCGAGGCCGACGCGGCCTCCGCCGCCCTGGTAGCCGTGCTCGATGCGGCCGTCGGCGGCGCGGGCGAGGGCCATGACGTTGAGGCGGGCCATGGGTTGGCGGTCGTGGGCGAGGCGGCCGTCGGAGGTGGCGATGAGGATGTGCCTGATGGAGTCTGCGAAGGAGGCCTGGACCTGGAAGACGCGGGCGTCTTCGGCGCGGGCGATGTGGTCGGCTTCGACGATGAGGGCGACGCGTTCGGCGAGGGAGGATTCGGCGGCGGGGTGGGGGACGGGATAGAGGTTGGGAGCGGAGATGGCGTCGAGCGGAGTTTGGACGATGGAGGCGGGGCCGGCGGCGATGCAGGCAGCGGTACGGGCGGCCTTGAGGATGCGGTCAGGGGAGAGATCGTCGGAGTAGGCGTAGCCGGTGCGCTCGCCGGAGAGGACACGGACGCCGACGCCGAGGGTGACGCCCTGGGTGGCGGATTTGACGATGGATTCGTCGAGGGCGAGGGAGGTGGATTCGATGTATTCGAAGTAGAGGTCGGCGTAGTCTCCGCCCCGGGAGAGGGCCTCATTGAGATAGCGGTGGAGGTCGGATGTAGAGATGCCGAACTGGGTGGCGATCAGGCTGATGGAGAGCCCCATGAATTCAGGGTAGCGCGAGAGGTTAGCCGGGGGCCGGACCGGGTGCTGAGGAGGCGTGGCGGCCAGCGCCGCTGATGGCGCGGACGAGGCGGCGGTAGGGGATGTCGTCGAGGGAGGTGAAAGAGAACCAGTCGGAGTCGCGGTAGGAAGAGTAGAACCAGCGGGCGAGGAGGGAGATGTGTTCAGCGCGCTGGCGGAGGGTGAGGCGGGGGAACTGGAGGGAGGGGAGGAGTTCGCGGAGGCGGCGGTCGAGGGGTAGGACTTCGGAGGAGGTGGCGGCGATGGGGAAGTGGACGGGTTCGGCCCAGGCGCCCTGGAGGAAGAAGAAGAGCTGGACTTCGCCGGGGACGGGGCTGGGGGAGACGGCGGCGCCGGAGAGGGATTCGAGGGGGGCGGCGAGGTCGTCGCGGAGTTTGAGGGTTTGTTCGATGCGGAGGTAGCGGGAGTGGAGGCGCTGGGCCTGTTCGAAGTCGAGGTCCTGGGAGGCGCGCTCGCGGGCGGAGGAGACGGGTTCGAGGAGGGAGTGGCCTTGCGTAGAGAGGAACGCGGAGAGGCGGTTGGCCTCGGAGCGGTACTCTTCGGGGCCGACGACCTGCTGGCAGGGGCGGAGGCACTTCATCATCTCGCCGTAGATGCAGCCGGGGTGATCCGGGGAGGGGATGAGGTCTTCCTGGCAGCGGCGGACCTGAAACAGATCGAGGAGGTCCTGTTCGAAGCGTTCGGCGGAGGCGCGGGAGCGGAAGGGGCCGTAGTGGAGAGCCTGAGAGGAAGAGAGGCGGGTGGAGACGGCGGTGCGGGGGAAGGGATTCGAGAGGATGAGCTTGACGAAGGGGGCGGGGCGGAGCTTGAGGAAGTTGAGGTATTCGCCGGGGAAATGAGCCTGGGCGAGGCGGTAGAAGGTAAGCGAGGAGGAGAGGCGGGAGGGGGTGAGGTGGTATTCGACGGAGGCGGCGAGGGAGTGGAGGTTGAGGCGGCGGGAGGAGGAAGTTGGGGGTGAGAGCAGGCGGGCGAGGCGGCGGCGGAGGCGGGCGGTGCGGGCGAGGTAAGGGCGGCCCTGGTGGAGATGGATGAGGAAGACGGCGGGGGCGTCGGGGATGGAGGCGAGGTCGTAAGGGGGGAGGAGAGAAGGGGCGGTCATGAGGGCACGAGGATATTGTAGCGGGGGGCGGCTTGCGCAGGCAGGCGCGGATTTGCTACCAATTTGGGATGCTGCCCGCGTTGGCAACTTTGCGCGGCGGTGAGAATTCGGGTGACATGAAGAAGCCAGCGAAGCATTCGGAAGGCAAGACCGGGTCGCCAGGTGGGGAGATGACGTCAAAGGCGCACACGGACTTGTTTGCAAGGGCGATGAAGCTCTTTTCGGCCGGGAAATACCGGGAGGCGTTGCCGTATTTCGAAAATGCGGCGGCGGGACCGCTGATGTCTGTGAACGAATCGGCGGCGATGTACCGGAGGATGTGTGAGAAGCGGACGCAGGCGGCCGAGGTAAAGCTGCAGACGGCGGAGGAGTATTACACGTACGGGGTGAGCCTGCTGAACGCGCGGAAGTGGCAGGAGGCGAAGGGACCGCTGGAGACGGCGGTGGCGAAGGGCGGGGAGCCGCATTACCTGTACGCGCTGGCGCTGGCTGAGGGGATGACGGGCGGCGTGGCGGCGGCGGCACAGTATCTGCGGCGTGCGGTGGCGGCGGACGGCGCGATTCGAGGGGTGGCGCGGAGCGATGCGGACTTTGCGCCGTTGTTGGACCATGCGCAGATCCGGGAGGTCCTGACGGGCGAACCCGTGAGCGGGTAAAGCAGTGGCAAAGCGCCTAACAGCGGAGGCGGGAGCGGCCGGGTCCACGGCGGGACGCGGAGGGCTGGCGGGCGAGCCGTTGCGAGTGGTGACGATTGGGGGCGGGACGGGGCTATCGACGGTTCTGAAGGGACTGAAGCGGCACGTGCCGGGGATGCGGTGGGAGGCGAGGGCGCCGGCGGTGGAGCTGACGGCGGTGGTGACGGTGACCGACGATGGGGGGAGTTCAGGGCGGCTGAGGCGGGAGTTGGACATTCTACCGCCGGGGGATATCAGGAACTGCATGGTGGCCTTGTCGGAAGACGAGGCGTTGATGACGAAGCTGTTCCAGTACCGCTTTGCGGGGGGCCGGGGCCTAAAGGGGCATAGTTTCGGGAACCTGTTTCTGGCGGTGCTGAGCCAGATCACGGGGGATTTCGCGAAGGCGGTGCAGCTGAGCAGCGAGGTACTGGCGATTGCAGGGCGGATCTACCCCTCGACGGCGGCGAACGTGACGTTGCGGGCGCGGCTGACGGATGGCCGGGTAGTGGAAGGCGAGACCCGCATCAGCAGGAGCCATGCGCCGATTCAGCGGATCGAACTGCATCCGAAGAAGGTGAAGCCGATGGAGGAGACGCTGGCGGCGATCCGGGCGGCGGACCTGATCACGGTGGGGCCGGGGAGCCTGTTCACGAGCGTGGTGCCGAACCTGCTGGTGGAGGGGATTCCGGAGGCGATCGAGCAGAGCAAGGCATTGAAGGCGTGTTTCGTGAACCTGAGGTGGCAGCCGGGGGAGACGAACGGGCTGTCGGCGTCGGACCACGTGGCGGCAGTGCTGGAGCATGCGCAAAGAAAGGTAGTGGATTGCGCGGTGGTGAATACGGATCCGATCAGCGACGAGCTGCTGGTGCGGTATGCGAAGCAGCGGGCGCTGCAGGTGACGAACGATTTCCAGAAGCTGGAGCAGTTAGGCGTGGAGGTGGTGGCGTTGCCGCTGCTGGCGAAAGAGGAGCGGGTGCGGCACGATCCGGAGGCGACGGCGCAGGCGGTGGTGGAACTGGCGAAGCGGGGCCGGCGGCGGAGGATGCGGGGCGCGAAGAGAGATTAGGAGCTAAGAGGAGACCGGCGATGACTAGAGACGTGTCTGTAGTGATATTAGCGGCGGGCCTGGGGACTAGGATGAGAAGCGGCCTGGCGAAGGTGCTGCACCAGGCGGGTGGAGCGTGCCTGCTGGAGCACGTGATCGAAGCGGCGAAGGAGATAGCGGAGCCGGAGCGGATAGTGGCGGTGGTCGGGCATCAGGCGGAGCGGGTGAAGGCGGAGGTGGAGGGACTGGGCACGCGGTTCGAAGTGCAGACGGAGCAGAAGGGGACGGGGCACGCGCTGCGGGTATGCGCGGGGCAGCCGGGGGTGAAGAGCGGCCGGCTGGTGGTGTTGTACGGAGATTGCCCGCTGCTGTCGCGGGCGACGCTGCGGAGGCTGCTGGCAGAACACGAAGCGGGCGGCCGGGCGGCGACGGTGATCACGACGGTGCTGCCGGACGCGACGGGCTACGGGCGAATTGTGCTCGACGAGGCCGGGCAGGTGGCGGCGATCGTAGAGCAGAAGGCGGCGACGGCGGAGCAGAAGGAGATCCGGGAGATCAATTCCGGGATCTATTGTTTTGAAGCGGAGCTGCTGTGGCCCTACTTGGAGAAGGTTGAGCCGAACCCGGCGTCGGGCGAGTACTATCTGACCGACGTGGTAGAGCTGATGCGGGCGGCGGGGCACGCGACGGTGCCGCTGGTGGTGGAAGACGCGAACGAGATTCTGGGGATCAACACGCGGGTGGAGCTGGCCGAGGCGGACCGGATTTTCCGGCAGAAGAAGGTGCGGGAGCTGATGCTGGGCGGGGTCACGATTCAGAGGCCGGAGACCGTGACGGTGGACGTCGGCGTAGAGGTAGGCCAAGACACGGTGATCGGGCCGATGGCGCAACTGCTGGGGAAGACGAAGGTGGGGCGGGAGTGCGCCGTGGGGGCGTCGGCGATTCTGGAGAATGCGGTGCTGGAAGATGGGGCGAAGGTGCATGCGTTCAGCTCGGTGCAGGATTCGAGGCTGGGCGCGGCGGCGGAGGTGGGCCCGTACGGCAGGTTGAGGATGGGCGCCGTGGTTGAAGATGGGGCGATGGTGGGGAATTTTGTGGAGTTGAAGAAGACCCGGCTGGGGCAGGGGTCGAAGGCGATGCACCTGGCTTACCTGGGGGATGCGACGATCGGGCAGAAGGTGAACATCGGGGCGGGGACGATCACCTGCAATTACGATGGGCGGAAGAAGAATCCGACGCAGATCGGGGACGGGGCGTTCGTGGGGAGCAATTCGACGCTGGTGGCGCCGGTAGAGGTAGGGGCAGGGAGCTATGTGGCGGCAGCGAGCATCGTAACGAAGCCGGTGCCGAAGGATGCGCTGGCAGTGGGGCGGGCGCATCAAATCAATAAGGAAGGGTGGGCGAAGCGGCGGCGGGAGGAGAAGGCGGAGTAGGCGGCGCGCGGACGGGCGAGAGGGTACGTCAGGCAGACCCGCATCCAGCCTCCTGCATCCATCCTCCTGCATCCATCCTCCTTGAGCCTGATTAGGTTGAGTGGTATTGTGCTAGCCAACGAATGTCCTGCTTCTGCACGGAGGTACTTGTGCTTACGCAGTGTCTCACCTTCCTGGCCCTGATTCCGCTCTCCGCTCCGGCATTCCGCGCCACAGCCCAATCCCGTCCCGCTCCGCCATCGATGACCATCAAGCAATGGGCCGGCAGCGACTCGTGGACGTGGTCGCTCACGCGCCGTGGCAACACCAACACATACGACGCGGTGGCCCGGCACGAAGCCAGCGGGCGCCAGTCGAACCACATCTTCGTTTTGCGGACTTTCGAAGGCAGTACGATCATCTTCGACCGTCCCGACGCCGGCATCTACACGGGAACCGTGGCGGCGGATGGGAAGACGGTCACTGGGACGGTGAATTTCGCCGGCGGGGGCTGGTCGATGACGCTCGACGGCTCGGGCCCGGCGGTTGCAGCGGCGCCAGCCGCGCCTGCTGCGGGTGGTCCGGCCAGACTTGGGGCGCGGCTGACGATCCTGCAATGGATTGGAAACGACAGATGGACATGGACGTTGACGCGCCGCGGCGACAGCAATGTCTACGATGCCGTGGCCCGGCACGAAGCGAGCGGCGGACTTTCCAACGACACCTTCACGCTGCGCTCCTACGACGGACGCACGGTCATCTTTGAGCGCAGGGACGCCGGGGTGTACACGGGAACGGTGGCCCCCGGCGGAAAGACGGTGAATGGGACGGTGAACTTCGCCGGGGGCGGCTGGTCGATGGCTCTTGACGGGTCGGGTCAGGTGGACCCGCCACCGCCCCCACCGCTGGTGGGGATCCGCTACCGCGTGGAAAACCTGATTTTCAAAGCACCCGATATTTACCAAAACCCCCGGAACCTGCACGATTTTATGGTGGATTTCAAGACCTGCACGGTGAGGCCGATGATCCCCCCTGAGGATCTTGCGCGGGTTACCGTTCAGGTCCACGTCTGCCGGGAGGGCAGCCGCCTGACGTTCACTCTGGACAGCAAAGCATCAGGTCCCGTGGATTGGGACTGGGCTTTGCTGAACGGAGGCAGGACCGTTGCCGGCGCGTGGCGCCAGGGCATGGGCTTCGGGCCTTCGGTAGGCGGTGTGCTGCAGTAGGCGAGTGGGGCTGGCTGCAAAACTGATCACTGGACGATTCGGATCCGCCGAGACGGAAGCAATTGGCGGGTGCGACAGCGGACGGATCACCGGCGAATTGCACCGGGCAGATCAAACACCGGCGACAGTGAGGTCTTTACGGTCTTGCCCTCTAGTGCCGGTTTATGTAGGCTGAAAGATCTAGACTGGCGTTGCGATTCTGATTGCGAGGAGTGTGTCCGTGATGGCAAAGGGCCTTTGGATAGCAGGAGCATTCTCGCTGGTGGCGATGGCGGGGAGCGGCGTGATTGGGGTAGCGGTAAGTAACGGCGCGATGCGGGTGAACCAGGCGCAGGTGAGCGGGAACGCGAATCTGGCGGAGGGATCGAGCGTGCAGGCGGCGGCGGATGCGGCACGGATTCAATTGACGAAGGGGGGCCGGGCGACGCTGGCTCCGAACAGCGCGGCGCGGGTATATGCGGACAAGCTGGTGCTGGAGAGCGGCGTGAGTGTGGTTTCGACGCCATCGTACAGAGTGGAAGCGCGCGGGCTGCAGATTGCGGCGACGGGCGGGCAGGCGCAGGTGGCGCTGACCGGCGGCGTGGTGAAGGTGGCGGCGCTGACAGGGCAGGCGCAGGTGCGGAATGCGGAAGGATTGCTGCTGGCAAAGGTAGCACCGGGCAAGGTGCTGGATCTGACGCCGGGAGCGGGGGCGAGCGCGCAGTCTTCCGTGACGGGCGTGCTGCGGCAGGATGGAGCGCGGTACGTGGTGACGGACCGGCTGACGAACGTGGACGCGGAGTTGCGCGGCTCGAACCTGCAAAAGGAACTGGGGCAGTTGGTGGAAGCCAGCGGGACCGTGAAAGCGGGCGCGGACCGCAATTCGCAGGTGATCGAAGTGGCGCGGCTGAACCGGGTGGATGACGAGAACGCGCCGCAGAGCGGCGGACAGGTGCCGACTGGCGGCGGGCAGAAGCCGACGGAAGGATCGAAAGGTCCGACCAAGCCGACGGGCACGGGCATGAGCGCGGGTACGAAGGTGGCGATCGGGGTGGCGATTGCGGGTGGCGCGGGCGCCGGGATCGTCTTTGCGACGATGTCGCGCTAGTTGAGCCCGTTCAGGTTCGGACGGGCCTTTGCCCTGCGGGGCGAAGGCCCGTTTTGCGTTTGGGGGTAGGCTGAGAAGATGCGACGCGCGGTTGTCCTGTTGTGGATCGGGTGTGTGGCTGCGATGGCGGCGAAAGTAGACTTCCGGAAAGAGAAAGCGGGCGCGGTGCCTCGCGATTGGGTGGTGGCGATGACGAGCCAGGGCGGCGCGCCGCGGTGGGAGGTGGTGGAGGATGCGGCTGCGCCGACCCCGCCGAGGGTTCTAGGGCAGCTATCGGCGGATGAGACATCGGGGCGGTTTCCGCTGGCGATCTACGAGAAGGCGAAGCTGGCGGATGGGCGGGTTTCGGTGAAGTTCAAGACCGTATCGGGGGTGAAAGACCAGGCGGCGGGCGTTGTCTGGCGGTACCAGGATCCGGGCAATTACTACATCGTGCGGGCGAACGCGTTGGAGGACAACGTGGTGCTGTACAAGGTGGAGGGCGGGAAGCGAGTGGCGCTGGCGCCGGTGGGGACGCCGGAGAAGACGTACGGGGTGAAGCACAAGGTGCCGAAGGGAGTGTGGTCGTCGCTGCGGGTGGAGTTTGTGGGTAAGCGGTTCGTGGTGTATTTCGACGGGGAGAAGGTGATGGAGGTGGAGGATGGGACGTTTGCTGGCGCTGGGAAGACGGGTTTGTGGACGAAGGCGGACAGCGTGACGTACTTCGACGATTTCGAAGTGGGGAAGAAGTAGCGGGCGGAGGGGCGATGGGCACCAGTGGGCTGTTGCCGCACTCGGGTTGCGCCGATGGAGGGTGGTATGGCGGATCTCGAATCATCCCCCACAGTGAACGTGCTGGAGTGGATGGATTACCGGGTGCGGCGGCTCGTGGAGGGGCTTGGCGAGCCGGGCGCGGGGTGGTTCGCGGGGGAACTGGAGAAGAGTTTGGAATGGTTGGCGGGGCAGTTGGCCGGCTCTCCCTGGCGTTCTAGATCCCTCTGGCGGTTGAGGAAGCCGGAGATGGAAGATGGCCATGGCGAGCGAGGGTGGGCGATCCGGTTGTCGAAGGCGAAGTCGGAGTTGTTTTGTGAAGTGCCGGTGGCTTCGGGGGTGTTTGACGAAACCGGGGCGCGCAACAAGCGCGCGTGCGTGGATCTGGCCGAGGACCGGGGAGAGGGGCGGTACGCCCTGATCGAACTGAAGCTGGAGGCGGATTCTCCAGAGCGCGCGGCGGCGGAGATCCTGAGGAACTTCGTGTTGTATCTGCTGGCGAGGAGAAGAGCGCCGGCGGAGTTTCTGACGGAGCTTCCACTATTGCAGGCGAAGTGGATTGAACTGCGGGTGTGGGCGCCGGAGCGGTATTACCACGGTCGGGATTGCAGCGTACTGGAGCAGGCATTGTCCAAAGGGCTGCAAGGATTCGCGGCGGATTTCGCGTTTGCCGCGGTGAGCGACGACAGTAAGGCGAGCGAGGTGGATTGGGGGGATATGAGACAAAGGGCCAGGGCGTGCGCGCATCGGGAGGATCCTCCGTTCAAGCGGATGCTACGGGCTCACTTGCGGGGATTGGGCGGAAGTCATTTGTTTGACCCAGCGTGGCGGGGGCTACTGAGAGGGCCGGAGCACCGGTATTTCGACGAGCCGCATTCCAGCCAGGCGTTCACGCTGAATCTGTGCGCTCCGCTGGCGCTGGACGCGGAGTTGGCGCGGGAATTTCTACGGGTGCGGTGTCCGGGTTTGCCGTACCAAGGGGAGCGGGTGGAGTTGCAGGTGGAAGCCGCGATTCCAGGGGCGGGCAAGTGGCTGGGCGAGGAGGGGATCGGGACCAGCCCCGACTTCCTGATTCGGGTGGAGGGGCGGGGGGGCCGGATGGGGTACGTCCTGGGCGAGGTCAAGTTGACAGAGAGCGAGTTTGGGGGGTGCAGGGGGTGGTTTGATGAACGTCATCCGCCAAGCCGGAATGAGGAACGGGAGCGCTGCATGGATGCCAGGCGGATAGCCAGGAATCCCACGGGCGAATGTTACATGGCGCGGCGCTTCGGGCGGCGGTATTGGGAGCACGTGGACCTGGCGAGAGTGAGCGAACTGGCGGAGCCATGCCCCTTTCGAGAGGGGCTTTACCAGCTGATGAGGAACCACGCGCTGGCCAAGGCAGCGGCAAGCGAGGCGCCGGGCGTCGATTGGGCTCGATTTGTGGTGTGCCCGCATGCAGGAAACGGCGCGGTGAGGCGTTTGGCGTCGCCGGTTGCGGGCAGCCGGGATGCGCTGGAGGCGCTCCGGATGATTGGAGGGGAGGATGCTGCGGAGGTGTGGGATCCAAGGCAGATGGTGGAAGAGGTTGCGCGGCTGGAGCCGAAGTTGGCGGCGTGGCGGGAGTGGATGATGGCGCGGTACTTTCCAGACTGGGTGTGAGGCCGGTCAGCGGCCGGAGGAGCCGAAGCCGCCTTGGCCGCGGGTGGAGTCGGCGAGGTCGGATTCGATCCAGGAGATGGATTCGTAACGGGCGATGATCATCTGGGCGATGCGATCGCCCTTGTGGATCTGGTAGGGCTCCGTGCCGAGGTTGAGGAGGATGATGCGGATTTCGCCGCGATAGCCGGGGTCGATGGTGGCCGGGGCGTTGGGGAGAGTGATGGCGTGGCGGAGGGCGAGGCCGGAGCGGGGGCGGAGCTGGGCTTCGAAACCGGGGGGGAGTTCGATGGCCAGGCCGGTGGGGACGAGGACGGGAATGCGGGGCTGAAGGGTGACATCCTCGACGGACTGGAGATCCATGCCGGCGTCTTCTTCGGGGCCATGGGCGTATTGAGGGAGCTGGGCGTCGGGGTGGAGGCGTTTGAGGCGGATCTGCATAGGGAACGTTCGCTATGATAACAGCCGTGCCTAGAGTGATCAGTGTCGGGCCGATGCCGCCCGAAAAGCTAGCGTATGCGTTGGCGCGGTATAGCCGGTCGCCGGATTCGATACGGGAGTCTGTGAAGTGGGTGGTAGATCACGACTCGTCGAAGTTCTTTGACAGCTTCTATTTCCAGTACGGCCATGCGTCGATTGCGGACCTGGGGCACCTGGCGCTTTGTTTTGAAGGCGTCAGCGAGCTGGTGGCGATGGAGCTGGAAGACGAGCAGTTGTGGGATGGGCAGGCGCGGTCGTCGAGGTACCAGAATTTCTCATTGTCGGGATTTGTGACGCCGCCGGAGCTGGACGCGGGTGCGGCGCAGGCCTATCAGGAGACGGCGGGGTGGATGCTGGGCGCATACCGGGAGATCCACTCGAAGATGGTGGAGCATTTGAGGGAGAAGCTGCCGCGGCCGGAGGCGATGAAGGCGGACGCCTATGAGAGGAACATTGCCGCGCGGGCTTTTGATGTGGCGCGGTACCTGCTGGTGCTGGGGGTGCCGACGGGGGTGGGGCAGGTGACGTCGATCCGGACGCTGGAACGGCAAATCCGGCGATGGAAGGCCTCCGAGTATGCGGAGTTGAGAGAGTTGGGCGCGGAGACGGCGGCGGTGTGTTCGGCGCCGCCGGAGTGCACGCTGCCGGGGCAACCGGTGGAAGCGCTGGCGCCGACGCTGGCGAAGTATGTGGACGCGGATCCGTATCCGGGCATGGCGCGGGCGGCGCTGAAAGAGTGGGCGCGGGCGAATCTGGCGGAAGCGCCGGAGCGGCCGGCTGGGCTGGTGGAGTTGACCAAGACACGCGAAACAGTGGCCGAAATCGCGGCCACGCTGCTGTATTCCGTGACGGAATGGCCGTTTGCCGAGCTGCACGAGCTGGTATCCGGCTGGAGCAGGGCCAGGCAGATGGAGGTATTGGAAGCGGCGCTGGGACCCAGGGGGAAGCGGGACGAGTTGCTGCGGGAGTTCCGCGGCGGCCCGTATGCGTTCGATTTTCTGGTGGACCTGGGCGCGTACCGCGACATGCACCGGCACCGACGCTGTTATCAGACGCGGCAAGCGCACACCTGGAAGCACGGCTTCGCGAAGCCGGCCGCGATTGATGAAGCGGGGCTGGATGCGGTGTATTCGGGAGCGCTGGAGGCGGCGCGGATGGCCGCGGCGGCAATGCCGGAGGCGGCGGCGCACTACCTGCTGCCGTTCGCGGCGCGCGGGCGCTACCTGTTCAAGATGGACTTCGCGGAGGCGGAGTACATCGCGAAGCTGCGCAGCGGCGTGAAGGGGCATTTCAGCTACAGGGAAGTGGCGTGGGGGATGAAGACGGAGATGGACCGGGTGGAGCCGGAGCTGGGGCGGCTGATGGAAGCGACGCCGCCGTGGGTGGAAGACCCGCTGGTGCGCTGAGTGTGATATTCCTACAGCACCAGGAAGCGTACTCAAAATGCAGCAAAATGCCAGTCTGGCCGCGGCCCTTACCGTTGTAGTGGGCGGGTTGCTTCATGGCAGCTTCGCGCTGCCGATGAAGAAGATCGCGAAATGGAAATGGGAGAACACCTGGCTGGTGTACTCAGTGGCGGGACTCATCGTGCTGCCGCTGGCGCTGGCTCTGGCGACGGTACCGGGGCTGTTTGGCGTCTACTCGGGCGCGGCGGCTTCGACGCTGGCGGTGATTGTGTTGTGCGGCGTGGGCTGGGGCGCGGGTTCGACGCTTTTCGGCCTGGCGATTGCGCGCGTGGGCATGGCGCTGGCGTTCGCGATCATCCTGGGTATTACGAGTTCGGTGGGATCACTGCTTCCGCTGTTGATATTGAGCCCGGGCGATCTGTTCACGCACCGCGGGCAGGTGCTGCTGGGCGGGTTGGTGCTGGTGATTATCGGCATCGTGATCTGCTCGAAGGCCGGGGCGATGCGGGAAAAGAACCAGAATCCGGAGAAGGCGGCGGGGGAGAAGTCGGGTTTCGGCGCGGGGTTGTTGATCTGCCTGGCGTCGGGGATCCTGTCGCCGGCATTGAACTTTGGTTTCGTGTTCGGCAAGCCGGTGCAGGATGCGGCCGTAGCGGCGGGCGCGAAGCCGGACCTGGCGGCGAACGCGATTTGGGCGCTGGCGCTGGCGGGCGGGTTCCTGGTGAACGCCGGATACGCGGTGTATCTGTTGGGGAAGAACAAGACCTGGAGCCAATTCACGGCGGTTGGGACGCCGGCCGGTTACTGGCTGGGCGCGTCGCTGATGGGCTTGCTGTGGTACATCGGGATCAGCATTTACGGGATGGGCGCGGCGGCGATGGGTCCGCTGGGCGCGGTGCTGGGCTGGCCGATGTTCATGTCGGTGGTAATCATCATGGCGAACGTGCTGGGCGCGCTGACCGGCGAGTGGAAGGGCGCGGGCGCCGGCGCGGTGCGGACGAGCTGGATTGGGATTGCGGTGCTGGTGGCGGCCATCGCGGTGATCGCGCAAGCGAATTAGTGGAATTGGTATTGTGGAAAATTCGGGCCCTAGAGCCTGAGCGGAGCCAGGAGTGTCCATGCAAGTTGTAGCCGGAGTTGACCTGGGCGGCACGGCCGTCAATTACACGCTGATCACGGGCGATGAGAAGTTTCTGATTGAGGGTCTGTTCGAGCACCCGGCGCGATCTGTGGAAGGTCCGGCGGTTTGCCTGCAGCAGATCGAGGACGGCCTGAAGCTGGCCTTGGAAAAGGCCGGGGTGGCGATGGGCCAGGTGGCGGTGGTGGGGCTGGACACGCCGGGGCCGGCCAGTTCAGGCGGCGTGCTGAGCGCGAAGGGGTCGACGAACTTCGTGCACCCGGAGTGGGCGGGCTTCGACATCCGCGACGGCCTGGCGCAGAAGCTGGGCAAGCCGGTGACGTATTTGAACGACGGCAACGCGGGCGCGTTGTGGGGCCATTTTTCGATTTTCGGCGGGCAGAACAAGGCGACGTCGATTTCGGCGATTATCGGCACGGGCCTGGGCGGCGGGGTGATCATCGAGAACCAGGTGGTGAAGGGCCGCAAGGGATTTGGCGGCGAACTGGGGCACGTGCTGCTGCCGTACCAGAGCATCGAATGCGTGAAGGGCATAGTGCCGCGCTGCAACTGCGGGCGGACCGGCGATCTGGAATCGGTGTGCTCGCTGACGGCGATCCGGATGAACTACCTGCCGTACTTCCTCGAGAAGTACCCGAACCACGAACTGGCCAAGCTGGGCGATTTGGGCAAGGCGGCGAAGGCGGTGCGCGGGCTGGCTGAGAAGGGCGACGAGATGTGCCGGGAGATCTTCCGGGCGCAGGCGCACGCGCTGGGGCTGTTCTTCGACGAGATGATCAACACGTTCGATCCGGACGCGCTCATTGTGGGCGGGGGTGCGATAGAGACGGGCAAGGAATTCCAGGAGTGGTTCGTCGGCGAGATCCACAGAGGCATGCCGGAGCAGCGCGAAGAGCAGGCCGACATTCCGGTGTACATCATGCCGAACGGGGACACGGCGGGCGCGCGCGGCGCGGCGATTGAAGCGCTGCTGGTGGCGCGACAGGGCGGGTTGATCTAGACCCAGGCGGGCACAGACAGGTCTCTGGCGCCGGGTTGCGGCAGGGAGGCAGGCATGGATCAGAAGCTGTACGAGCAGATCGTGAAGAACTTCTTCACGTGCGATCCGGCGGCGATCACCGAGATCTTCCGCGAGTTCATCATGGCGGTGCAGGCGGAGGGGACCCTTCCGCCGTCGGCGCACATGGCGCAGAACTACGAGACGGCGCAGGCGAACCCGGAGATCCACGTGTTGCCGGGGAACCTGAAAGACGCCCGGGACGCGGTGTTCCCGTACTTCTGGGGGACGGACAGCTGGTCGTCGAAGCTGCACCTGGAGAACGTGAAGGGGCCGGCGAACTACGCGTCGCTGGTGGGCGCGCTGGCGTGCCTGCTGAAGAACCCGAATCTATGCACGGACACGTATAGCCAGCGGTCGAACGAGCTGGAGATCAAGGCGGTGACCGCGCTGGCGAACCTGCTGTTCTACCACACGGACGACCCGTGGGGCGTGTTCACGATGGGCGGGACGATTTCGAACCTGTACGGAGCGAAGATCGGGATTGAGAAAGTGGCGCCGGGGGCGATGCGGAATGGTTTGAGCGGCGGGCAGGTGGCTGGGATTGTGTCGGAGGCGGCGCATTACTCGAACCAGTCGGTGGCGGGCTGGCTGGGGTTGGGGACGAAGAACCTGCACGCGATTCCGACGGACGAAGGGTTGTCGATGCGGCTGGACCTGCTGGCGGCGAAGCTCGAGGAGCTGCACGGGCAGGGCGTGAAGGTGGCGTTTGTGACGGCGACGTTCGGGACGACGGACGGGTCGGGGATTGACGATGTGGCGGCGATCCGGGGGATTCTCTCGGATTTCGCAAACAGGCACGGAGTGGCCGCGCCGCAGTTGCACGTGGATGCGGCGGTGGGCTGGGTGCTGAGCTTCCTGACGGAGTACCGGACGGACGCGAACGAGTTGGGGTTCACGGAGCGGCTGCTGGAGCTGGTGAAGCAGGCGCAGGAGAAGGCGTCGGGGCTGCGGGCGGCGGACAGCATCACGATCGATTTTCACAAGATGGGTTGGGGGCACTATCCGGGCAGCGCGTTTCTGGTGAACCGGCGGCAGGATTTGCGGTATCTCTCGCGGAGCGTGGAAGAGACGCCGTATTTCTGCGAGGCGGACGGGCGGCGGGACCCGGCGCTGTTCACGCTGGAGTGTTCGCGGCCGGCGCTGGGGCCGTACACGGTGATGGCCTCTTTGAACGGGATGGGGCTGACGGGCTGGCAGTTGCTGGTGGCGCGGGCGCTGGGGTTGGCCGATGAGCTGAAGCAACGGCTGGAGGCGTTGGAGTACTGCAAGGTATTGAACCTGGATGCGGTGGGGCCGAGCGTGGTGTGGTGGGTACTGCCGAAGGGGCGGGACGCGAAGGAGATCTACCGGCGAGTGCTAGCCGGGGAGATGGCGCCGGAGAAGTTTGAAGGGTACGCGGCGGAGATCCGGCGGCTGTTTGAGAAGCGCGAGAAGGGGATGGACCCGGCGGTGGATGCGCGGTTGAGCTACACGACGAACGTGGGGCACAAGGCGAATGGGTTGGCGCTGCCGGGGTGGAAGGCGGTGTTCTTCAATCCGATGACGGATGAGAAGGTGATTGAGCGGCTGATGTTCAGTATCGAGGAGTTGCTGTAGGGGTGGCAGCGGGGCTGAGCTGGGGTGTAAACGCAAGAAAAGGGGCTGCGGATCGCCTCTACTGGAGGCCGGATCGGAAGCGTTTACATTTTTTCGCCGGATGGCGTACTTTCCCGTTGATTTTCAGAGAACTGGTTGTAGACTGACACATAGCCGGCTGGGAAACATCTAGCCTCGCGATGTGGATTCAGGAGATTCTGAGATGCGCAAAACCACGTGGTTTGTTGTGCTTAGTGTGCTTTGCGCCGCGGTTGCGGCCGGGCAGACCCTAGGGGCTTTGTCAGGGGAGATCCACGACCCGTCCGGGGCGCTGGTAGCGGGTGCGAAGGTCACGCTGACGAACGCGGATACAAACGCATCGCGTGCTACAGAAAGCAATGAGTCGGGAGTATATTCCTTCCCGGCCTTGACGCCGGGCATCTACAACCTAAAGGCAGAGGGGAAGGGTTTCAAGACATACAGCAGGCCGGGGCTCGAGATCCAGGTGCAGCTGAACGCCCGTGTCGATATCGAGATGTCGCTGGGGGCGACCAGCGAGACGATTGAAGTATCAGCGCAGGCCGCGTTGCTGCAGAGTGAGAATGCGACGGTGGGCACGGTAATCGAGAACAAGCGGATTGTGGAGTTGCCATTGAACGGGCGCAATGCGTTGTCGCTGGTTGCGCTGGCGCCAAACGTGAGCTTCGGCTTCCCATCGGCGGGGCAAGCGGGCTCGCGGCAGGGCGGTGTCCGGGCAGACCAGTCGATTTCGGTAGGCGGCCAGAGAGCACAGTACAACCGGTACACGCTGGATGGAGTGGAGAACACGGACCCGAACTTCAACACCTTTGTTGTGCTGCCGTCGGTGGACGCTCTGCTGGAGTTCAAGGTGCAGTCGGGTGTATACCCGGCGGAATTTGGTCGAGGCGCGACGCAGATAAACATCTCTACGAAGGGTGGGGCAAACGACTACCACGGCACGGCATTCTATTTCCTCAGGAATGACAAGCTGGACGCGAAGAACTACGCGTTTACGACGGCACGGCCGCCGAAGGATCCGTTCAAGTGGAACCAATTCGGCTTCACGCTGGGCGGCCCGGTGAGCATTCCCAAAGTCTTCAATGGAAAAGACAGATTGTTCTTCATGGCGAACTATGAGTGGTTTCGGCAGCGGCGCAACGTACAGGCTGTGAGCAGCTTGCCTTCGGCGGCGATGCATGGCGGGAACTTCAGTGAACTACTGGTGATTCCGAACACGGGGCTGCGGACGCAGGGGATCTTCGATCCAGCGACCCGGCAGGTGGTGAATGGTGTGAACACAGCATCGCCGTTCCCCGGGGCCATCATCCCGGCCACCCGGCTGCACAAGATTTCGAAGCAGTTGTTGGAGTTTTACCCAGTGCCGAACCTGGTTACGGCGGACCTGCGGAACAACTTCGTGCAGGCGCTAGGACGTCCAATCAACCGTGACCAGTTCGTGGGCCGGTTCGACTGGGTGGAAAGCTCCAATTCGCAGTGGTTTGGGCGCTACAGCTGGGGAGATGAGAACCAGAGCAATGAGGCTTTGGACTTAAACGGCACGAAACTGGTAACGAACTTCAACCAGTACATGGCCTCCAACACAAGAGTGCTGACACCCGCGCTGGTGAACGAAGCGCGATTTGGGTACACGCAGTTTTACAACACGAACGGCACCGAACTAGCATTCACAAGGGATGTGGTTTCGGAACTCGGGATTCCTGGCTTGAAGGGCGGACCGCCGGTGCAGTGGGGCATTCCGAATGTCTCATTGCAGGGTGTGTATGCCGGATTCGGCAACGATTCGGAGGGCCCGTATGAGAACAACAACTCGTCCTGGCAGTTTGTAAACAACCTATCCTGGACGAGGGGCAAGCACTCCTTTAAGTTTGGCGGCGAGGTGAGGAACGACCACTACAACCAGGTGGGGAATCAGTTTGCCCGCGGGCAATTCACGTTCATCAACAATGCGACGCAGAACCTGGCGTTGTCGGGGCGTTCAGGCGACAACTTCGCCGATTTCATGCTGGGCCAAACCTATCAGGCGGAGGCAGCGGTTTCGATTGCGAACGCGCAATTTGCCTCGACAGGTTTCGCGCTATATGCGGACGACACCTGGAAGCTGACCAGCAAGTTAACGCTGACACTGGGGCTGCGGTATGAGATGTCGCCGCCTTGGCAAGACCAGACAGGGAAGCTTTTTAACGGGATCGTTCCCTACGACGCCAGGACGACGCTGGCCAGTCCGAATGTGACGGATCCCAGCCTGTTCCCCTATTTTCTGCGGCAAGCTCCTTCGCGACAGGATTGCTACGAAGGCGTGAGCATCCGCTGGCCGGAGATATCGGTGAAATGCGATGGACGGTTAGGAGCGCGGATGGTGGGTATTGACAAGAACGACTTCGCGCCGCGCATCGGTTTGGCATGGTCTCCTAGTTCACGGTGGGTATTTCGCGCAGGTTTCGGAGCGTTCTATTCGCAGGACACCGGGAATCCGCGATTCGATATGGCCCGGAATCTGGCGGGGCGGTTGCGCGACAACTCGAAGACGGACTTCCCGAATCTGGTGTGGGAAAACTCGTTGGCGTCGATCGCAGGCGGTGTCGCCAACATCCTGAGGCCTTACACTTTCGCGAACCCATATGACCGGCGGACGCCGTATTCAAACCAGTTCATGTTCAACGCTCAGAAGGAGTTCTCAGGCAACCTGGTGCTGGAAGCCGGCTACCTGGGGAGCGTGAGCCAGCGGTTGGAAGCGCTACGCGCGGTGAACGAAGCGATACCGGCGAATCCGACGGTGGACAGCCGGACAGTTCCGCAGCGGTCGCCGTTTCCGACGTTTGGCCGGATCCAGTTGGTGGACAACGGCGGGCGCGGGAACTACCATTCCCTGGCGACGAAACTCACGAAGCGGTACTCCAATGGGTTGACGTACCTGATGAGCTACACGTGGTCGAAGTCGATCGACACGGCGACATCGATCCGCAACCTCGGAGGGGATACCCTATTCCCCCAGAACAGTTACTGCCGGGCGTGTGAGCGGGCGCGGTCCAGTCATGACGTCAGGCAGCGATTCGTGACGTCGGCGTTGTGGGACCTACCGTTCGGCAAGGGCCGGAAACACTCGCTGGACAACTCAGTTGCGAACGCGGTGGCTGGGGGTTGGCAGGTGAGTTCGATCCTGACGCTTCAGACGGGTTTCCCGATTACGGTGACGAACGGACAGGACACTTCCAACACCGGCGGATTCTTCGACCGGCCCAACGCGACGGGGCAGAAGCCCGATCTGGCGCGAGGGGAGCAGGACCCGACGCGCTTCTTCAACACATCGGCGTTTGTGATCAACAAGCGCGGGGAGTTCGGCAACGTAGGGAGGAACACTCTGAACTCGCCGGGCATTATCGGCTGGGACTTTTCGGCGCTGAAGAACTTCAAATTGGCCAGCGAAAAGCGCTATCTGCAATTGCGGTTTGAGTGGTTCAATTTCCCGAACCATCCGAACTGGGGCAACCCGGACGCGAACGTTTCATCGGGGAGTTTCGGGCGGTTGACCGCGACACGCACGAACATGAGGCAGTTGCAGGTTGGAATGAAGTACAACTTCTAAGACTGATTGCAGGGTAGGTAGGCCGGTTCGCGGAAAAAGCGAGCCGGCCGCTGTTGCGTTCGAGGGGGCTCAGGCGAGTTGGCCGGGCCGGGCCCAGCGAATGCGGGAGAAGCGCACGGCGCCGCGGTAGTTGACGGGGATGACGGTGCCGGTGGTGATGAGGGTCTCCTCGGGCGAGATGTGGGTGACGTGGAAGTTGCCGAGGTGTTCCACTTCGTTGCCTTTGTGGATGCCGTCGCCGTAGAGGGGCATGGCGACGCGCTCTGTGGAGCGGATGAGGCAGAGACGCTTGGGATCGACCTCGGCCAGGAAGAGGGGGGCGCGCCAGCGCATCACGTCGACGTTCGACGGGTGCTTGCGGGTGTAGACGAGATAGAGCGCGCCGCTGTGCGCCATCCAGCGCTGTTGCGTGGTGGACATGATCAGGGGCTCGCCGTCCTCCCAGCACCAGGGGCGCAGGGTGTCCCATTCCAGGCCGTCTTTGGAGGCGGCGACAAAACCCTGCTGGTTCTCGGCGCGGATGGACAGGAGATAGCGCGAGCCGTAGGAGACCATCGTCGGCTCCAGCAGGCCGCGGCCGGCGGAGAGGCGCAGGATGTTTCCGTGGGCCTTGATGCGGAACTGGTCGCCGTCGAAGGAGGCGAGGGTGGTGCAAACGGAGCGGTCGGGCCGGTCATAGGGGCCGCAGGAGATGGGGAGGAAGACGTCGCCGTTGGGAAGAGTGACGCGCTGCGAAGCTCCGCTCATGTACAAGGCGGCGGCTTCGGGGTGTTCCCACTCGATGCGCCGCAGCGGGCTCCAAGTGCCGTCGGCACGGCGGACGATGTAGAAGGGGTAGCGGTGATCGTTGGGCCGGGTGAGCTTCTCGTTGAGGTAGTAGACGTTTTGGGCGATGGCTAGGACGGTGCCGGAAGGGGCGTGAGGTTCGGGGACGGTATCGCAATAGCCTTCCTGGATGTTCTCGGGGTGGTGGCGGCGGCCCATGCCGGGAACGGGGGCGGGATCGGACCAGGTGAGGCCGAGGTCTGTGGAGTACGACTGGTGAACCGGGCCGTAAACGTCGGAGCCGGTGATGGTCTGCAGCGTCATCAGGAGGGATGGCGAGCCGGGGATGCGGGAGACGCGGGAGTGGAACCAGGTGACGGAGCGGCCGTCGAGGTTGGGCCAGAACTGGGCGGGGGTGATGGAGGAGATGACAGGGGCGGAGGGGAGTTGAGCGGCGGCGAAGAGGGAGAGGCAGTCTCGACGGGTCATGGGAACGATGGTATTCCAGCGGGAGGGCGCCAGGTTGGGGAGGGTCAGAAATACTTGGCTTCAACGTTTTCTGTGCCGGTGATAAAATACCTGCGCCATGTTCACTCCACACCTATCGAGACGGCAGTATATGAAGCTGGTTTCGGCTGTGCCGGCGGCGGCTTCGGCGATGCAGACGACGAGCGAGGCGGACCGCGAGCGGCGGATGAAGTGGTGGCACGAGGCGCGCTTTGGGATGTTCATCCACTGGGGGCTGTACAGCGTGCTGGGGCGGCACGAGTGGGTGATGGAGCAGGAGGGGATCCCGGTGGCGGAGTATGAGAGGCTGGCTGTGCAGTTCAAGCCGAAGCCCACGCCGGCGAAGGACTGGGCGGCGCTGGCGAAGAAGGCCGGCATGAAGTACATGGTGATGACGACGAAGCACCACGAGGGCTTCTGCCACTTCAACACGACGACCACCACCTACTGCGCCCCGCAGCGGGCGGCGGGGCGCGACCTGGTGAAAGAGTATGTGGACGCCGCGCGGGCGGAAGGGCTGCGGGTGGGCTTCTACTATTCGCTGATGGACTGGCACCATCCGGACGGCGCCAAGTGCAAGACGGATGAACTGGCGCGGCGGCGGTTTGTGGACTACATCCACGCGCACGTGCGGGAGTTGATGACGAACTACGGCAAGATCGACGTGCTGTGGTACGACGTCTCCTGGCCGCTGACGCCGGAGGGCTGGGAGAGCGCGAAGATGAACCGCATGGTGCGCGAGCTGCAGCCCGACATCATCATCAACAACCGTAGTAACGTGCCGGAGGACTTCGACACTCCCGAGCAGCGCATCACCGCTTCCAAGGGCCGAAACTGGGAGGCGTGCATGACGATGAACGATTCCTGGGGTTATCAGAAGGCCGACGACGCGTGGAAGACGCCGAAGCAGTGCGTGCGCAACCTGATCACCTGTGCGCGGCAGGGCGGCAATTACCTGCTGAACATCGGACCGACGGCGGACGGCAGCATCCCGCCGGATAGCGTTCGCATTCTCACGGCGGTAGGGGCGTGGCTTCAGAAGAACAGCGTATCGATCTACAACACGGACCCGTGCAGCGTATCGCGGTCGAACTACATGAGTTTCACGCGGAAGCGCAACACGCTCTACGCGCACGTGCATTTCTGGCCGGGCAGCACGGTGGCGCTGGGCGGACTGAAGAACAAGGTGCTGTCGGCGAAGCTGCTGGCGTCGGGCGCGCCGGTGACGTTCGAGCAGGAGGAGTTCCGGGTGAGGTTTACAGGGTTGCCCGTGGATGCGCCGGACACTCCGGTGACGACGATCGCCATCGAGTGCGACGGCGAACCGCAGCAGGACATGGACAACGTGAGGATCAACCGTCCGCGGCTTAAGGCTTGATAGGGGTACTGGGCGCGGGTTTGGGCTGAGACGCGCCGGATCCGCTTCCGAATCCGCCGCTGCCAAAGCCGCCACCGAAGCCGAAGCCGGAGGAGGAGGAAGAAGAAGAAGAGGAGCCGGAGCCGCCGCCCAGGGTGAAGCCGGAGTTGGAGCCGCCGGAAGCGCCGGAGCCGCCCATGGTGCCGCCGAAGGGATTGCGGTTGTTGTTCTGCCCCTGGCCTTGCCCCTGACCCTGTTGGGTGCCCTGCCCCGCGCCAGCCTGGCTGGCCTGCTGCTGGGCCTTCTTCTGATCCCACAGGAACTCCCACTCTTTATAGTTGGACTTCTCGTTGTAGACGCGAATGCCTTCCATTTCGGCCTTGGAAGCGACGCCGGCAATGCCGCCGCCTATCGCGCCGCCGCCGCCGAGGGCGCCGCCGACCGTGGAAGGGGCGCCACCCTGCCGCGGGGTGGTGAGCATCGACTGAATCGCCTGGATGGCCTGGTTGGGCTGGCCGGGCTGCATCTGGCCCTGCTGCCTGGAGTTGCCTGAGCCAAAGCCGCCGGACATGCCGCCACTCACATTGCCGGAGCCGCTATTGGATGCGGAACCGGAGGAGGAACCGAAACTCCCGCTGAAGCCGAAACTGGAACCGGAGCCCTGTTGGGACTGGTTGGAGGAGCCCGGCATGGGAACGCCGGTCATGCCTCCCTGTTGCGAACTCACCGCCTGGCCGGGGTAAGGCGACATCTGCTTGTTCACGGGCTGGAACGGATTGCCGGGGTTTTGGTTCGCGCCGGCCGCGGAGCCGGCGGATCCAGGCATTGCCGTGAGGGTGCCCCGGGCTGCCGGCGCGGCGCTCTCCGGCGGAGGCGGACCGCTGCGGCTATCCTCGCCTCCCGCTTCCTGCGGATTATCGGTTCCGCCCGCGGCGGAGGAGCCGGCGGATCCGGCGCCGCCAGGGATGATGCGATCACTGGCCGTGCGGCGGAGGGCGGCGGAGTTCTTCTCTCCGGCCTGCTGGATGTACTGGGCCTGGCTACCGATGCCCTGGATGTTGGAGGCCAGGATGCTGGGGCCGCTCTGTTCCTTCTGGTCCTGGCGTTTGTGGACGAGGGAATCTGTGAACTGCATGCCGTCGTAATGGATGAGGCGCCATTCGTCGGAGCCGGTCATGGGGTCCTTGTAGCGGCGGCGTAGGAAGCGCTGGTTGTTGGTGGTCTCCAATTCGTCGAGGGTTTGCGGGTACTTGCCGAACTTGTTGACGTAGAGTTGAATGCCGCGGACGTACTGTTCGCCGCGTTCGACGAGCAGGCCTTCCTTGTCGCGCTGGTGCTCGAAGGCGACGCGGGGCATTTCGAGGTAGAGCATGATGACGGCGGCGGCGGCCATGGCGAAGACCAGCAGGAGGGCGAAGCCTCGCTGGTTGTGGCGGCGGTGTCTCATGCTTCTCGTTTCCATTGTCGCGCTTCTGGAGCGGCTGGTTAAACCCTAACTACGCAACCGGGGGCGGTTGATTGAACCCTAACTACGCAACCGGGGGCGGTTGATTGAACCCTAACTACGCAACCGGGGGCGGTTGCTCTATGGGGACGGTCTGCTGGTTTTTGTACTCGAGGTCTTCCACGAGCACGGAATTGACGTTGATTCGCACAATCTTGTAGCGGCGCAGAATGACTTCTCCTTCGGCAGGAGTCAGAATCTCCTCGCCTTGCAGGCAGAAGACGCGTTTGACGCCGCCCTGGGCGGGCAAGGCATTCCCAAAGAACTTGAGAGTGATGGGCGGGGGCGGAGGTTTCACGGGCGGCGGCGGCGGGGGCGGCGGCGGCTCGGGGCCGATCATGCGCGCGACGGGCTTCTTCACTTCGATCTTGGGCTCGGGCTGCTTGGGCTTGGGGGCCTCGACGCTGCCGAAGTCGAACAGGGAGCGTTCGATGCGCTCCACCTGGACGGCGGAGAGCCTGGCGAGGAGGTCGAGGCGGAGGGTGGGGTCGAGGGTGCTGCGGTCCTCGCCCTTCTTGGGTTTGAGGGAAGGGCGGAACTCGCGGGAGCCGGCCTTGCCGGCGGAGAGGTCCTTGGGTGGGGCGGTGAGGGTTTGGACCTCATCGGTGCGCCGGGCCACGGCGGGGCCGGACACCTTGGCCGCGGGGCGGGGCGCCGGGCCGGCGGGCGCTTCGGGGGAGCTGAGGACGTTGGCGTAGAAAAGATAGGCGGCGAGCAGCAGGAGTCCGCCGAGGATGGCCACCTTCTTGGGTTCGGCGCCGAGTTTCAATTCGAGCTTAGGCGTCTTCATTGCTCCTTCTCCTCGGGCTGGCGGCGGCTGGGATTGAAGCTGCGGACACGTGGGGAGATGGGAGGGGGGCCGGAGCGCGGTTCAGAGACCTGACTGGGAGGAGGCGGCTGGACGAAGCCCGGCTGGCCGGCCGCCGGCGGCTTGACGGTCTGTCCGGGCAGCCTGGCCGTGGACGGAGCCGGCTTGGGCGCTGCCGCCGGCGGGGCAGCCGGCTGGTCCGGGATGAGTTCGGTTTCGGTGGCGTCCTGCGGCCCTTCCATGCGGAAGAAGGTGTTGAGCTTGAGGCTGACGGCGAGGTTGGTGGAGCCCTGCTGGGGCGTGGCCTGGAGTTGCTCGATGATGATGAGGCGCTTGCTGCGGTCGAGCGCGTTGACGAGTTCGATGAGGTCGGCGTAGGTCCCCTCGAAGTTGGCGTTGACGTTGAGCATGCCGAGGGTGTCGGAGCCTTCGATGGCTTCGTAGTTGTTGCTGCGGTCGCGGGCCCGGATGCCGGCGGAGCGGGCGGCATTGGCCAGGTCGATTTCGAGCATCGAGTAGGCGTGTCTGCGGGGCAGGAAGTAGGCGTTGAGGAAGTTGTCGCCGGCGGCGCGGGACTTTTCGGTTTGCTCGACGGTGCGCTTGAGGTTGGCCACGGCCTGCTGGCGGGTGATGAGCTGTTTGCGTTGAGCGGCGAGTTCGCTCTCGAGCTGCTCGAGGGTGCCGCCGGGCGTTTGGAAGACGAACCAGGCGGCGATGAGGTTGGCAAAGAGCAGAACGCCCAGGGAGGCACGGACGACGTGCTGGGGATCGCGCGTGTGGGATTTGAGGTCCAGCTTAAAGTTTCTGGGCATAGTTCACACTCACGCGGAAGCGGTAGAGAGGCTCGTTCTGGGACGGGGGCTGGGAGCTGAGCAGTGAAGTCGCCCCGAAAGTGGAGGAGCTTTCCAGGCGCTGGAGAAGCTGGATGACGGGCTCGGCGGTTTGCGCGCCGACGATCATGTCGAGCTGGACCATGTTGTCGGCAGTGAGATAGGGGCGGACGGCGACGAGGCGGACGTTTCCGGGGAAGATCTTTTCGAGGTCCTCGAACATGCGGGTCCAGCTGATGCCTTTGCGGAGGAGAAGGGAGTTGATGAAGGCGCTGCGGTCGATGACGGCGGCGTTGGCGGGCTCGCGGAGCTGGGCTTCGAGTTTCGTCTGTTCCTGGGAGACTGCGCGAAGCTGCGCCTCGATGGTGGCGGTGAGCTCGCGGCTTTCGCGGGCGGCCTCGCGCTCTTTGGCGATGATGCTGATCTGGAGCGCCAGCACGGCGATGAGCAGGAGGGCCGTGACGGCGGAGGCGACGAGAATGGGGCGGTCGCGGCGGAATGGCTCGCTGGCGAGATTGAGAGGGATGCGGGGCAACTGCATGTCAGTGGGCCTCCCTCGATTCGAGGTAGCCGGTGAGGCCGGCGTTGAAGGCGCCGGGGGTGCCGTAGCGGGAGGTCTGTCCGGTGACGGGGATGCCGAGCTCCTGGCTCCAGCGCCGCTTGAGGTCGTCGCCGTCGCGGCCCAGGCCGCACAGGCGGAGCACCTGGGGACGCTTGCCGAGTTCATCCTCGGCATAGGCGAAGGTGGTGACGAGGACGTCGGTGGCCTCTTCGATGTTGCCTTCCTGCAATTCGACGCAGCGGTACATGCGGAGGTTGTGCCCGTCCAGCAGGCTGAGGGCGAGCACCGGTCCGCTGAGCTTGGCCACGATGGAGGGCGAAGCGGAGACGGGCTCCTCGGACGCAGGCAGGGAGAGCGCCGCGAGAGCGGAGATGGTGACGAAGCCGCACTGGAAACCGGCGGCGCGGAAGGGCGCTTCAAAGTGCGAGGCGACCTCGAGATTGATGATGGCGACGACAACGTCGATCTTCTTCGACCCGTCCTGGCGCGGCTGCGGGTGGTAGCTGACGATGGCGCTATCGATGTCGAAGGGGACGGCGCGCTTGGCGCGGAAGCGGGCGAGTTGGAGCTGCTCTTCGGGGTTGGAGGGGAAGGTGTCGAAGTCGAGGACGGTGACGCGCGCGGAGAAGTCGGGCAGGATGAGGGCTGCGCGGCGCTTGCGGCCGCCGGGTGGCGGCGGTGCAATGGCGTGGACCGCGGCGGCGAGGCGCTGCGGTTCCTTGACGTTGTCGCCAAGCGGAGAAACGTCGAGCGTGCCGGCCTCGATCGGCGTCCACTGAGGACCGCCAGAGCCGTGGCGGGCCCAGGCGATGCCGGCCTCGGAGAGTTCGAAGGCGTACTCGGGGGGCGGATCGGAGACGAGCGCTTTCAATCTGGCGAGTATGCTCATTCAACCCTCAATGAAAGTCACCTTGTTGATTTCGCGGAGCGTGGTGATGCCCTTGCGGACCTTTTCGAGCGCGGATTCCCGCAGGAAGATCATCCCCTCATCCTTGGCCTGGCGTTTGATTTCGGCGGCTGGGCGTTTTTCGAGGATGAGCTCGCGGATGCGCTCGCTGAGGTCGAGGAGTTCGTGGATGGCGCTGCGGCCGTGGAAACCGGTGCCGCCGCATTCGTAGCAGCCGTTGCCCTCGTACATGGGGACGTGGCGCCACTCTTCGGGGTTGAGGCCGCTTTCCAGCAGGAATTCGTCGTCGTACTGGACCTGCTTCTTGCAGTGCTCGCAGATGACGCGGACGAGGCGCTGGGCGAGGATGCAGTTGAGAGCGGAGACGAAGTTGTAGGCCTCGACGCCCATATTGAGGAAGCGGCCGAGTACGTCGAGGACGTTATTGGCGTGAACCGTGGTGAAGACGAGGTGGCCGGTGAGGGCGGCGTTGATGGCGATCTGGGCGGTCTCCTGGTCGCGGATTTCGCCGACCATGACCTTGTCGGGGTCGTGGCGGAGGATGGAGCGGAGGCCGCGGGCGAAGGTGAGGCCCTTCTTGTCGTTGACGGGGATCTGGGTGATGCCCTTGAGCTGGTATTCGACGGGGTCCTCGATGGTGATGATCTTGTCTTCGTCGTTCTTGATTTCGCTGAGGGCGGCGTAAAGGGTGGTGGTTTTGCCGGAGCCGGTGGGGCCGGTGACCAGCACCATGCCGTAAGGCTCCTTGATGTAGCGGCGGAAGCGCACGATGTCCGCTTCGCTGAAGCCGACGACGTCGAGGGTGAGCTTGGCGAACTTCTCGCTCATCGACTCCTTGTCGAGGACGCGGAGGACGGCGTCTTCGCCATGGATGGTGGGCATGATGGAGACGCGGAAGTCGATGAGGCGGCCCTTGTAGCGCACGCGGAAGCGGCCGTCCTGGGGGATGCGGCGCTCGGCGATGTCGAGTTCGCTCATCACCTTGATGCGGCTGATGATGGTGGTGTGCCAGTCCTTGGCGATGGGCGGCATGGCGTAGTGGAGCACGCCGT
>JACQZS010000341.1 GCA_016213725.1 Acidobacteriota bacterium | reverse complement strand
GCCGGGGCACGCTTTCGTTCGAAGCGCGGCTGGACCGGCCGGAGCGCGCCGCCTCCGCCTCCGTGGGCACATTCGGCATGCAGCTCACCGGCCAGTTGAGCGACGGCAAGGGCGGCGGCGGGATGAAATTCGCCGCCCGCGTCACAGCGGCGGCGAAGTCCGGCCGGTTGACGTCTTCAAACGGCGTGCTCAAGGTAGAAGGAGCGGACGAGGCGGTGCTGCTGATCACGGCCGCCACCGACTTCCAGGGCTTCGCCGGCCGCCAGTCAAAAAACGCCGAAGCCGCCGCCGCGGCTGACGCGCAGGCTGCCTCCAGCAAGCGCTACGCCGCCCTGATGACCGCCCACACCGCGGATTACCGGAGCTACTTCGACCGGCTTGCCATCGATCTGGGCGCCGGCAGCACGCTTCCCACGCCGGCGCGCCTGAAGGCCGCGGCCGAAGGCGCCGCCGATCCCGGTTTGGCCGCGCTCTACTATCAGTACGGGCGCTACCTGCTGATCTCGTCCTCCCGGCCCGGAGGGCTTCCGGCCAACCTGCAGGGCCTGTGGGCCGAGGAACTGCAGACGCCCTGGAATGCCGACTACCACCTGGACATCAACGTTCAGATGAACTACTGGCCGGCGGGCTCCGGCAACCTCAGCGATCTGCACACGCCGCTGTTCGCGCTGATCGGCTCCCTGGTGGAGCCGGGTACGAAGACGGCCCAGACCTACTACGGGGCGCGGGGCTGGGTGGCGCACGTCATCACCAACGTCTGGGGCTACACCTCGCCGGGCGAGGGCGCCTCCTGGGGCGCCACCACCACCGGCTCCGCCTGGCTGTGCCAGCACCTGTGGGATTACTGGCTTTTCACGCACGACCGCAAGTTCCTGGAGCGGGCGTACCCGATCCTCAAGGGCTCCGCGCTCTTCTATTCCGATCTGCTCATCGAAGAGCCCGCCCACAAGTGGCTGGTGACGGCGCCGGCGAACTCGCCGGAGAATTCATTCAAGACCGGCAGCGGCGCGCGCGCCAGCGTGTGCATGGGACCCACGGTGGACATGCAGCTGATCCGCTACCTGTTCGACGCCACGATTCAGGCCGCCACGCTGCTCGGCGCCGACCCCGATCTCCGCGATGACCTGGCGTACAAGAAAGAGCGCCTCGCCCCCAACCGCGTGGCTCCGGACGGACGCCTGATGGAGTGGCTGGAGCCGTATGAGGAGCCCGAACCGCACCACCGGCACGTCTCTCATCTTTGGGGCGTGTTTCCGGGTTCTGAAATCACCCCCGAAGAGACCCCGGAGCTGGCCGCCGCCGCGAAGAAGTCGCTGGAGGCGCGCGGCGATCTGTCCACCGGCTGGTCCCTGGCCCACAAGATGGGCATCTGGGCGCGGCTGGGCGATGGCGACCGGGCTTACAAGCTGCTGCGGATGCTGCTGGCGCCCGTGGGCGTGAAGAGCGTCGGCTTCAACATGACCAACGGCGGCGGAAGCTACGACAACCTGTTCGACGCGCATCCGCCGTTCCAGATTGACGGCAACTTCGGCGGGGCCGCGGCCATCGCCGAGATGCTGTTGCAGAGCCACAACGGCGTGGTCAGGCTGCTGCCCGCGCTGCCTGCCGCCTGGCCCACGGGCCGCGTGGCCGGCATCTGCGCGCGCGGCGGCTTTGCGTTCGATCTGGAGTGGCGCAACGGCGCGCTAACCCAGGCGTACGTGCGCAGCCAATTCGGCGGTGCGTTGGCGCTCTCTTACCGGGGCAAGAAGCAGGAACTCGAAACAAAGAAAGGCGAGCGGCTGCACATCGCGCTCGACCGGTTCACGGCTTAGCCGGCAGGCGGCTGCTGCGTCTGTACGCCCAGGCAGGCCAGCGCTTGCGCGGGCCGCGCGTCCGGGCCTTCAAGCCGCCGAATCAGACGAAACCCTCCGCAAACCAGCTAAACTAGAAGCATGCGCACTCCTCTGATGGCCGGCAACTGGAAGATGTTCAAGACGCCGGCGGAAACCAAAGAATTCTTCTCCAAGTTCCTCCCGCTGGTTGAGAAATCCACCCACGCGGAAGTCGCCATCTGCCCCCCGTTCATCGACGTACCGGCCGCTGTCGAAGCCGCCCAGGGATCCCGCGTCGGAGTCGGCGCGCAGAACTGCTACTGGCAGAACAAGGAAGGCGCCTTCACCGGTGAGGTGACGCCCGCCATGCTGAAGGCGGCAGGCTGCGCCTACGTCATCATCGGCCACTCGGAGCGCCGCCAGTATTTCGGCGAAACCGACGAAACCGTGCTCAAGCGCACCAAGGCCGCCCTGGAAGCCGGGCTCACCCCCATCGTCTGCGTGGGCGAGCTGCTGGCAGACCGCGAAGCCGGCAAGACCAACGACGTGCTCTCCACGCAGTTCACCGGCGGCATTGCCGGGCTTTCCGCTGAAGAGTTCGCCAAGATTGTCATAGCCTACGAGCCGGTCTGGGCCATCGGCACCGGCAAGGTTGCCACCCCTGAGATCGCAGAGGACGCTCACAAGGTTTTGCGCGCCTGCGTGGAAGCCAAGTTCGGCAAAGCCGGCGCCGACGCCGTCCGCATCCTCTACGGCGGCAGCGTGAAGCCCGACAACGTGAAGGGCCTGATGGCTCAGCCGGACATCGACGGCGCTCTCGTTGGCGGTGCGGCGCTGAAGGCTGAAGACTTCGCGGGCATCGTCAACTTCTAGCCCTTTCCTGATCAACCTCCGGGCGCGGCGCCTTGATGGTCTGCCGCGCCCTTCGTGTTTCTGCACACCGTATTTGGTGCCACATCCTCCCCGTGGTGCGGTAACCGCTGGCGATGGTCCATAACCTGTTGATCTGATTCCCGCGCTTCGCCCTTGTATTCGGCATATGTCCTGCTATTCTCAGCCAGGAGTGATTCCGCACTGCGCTCCTGAAGGAGGAACCTCAGATGGCGAAGAAGGCGGCCAAGCCGAAGAAAGCGGGGCCCACAGACCACTTTGTGAAGTTGGAGGCGAAGGCGCTCGCCACTTATACGGAGCGCTATGCCGCGGGCAAGGCCCTGCGCGAAAAGTGTCCCCGGAAGGACCACGGGGCGTGGAAGCCGGCGGCCCATCGTCCGGATGCCGTGGCCCTGGTGCTGGAAGCGGAGGCGGGCCGGATTCCCGATCTGCTCCCGCTGCGCCATGGGCGCATGGTCCGCTCGGCCTTCACCTTCTACCGCGGGGCTGCGCTGACCATGGCCTCGGATCTCTCCACCACGCCCAACTCGGGCATCCGGGTGCAGTGCTGCGGAGACGCTCATCTGTGCAACTTCGGCGGCTTTGCCACGCCCGAGAGGCGAATCCTTTTTTCGATCAACGATCTCGATGAGACGCTGCCGGCGCCCTGGGAGTGGGACGTCAAGCGCCTGGCCACCAGCTTCGTGGTTGCCTGCCGGGACAAGGGCATTTCCGACGCAACCGCGAAGGACATCGCCGGGAGCTGTGTGCGCAGCTACCGCGAGTCAATGGCCGACTTCAGCCAGATGCGCACGCTGGAGCTGTGGTACCACGCGCTGTGGGCCTCGGAGATCCTGGACAGCATTCAAAACCCGCGGCTCCGGCAGCGCATCGTGAACCGAGTGGAGAAGGAGCGCGCCAAGAGCGCCGCCGAGGAGATCTTTCCCAAACTCGTCGAGCACAAGGGTGAAACGCCCGTGATCAAGGACCAGTTGCCCACCATCTTCCACGCCGAGGGCCACGCCCCCGGGGAAGTTCAGAAAGCGCTGGTGGATGCCATGGCGGTTTACCGCTCCACGCTGCCCCATTCCATGCAGACCCTCCTGAGCCGGTACACGATTCGCGACGCTGCCATGAAGGTCGTCGGCATCGGCAGCGTGGGCACTTCGTGCTGGGTGTTTCTGTTCATGGCGGGAGAACACGATCCGCTGTTCCTGCAGGTGAAGGAGGCCCGCGCTTCGGTTCTGGAGCCGTATGCCGGCGCCAGCGTCTTTTCCAATCACGGTCAGCGGGTGGTGAACGGCTACCGGCTGATGCAGTCGGCCAGCGACATGTTCCTGGGATGGACCTATGGCCCCAAGCGCCATTTCTTTGTCCGCCAGTTGCGCGACGTGAAGATCGGCCCGCGCGTGGATCTGTTCGACGCGTCCCTTCTGGGGCTCTATTCCACCTGGTGCGGCAAGGCCCTGGCGATGGCGCATGCCCGCTCCAGCGATCCCATTCTGCTTTCAGGTTACCTGGGCAAGAGCGAAGCGATCGACGAGGCGATGGCCAGCTTCGCGGTCGCCTATGCGAACCAGAACGAAAAGGATCACGACGCGCTGGCCAAGGCAGTGCGCAAGGGCAGCGTAAAAGCCGTCTTTGAACAAGTGAGCTGAAGTCCGACGCGCCGCGGCTTGTCCTGCCGCCGCGGCGCAACATCTCAAGCTAGCGAGGTCTCCCTAATGCCCAGCGCCGCTGTGCCGCGCCTCCACCGGCTGTTGCCCATTATCTCCTGGCTCCCCAAGTGCAGCGGAGATACACTCCGCGCGGACTTCGTGGCCGGTCTTGCGCTCGGCGCGCTCCTCATCCCGGAAGCAATGGCGTATGCCGGCATCGCCGGCCTGGCTCCGCAGGCGGGGCTCTTCGCCGCGGCATTCGGACTGTTCACCTACGCCCTGTTCGGCTCCTCCCGCCATCTGGCAGTCGCGGCCACTTCCGGCTCCGCGGCGATGCTGGCGGCGCTGGTGGCGCCGCTGGCCCAGGGCGACGCGGCGCGCTACGCCATGCTCGCCTCGGCCACAGCCGTTGCGGCGGGGGTGCTGCTGTGGCTCGGCTACTTCTTCAAGCTCGGCTTTGTTTCCGAGTTCATCGCCAAGCCCGTGCTGAAGGGCTTTGTTTTCGGCATAGCCGTCACCATCATCGTCAAGCAGGCGCCGAAACTCCTCGGCATCCACCACGGCTCCGGCAGTTTCTTTGAGCAACTCTGGAATCTCCTCACGTCGCTCACGCACTTCAATCCCTGGACGCTGGCGGTGGGTGTTTCCGCGCTGGTGATCACCTTCGGCCTGGGCGCTGTCGCGCCCCGGGTGCCCTCCGCGCTGGTGGTCTTCATCGGCGGCATTGTGGCGTCGAAGTACCTGGGCCTGGAACAGCACGGCGTCGAGGTGGTGGGCCTCATTCAGGGCGGGGTGCCGCATTTCACGCTGCCGGCGATTGGTCCGGACGCGTGGCCGGACGTCTTCGCCGGCGCCGTCGGCATTGTCCTCATCATGTATGCCGAAGCTCTGGCGGCAGGCCGCACCTTCGGCGCCAAGTTCAAGTACGACGTCGATGCCAACCAGGAGCTGGCCGCGCTGGCCACGGCCAATCTCGCCAGCGGCTTCTTCCAGGGCTTTGTCGTCGGCGGCGGCATGTCCGGCACGGCGGCCAATGCGTCCGGAGGGGCCCGCACGCAGCTCTCCACCATCATCACTTCCGTGCTCACGCTCATCACCGTCGCCTATCTGACGCCGCTCTTCCGGGACCTGCCGGAAGCCGTGCTGGGCGCCATCGTCATTCACGCCGTCGCCCATCTGGCCGATGTGGCGGAACTGCGGCGATTCGCCCGCCTGCGCACGGGCGCCATCTATTCCGCTCTCACCGCCCTGGCCGGGGTACTCGCTTTGGGCATCCTGAAGGGCCTGCTGCTGGCCATCTGCCTCACGCTGGTAGCCCTAATGAAGAAGCTGACCTCGCCCCAGGAATCAATGCTCGGCCGCATTCCCGGCACCCAGACCTTTGCCGACATCAAGCGCTATCCAGAGGCTCAACCGATCCCCGGGCTTCTGATCTACCGTCCGAACGGAGTGGTGTTCTTCGCCAACGTCAACCGCATCATGGCCAACCTCCGCCAGGCCATTGCGCAGGCGCCGGCGCCTCTCCGCGCCGTCATCCTCAACCTCGAGGCGGTGTCCGAGACGGACGTGACTTCGCTGGATCTGCTCGAACAGCTCCGGGCGGATCTTCAGGAGTCCGGCGTGCGCCTGGTGCTGGCGCGGGTGACCGATCCGGTTCTGGAGTTTCTGGCCCGCAGCGGATTCACCGCGCGCCTGGGCGAGGAGAACATCCGGCACCACGTGGCATCGGCGGTGGACTCCTGCGCCGTCTCCTAGTCAGGCAGCGCGAAGGCGTAATAGCTGCCGCCTGAGACATTGCCCCACTTGCCTCCGCCGGCGCCGATCACGACATATTGCCTGCCGTTCACCACATAGGTAGCGGGCGTGGCATTGCCCGCCGCATCCATGGTGAACTCCCACAGGAGCTTGCCGGTCTTCTTGTCGAACGCGTGCATCTTGTGGTCGCTGTTGGTGGCCGCGATGAAAAGCAGCCCGCCCGCGGTCACCACGCCGCCGCCGTAGTTCTCGCTGCCGGTGTTCTTCAGGCCTTGCGCCGCCAGGGCGGGGAACTCGCCAAACGGCTGCTTCCAGGCGTATTCGCCGGTGTTCAGGTTGATGGCGTTCAAGGTTCCCCAGGGCGGCACCATGGCCGGGTATCCCTCCGGGTCCAGGAAGCGCACATAGCCATCCAGGCGGTACTTCTGCTCGAACGGCGATGCCGAGGCCTCGCCCGTCAGTTCCTTGTCCTCGCCCTTCATGACATACGCCAACAGCGCATTCAGCACCTCCGGCTGGAGATGCCCGAAGCCGGGCATGCGGCCGGCACCCTTGGTCACCACACTGCGCACCTGTTCCTCCGTCCGCCGGCCGCTGAGCGAAGCCAGGGCGGGGAACTCCGGCGGAGCGCCCTGCATGTCGTCTCTATGGCACGCCGCGCAGTAGCGCACATAGGCCGTCCTGCCGCTCTGCCGGCCCTTCTGCTTGCGCTCCACAATCTTCATCAGCCAGGCCATCTCGTTGGCGTTCACATAGAAGAGGCCGGTCTCCGGATCCCAGGCTCCGCCGCCCCATTCGCCGCCTCCGTCAAAGCCCGGGAAGATGATGGTGCCCTGAAAGCTGGGGGGCGAGAACTGCCGGCCGCTCTTTACCTGGCGCAGGCGCTGCAACACGGCCTCGTGCGCCGCGGGCGTCCGGTTGGTCACCATCTCCTCCGTGAACGCCTGACGGGCGAAGGGCGCCGGCTTCAGCGGCAGCACCTGTTTTTCCGCCAGCTTTTCACCGGGCACTTCAGAGCCGGGCACCGCCCTCTCTTCAAATGGGAACAGGCTCTTGCCGGTGTCGCGATCGAACACCCAAACGTGGCCGGACTTGGTGATCTGCGCTACCGCCTCCACGGCTTTGCCGCCGTGGCGCACGGTGAGGAGCGTGGGCGCGGAAGGCAGGTCGCGGTCCCACACGTCGTGCCTGACGAACTGGAAATGCCACCTGCGCCGGCCCGTGGCGGCATCGAGCGCCAGCAGGCAATTGGCGTAGAGATTGTCGCCGTGGCGATTGGCGCCGTAGAAGTCGTCGGCGGCTGAACCGGTAGGCACAAACACCGTGCCGCGTTTCTCGTCCAGCGCCATGCCGCTCCAATTGTTCACGCCGCCCAGGTACTGGTAGGCCTCTTTGGGCCAGGTCTCGTAGCCGGGCTCGCCGGGTTGCGGCAGCGTGTGGAAGATCCATTTCCGCTCGCCGGTGCGCACGTCGAACGCTCGGATGTGGCCGGGCGCCGCGGGCAGTCCTTCGCTGACGATGCTGCCCAGGATCAACAGGTCCTTGTAGATGACGCCCGGTGTTGAAACTGAGACGGAGACGTTGGATGCATCGCGATCCAGCCCCTTCTTGAGATCGATGCGGCCGCCGTCGCCGAAGCTCTTCACCACCTGGCCCGTCCTGGCATCTAGCGAATAGAGGTATGGTCCCGCGGCAAAGTAGAGCCGCTCTTCGCCGCCGCTCTTCCAGTAGTTAAACCCGCGGTGGCGGTACTTGCCGGCGCCCGGCTTTCCGTTGTGGGGGTCGAAGCGCCACAGTTCTTTGCCGGTGGCCGGGTCCAGGGCGATCACCCGCAGCAGCGGCGAGGAGACGAACATCCGGCCGCCGGCCACCAGCGGATTGCATTGCATCTCGCTGTCCTTGCGCGCCTCGCCGGTATCGTATTTCCAGGCCAGCTTCAGCCGGCCCACGTTTCCCGTATTGATCTGTTTCAGCGCCGAGTACTTCGTGTTCTCGTAGCCGCCGTGGTAGGCGGGCCAATCCTGCGCGCACGCCGCGGCGCACAATGCGGCCGATAACAATGTGTTTTTGCCCAGCATAGAAGTTCCCGCCATTATAGACTGCCAGAGTGACAAGATTCTTCTCTGCGCTCTTCGTCTGCCTGCTCGCCGCGCCGGCTCAGGAGCGCTTTCCGAAGCCGAATCCCAGCCAGGCTTTCCACGAACTGAAGGTGCTGGACGAGCGGGGCCAGGCCGTGCGGACGCCGCAGGAGGACTGGGATCGTGCGCGCCGCATCCTGAAGGAGGATTCGTCGTGGTCCACCTGGCTCACCGCGCGGCGTGCTGAAACCGACGAGTGGATGGCGAACCGCCGCGACCGCGTGGAATGGGTGGCCGGCTGGTGGCACGACTTCGTCAACGACAAGGACGGCGCCTTTCTCACCTGGACCCCCTAGCCGCCTCAGAACGTCACGCCCAAGGTCTTCGGCGGCTGGGTTTTCGGCTTCCGCACGCGCAACGGCGAGAAGATGGTCGAGGCCGCGCGCCTCTACCGCCTCACCGGGGATCAGAAGTACGCCGAGTGGGCCGCGGCGCAGCTCGACTTCTACGCCGAGCACTACCTGGAGTGGCCGATCCAGACCGCCAAGAGCAAGTCCCGCCTCATGCACCAGTCGCTGGACGACGCCAACATGCTGGTCCGGTTCATCAAGACCGCCCACACGCTCGGCTCCTATCCCAGCCAGGCCCGCAGGGACAAGTGGGGCGCTCAACTCTTCCGGCCCATGGCCCTGCTGCTGGACGAGACGTTTCAACGCGTCCACAACATCGGCTGCTGGCAGCGTACCGCCATGGCGATGGCCGGGCTCTACATGCGCGACGACCAGTTGTGGGAGCGCGCCATTGACGGTCCTTACGGAATTCGCCGCCAGATGGAAGACGGCGTCACCAGCGACGGACTCTGGCTGGAGCAGTCGCTGGGCTACAATTCCTACGTCGTCTCCGCCCTCCTTCCGCTGTTCGAGTACGCCGGCCTGGAGGGGCATCTGGATGAGATCCGCCGTCCGGCTGAGATCGCCGAAAATCTCATGCTGGGGCCGTCCGCGCTCCGTTTCGTCGACGGCAAGCTGCCCACGCCGGCCGACTCCACCAGCAACCGCCAGAAATGGCCTGAACCCGGCATCCTGATTGCCGCCCGCCGCGTCTTTCCCACCACGGCCGGCCTGGCCGCCGCGGCCGGATTGAAGAACTGGGACAACCTCCTCGACCCGCCCGCCGCGCCCACCGGCCCCGTCGTGCTTCCGGAAGTTGCCAGCCGCAGCCTGGCCTCTTCGCGCATGGCCGTCCTGCGGCAGGGGCCGTGGCAGATCTACTTTCACTACGGCCAGCTCGACCGGTCGCACGCGCAATCCGAGGCGCTGAACTTCGAGGCCTACTACAACACCACCGACCTCACGCACGACCCCGGCACGGTGGGCTACGGCTCCCCGCTGCACTCCGGCTACTACCAGAAGGGCCAGGCGCATAACGTGCCATTGATCGACGGGCTGGGCCAGGCCGTCTGGGCGCCCGGCGAACTCATCTCCTTCGCGCCGGATTCCGTGGCCGCGCGCCAGCCCGAGTACCGCCCCGGCGCCTCCGCCGAGCGCCGCCTCTCTCTGCGTGGCGGCGAGCTGGTGGACGAAGTCCGCATCAACACCACCGATGGAAAGCCCCACCGCCTGGCGCTCTCCTTCCTACCGCAGGGCGCAGTGGAAGCGCCGGCGGGATTCGAACCCGATGCCGCCTTCAACCTCGCCTACTGGATCAACGCGCGCACGGCGAAACCCGGCGCCGAGGCCGGTTTCACCATCAGCTACGCCGGGCTCAGGATGCGGCTCACGGTGAAGGCCAGCGCGCCCATGAAGGTGACGCTGGCCAACGCGCCCGACGCGCCGCCGAATCGCCGCGACGCGCTCTACTTTGAAATCGATGGCACCGAGGCGACGTTCACCACCACGCTCCGCCCGCTGGCCGCCGAGGCCGCCGCGCTGGCCGCACCCGCTCCCGATGCGCATGCCGAGGCGCAGCGCCGCCGCATTGAACTCAACCTTCTGGGCGCCGCCGACACCGAGTCCGGCGAGAGCCGCCGCAATGAGAACGTGCAGTTCAACCTCGTCGACAACAACGCGCTCAAGGAACTCAACGTCCGCCTGGGCACTACCGCCACCATCGTGAACGAGTATCGGGGAGACCGCTCCTACTTCGGCTCGGAGTTCGGCGTGGTGCCGCCCGCGCCGCCGCGCGTGGAAGGCAAGCTCAATCGCGATTTTCACGGCCTGCTGCGCTGGTCCCATCTCAACAGCGTGACCACGGCCCGCACGTTCTTCCAGGTGGGCGACGTCAAGCCCGCTCACGAAAACGACTACGGCTTCCGCGTCTCGCATGCCGTGTGGCGAGGCGCCGTGCTGCAGGCCGACGCGGGGCGACAGCAGATCCGCGGCCAGGTGAATGGAAATGTCCTGGTGCCCAAAGCAGACGAGCGTACGCCTCTCACGGCGGATCCCGAGGTTCTCCCGATCGTCCAGAAGTTCCTCGGCGCCTATCCCAAGGAGCTGCCCAACCGCCCCGACGTCAACCCGCGCGCGCTGAACACAAACTCGCCGCAGCGCATCGACAACACCAGCGCGGCCTTGCGGCTGGATCAGGACCTCCGCAACGCCGGCGTCCTGGCGTTCAATTACATCTACTCTTCGCAGGTGGTGGACGCCTTTCAGCTCGTCTCCGGGCAGAACCCCGACACCACGAATAAGAACCATCGCGCACGCGCCACCTGGACCCGCAGCTGGAATCCGCGCCTGATCACGGACTTCACCCTCGGCTTTGACCGCCTGGGTTCATTGCTCGTTCCAGAGCCCAATGCAGTGGGCCCCATGATTTCCACTGGAGGTTTGGAAACCCTGGGGCCGCAAGCCATCATTCCGCTCGACCGGGCCATGAATCTCTACCGCACCGCTGGCCGCCTCCGGCGCATCAATGGCCGCCACCAGTGGTCCCTCGGCTTCGGCGTCGACCGCCGCCAGATGAACGGCGCGGAGACCGACGCCCACCGCGGCTACTTCTCCTTCGGCAACGACTTCGGCCGCGATTCCATCACCAACCTCCGCATGGGCGTTCCCTCCCAGCACATCGTTTCCATCGGCAATATCCACCGCGGCTTCCGCAACTGGGAAATGCAGTTCTATGGGGAAGGCCAATCCCGCCCCACCACGAATCTCACCGTCCAATACAGCCTCCGCTACCAGCCCGTCACCGTGCCCTACGAAGTGAACAGCCTTAATACCATTCCCTATTCGAGCGACCTCAACAATTGGGCGCCTTCTCTCGGCCTGGCGCAGCGCCTGCCCGGCAATTGGGGTGTGCTCCGCGCGGCCGGCGGTGTGCAATTCGGCGAGATCTTCCCCGTCACCTATTCGCAAGTGCGTTTCAGCCCGCCAGGCAGCGTCAAGATCGTCGTGCCCGCGCCCAACCTCGCGCATCCGCTGCTCACTGACCCTTCCAAGGTCAAAGGCAATATCTACGCGCTGGACCCGGAACTCGCCACGCCCTACAGCGTCCAGTACAACGCCAGCTGGGAGCGCGAGCTGCCCGCCCGCTGGCGGATCCAGTTGGGCTACGTCGGCAGCCGTTCGCAGAAGCTTCTGCTCATGTGGTACCGGAACCGCGCGCACCCGGTCCCCGGCATTCCCCAAACCACGGCCACCATCAACGACCGCCGCCCGGATCACACCATCGCCGATTTCCGCTGGGTGCTCAACGGCTCGCGCGGCTACTTCGACGCCGGCCGCGCCACCGTGCTCACGCCCCGCTGGCATCGCCTCAGCCTGGAGGCCGCCTACTGGTGGTCAAAAGCCATCGATCTCGGCAGCGCCTACACCAATACCGCCTACGATGCCGATACGCGCCTGTCCCGCGCCGCCTATGAATACGAGACGCGCGCCGACATGCACGGCCTCAGCACGTTCGATCAGCCGCACTCCTTCCTCTGCCGGGGCAACTATGAACTGCCGGGCCGCAACCACCTGTGGGGCGGTTGGAATCTCTCGGCCGTGCTGCTGCTGAAGCAGGGCACGCCGTTCACCGTCGTCTCCGGCAGCGATGCGCCGGGCTACGGCAACGTCGATGGCAACGGCAACGACCGGCCCATTCTGCTGGATCCGTCCATTCTAGGCCGCACCGTCGGCAATCCCGATACCTCCCGCCAGCTTCTGCCGCGCTCCGCCTTCGGCTTCATCCAGCCCACCGATGCGCGTGGGAATCTGGGCCGCAGCACATTCCGCAAGGGCGGCATCCGCAATCTCAACGCCAGCCTGCAGAAGACCTGGACCCTCGACTCCGCGCGGAAGATCGCCTTCCGCCTGGAGACCATCAACGCCACCAACACGCCGCAGTTCGCCGAACCCGGGCTGGAACTCGCCAACGGCAACTTCGGCCAGATCACCAACACGCTGAACGAAGGCCGCACCTTCCGCGGAGGGGTGCAATTCCTGTGGTGAGATTCGCCTGGGCTTTTCTTCTGCTGGCCGCCGCTCAGGCTCAGGACGCCCGCGTGATCCTGCTGGGCACCGGCACTCCGAATCCTGAGCCGGATCGCATGGGCCCGGCGGTGGCGGTGGTGGTTGGCGAAGCCGCTTACGTGGTGGATTGCGGCCCCGGCGTGGTGCGCCGCGCCGCCCAGGCAGGCATCCCGATGAAGCAGCTCACGCGACTCTTCATCACGCATCTGCACTCCGACCACACCGCCGGATACCCGGACTTTCTCTTCACGCCCGCCGTCACCGGGCGGCTCTCGCCGCTGGAGGTTTACGGCCCGCCGGGCCTGCGCGCCATGACCAGCCATATTCTCCAGGCATGGCGCGAAGATATGGACATCCGCCTAAAAGACCTCGAGCCCGCTGAGCCCAAGGCTTACGCCGTGCGGGCGCACGATGTGAAACCCGGCGAGATCTACCGCGATGCGCGGGTGCGCGTCATCGCCTTCCCCGTCAACCACGGCGCGTGGAAGCACGCCTACGGCTACCGCTTCGAAACGCCGGGCAAGGTGATCGTCATCTCTGGCGACACCACTCTCAGCGCTTCGCTCGAAAAAGCCGCCGCCGGGGCGGACATCCTGGTGCATGAAGTGTATTGCCGGAAAGGCTGGGAACAGCGCACGCCGGAGTGGCGCCGCTACCATGCCGCCTATCACACCTCGGCGCCGGATCTCGGCCAGCTGGCGGCGCGGCTGCGGCCCGGCAAGCTGGTGCTCTATCACCAACTCCCCATGGGGCAGCCGCCGCAGCAGATGCTGAAAGAGATCCAGGACCATTTTCAGGGCCAGGTCGTCTACGGCAAGGACCTCGACGTCATCCGTTGATGAGCGCCGGGCCGCCGCCCCGGGAGAACAGGCGGCCGGACTCGGGCCGCCCCGGACAGCCTGCGCGATCCCGCAGCCGAAAGCCCGGCAGACAAGAATATGGCGGCCTCCGGAGAGGCCGCCACTCTGTCAATCCCGAACTGGTTGCGGGTTACTACCGGCGGCTGAAACCGCGCCCCCCGCCGCCCTGCTCCTTCGGCCGCGCTTCGTTCACGTTCAGCGTGCGCCCGTGCATTTCCGTGCCGTGCATCCGCTCGATCGCCGTTTGCGCGGCAGCCCGGTCGGTCATCTCCACAAACGCGAATCCCCGGGATTGTCCGCTGTCGCGGTCCGTGACAATGTTCACGCGCTCCACTGCGCCGAAGCTCGCGAATGCCTCCTGCAACTCGTCCTGCGTCGTCCGGAAGCTGAGGTTCCCTACAAAAATGTTCGTCATGCTGTCTCTTTTCTTTTCGCTAATCTCGTTATCGAATCTCTTGGGCCGCCCGCTCCGTTACCTGTTCGCCAGGTAACACGAAATCAGTCCGGCCATCATCATTGCCGCAGCGATGCCCGCCCGGCGGTTTCTCCGCCGTTCCCGCTCTTCTGCGCCTCGCCGTGCCAGGTGCGCCCAGGCACGCCATTGTTCTTCGCGAATCGGTCCGTTCTCTGTCGTCATCTCTTCCATCTGCCGGGTCGAGTCTCCTCTCATCTCCAGCCCTGCCATCACTCTCCCTGAGGAGGTGTGCGCCAGGCTGCTCCGAGGTTGGCTCCTGCGGGTTTGCGCGGCCCGGTTCTCTGTGTCGCGGCGACTCTCGCCGCGGCTACTTTGGCATACTCGTCCATCTCGCGTTCCGTAAAGGTGGTGGTCGGGCTGGCCGGCTCCTCGCCGCTGCGCTCCAGCACCCCTTTGCAAAGCAGCGGCAGGTCCTGGATCCGGATTCCGTACTGCCTCGAAAGCGCCAGGTGAATGCGCACCAGGAACGTCGTTCGAACGCGCTCTGAGTCGATCCCCTCGAATGAGAACACGCGGTATTCTCCTTCTTGCGAGAAGCCGTTCAGGATATACGTCATCGCCCGCCTGCCTCGCGGTTTCGCCCCGGTGCATATTCGAGCTCCAGTGCCCTGCGCCGCGGTTCCCGCGCGCCCACCTCGCAGGTCTCGTACGAGAAGCCGGTCGGCGCCTGCCCGCGCATTGAAGTTCCGCCTTCCACCAGGATTCGCAGCAGCTCTTCCTGCAGATTCTCGGCCGATCCGATCTGGAGCCACTCCCGCGCATTCGAAATCCCATACACCCCGGGCAGCGCCGGCGCATACATTCGCACCGACGCCGCCGTGAATGCTCGCGGGAACAACTGATCAAATGGCATCGGCGCCTCGCTCTCCGTTCATCTTGCCGCCCCCAGACGCTTGTTCGAGGACAAACGCTCTGTCTTTAGGGCCTGTCGAGGATCCAGCAGGGCCCTCAATCGCTCCACCAGCACCTTGCCGTGCGCCAGGTCCGCCCGGTAACCCGGCATCTTCGGATCGATGAACTCGCGCCGGAAAAGCTGATCCGCCGCCAAGCCCGCCAGCAGTTCCACTTCTTTGCTTGTGAGTTTGAGTGTGAATTGCGTCATGCGCCGCGCTTACTCCACACCCGGAGCTGTGATCGTCGGGATGGTGAGCCGCGAGTTCCGCCGCCAGTTGCCCCACGCCATCGTCAGAAACCCGGCGCTGGCCGCCACCGCCACGCGTGCGGTCGCCGGCGTTACCGGCGCGGAGAGCAGAATGCACGCCGGAATGAACACCACCGCGACACTCGCCAACGCGATGGTCGCCGTGTAGCTCCTGCCCGTCGCTTTTGTCGTTGGATAGAACATCACTTCCTCCCGAGTTCTGCGCATCGCTAAGTGAGGGGGGCGGATAGATGACTTAGCTCAGGTGTTCCGCAGAAGAGAAAGAGTTTCTGTTCCTTAACCATATTAGGTGAATCAGATTTGCTTGTCAAGCAAGGATTGGTCACAATGAACCTGGTAGCTTAATCAAATTCGGTAAACTTTCTATGCAGTTTGCGCTCGTTGTCCGCCACCGGCTGAAGGCCCTCTCGCTGGATCAGCGCGACCTTGCCGTCGCCGCCGAAGTCACTGAGTCCTACGTCTCCCAACTACTTGCGGGCAAGAAAACGCCGCCCGCTCCGGAACGGAGCGACATCTACACCAAGTTCGAGGCCGTGCTCCAACTGCCGTCCGGGGAGCTCTCGCGGCTGGCACAGGCCCAGCGCATCGAGGATCTGAAGCGGAAGATCTCCAATCCCCCCCAGCCGCTCTTCAAGGACTTCCGCAGCTTGGTGCTCGCCAAGTGCGTGCCGGAGCGCCGGAACCTGGTCCGCGACATCTTCGAGAAAGAGACCTTCGGCGAGATCGAGCGGCTGGTCACGCAGAAGTTGCTCGACGTGGCCAAGGGCGTGGCCAGCGAAGAACTTCAGAGCGAATCCTGGCTCCGCATGATCGCCCGTCTCAGCCGCCGCAGTTACCAGGACATGCGCGTGCGGATCCTCGAGTTCCTCGACACGGATGTGTTTCACGTCACGGTGGAGAACTGCGTGGCGTTCCTCGAGCCGCTGATCGAGTCCTGGGACATCGACCTCGAGACCTTCGGCATGGAGATCGCGCTCAACCACAGGCTCACGCTCGGCCACCTGAAGCGCTTCGAATTCGTGGAGCGCGAACCGCAGCAGCCGCGCTTCATCGAGCCGGGCTTCGAGGAGTTCCTGCGCGATCCCATCCTCAGCGCCAACATCACCGACGAGGAGATTGAATTCCTGAAGAGCCTCGAGTTCCGCAACCGCCGCCCCACCGCGCTCTACTACTACCGCGAGTTGCAGAACCTGCGGGACCCGCTCCACTTCGACTCCGTACCCACGCCTCCATCCGGGCGCGAGGCCCGTTCCGCGGGCGGTCCGGACTCTCCCTCCACGCCTTCCCGCGCCTGAGCCGGCTCGCGCCGCCGCCGTGCTGCGCCCGGAAGTGTTATATCCCTGTAGGAATGACCCGCCGCGAAGCCCTTACCGCCCTGCCTGCCGTCCGAGCCTCCGCGGCCGGCGCGCCGCCCCGCCTCGGCCTCATCGGTTGCGGAGGCCGCGGCCGGTACGTGGCGCGCTTCATGAAGGACGCCGGCGCCGAGTTCATCGCCGTGGCCGACGTCTATGACAGGAACGCCGCCGCAGCCCGCGAATGGGCCGGAGCCGGCTGTTCCGCCCACGCCGACTTCCGCCGCCTGCTCGACAACAAAGAGATCGACGCAGTTCTGGTCGCCACACCCGACCACTGGCACGCCGCCGCCGCCGTGCTGGCCTGCCAGGCCGGCAAGCACGTCTACGTCGAGAAGCCGCTGGCCTACTCCATCCGCGAGGGCCGGGCCATCGTCGATGCGGCCAGCCGCTACAAGCGTCTCGTCCAGCCGGGCATGCAGCACCGCTCCGCGCCGCACTTCGCCGAGTGCGCCGAAATCGTCCGCTCCGGGCAGCTGGGCAAAGTGCACTTCGTGCGCGTGTGGAACACCGTGAACATGATCCCCGACGGCATCGGCCGCGCGCCCGACGAGCCCGCCCCCGAAGGCCTCAACTGGGACATGTACTGCGGCCCCGCGCCGCTGGTGCCGTACAACCGCAAGCGCTTCCTCTCCACTTACCGCTGGTTCTGGGATTACTCCGGCGGCTACATCACCGACTACGGCACGCACCGCTTCGATACCGTGCACCAGATCATGGGCGCGGATGCGCCCCGCACCGCCAACGCCACCGGCGGCCGCTTCTCGCTCAACGACGCCGGAGAGATGCCGGACGTGCTCAGCGTCACCTATGAATACCCCGGCTTCGTCCTCGTCTATGAGGGGATCCATACCAACGGCCTCGGCCTCGGCGTCCGCACGCCCGGCATGAAATACTACAACGCCCGCGGCCCCTACGACCGGCCCAACGGCATGGCCTTCTACGGCACCAACGGAACGCTCCTCGCCGACCGCATCGGCTACGAGATCTTCCCCGAGCTCTCCCCGAGTTCGTGGCCCGCGCGCGCCGCCGCCGGCGGCCCCGCCTTCCGCATGGAGCGCAAGCAGGTGGCCGGCGCTGACGCCACTGCCTTGCATGCCAAAGCCTTCGTGGAAGCCATCCAGGGGCTCCGCCCGCCCGCGGCCCGCATCGAGGATGGCCACCGCTCCACCATCGTGCCGCATCTCGGCAACATCAGCTACAAGACCGGCCTCAAGCTGCACTGGGACTCCGCCAGAGAGGACTTCCGGAACCAGCCCGAGGCCTCCCGCCTGCTCGCCCGCGCGCCGCGCGCCGCCTGGCGTCTCATCTGATGCGAGCCGCCCTGGATCTGCCTGCCTGCATGGCGCGACAATAAGACCATGCGTGCCTGGTTGATGGAATCCTACGAAGGCGTTGAGAAGTTGCGGCTGGCCGGAGTGGAAACTCCACGGCCCGGCCCCGGGCAGGTTCTGCTGCGCATGAAATACTCCGCCCTGAACCCCGCCGATGCCTTCCTGGCCCTGGCTCAATACCCGGCAAAACCGGCGCTGCCGCACATCCTTGGCAGGGATGGCGTCGGCGTGGTGGAGGCCGTCGGTGAAGGCGTCACCAGCGTCGCGCCGGGCCAGACCGCGGGCATTCTGCGCTGCGAGGCCGGTGTCAATGTCTGGGGCACGCTGGCCGAAAAGGCAGTTGTTCCCGCCGCCTCGCTGGCTCCCGTTCCGGCGGGCTGGGAGGAAGAGCAGATGGCCGGCGCGCCGCTGGTGTTTCTCACCGCCTGGCAGGCGCTGGTTCAATGGGGCGGCGTTCCGGAAGCGGGCCAGGTGCTGCTGGTCACCGGCGCCTCCGGCGGAATCGGCGTGGCCAGCGTGCTGCTCGGCAAGTCCATGGGTTTGACCGTGGTGGCGCTCTCGCGCAGCGCCGCCAAGGCGCAGACTCTGCGCGGCCTCGGCGCCGATCATGTTTTCGACCCCGCCTCGCCCTCGCTGCGCAAGGACATTCTGGCCGCCATCGATCCGCTGAAGGTGGACTACGCCGTCGATTCCGTCGGCGGCGCGCTCTTCAACCAGGTGATCGCCACGCTCGGCTACGCCGGCCGCATCAGCGTGGTGGGCCGCAGCGCCGGCCCCGTGCCCGAGTTCAATACCGCCACGCTCTTCTTCCGCCGCAACCGCATCGGCGGCGTCTCCGTGGGCGACTACACGCCCGAGGGCGCGCAGGCCGCGTGGGCCGAAATCGTCCGCCGTTTGGATTCGTTGAACCGCCGCCCCGTGGTGGACCGGGTATTCGCCTTTGAAGAGGTGCCGGCCGCCTTCCGCCGGCTGGCCGAGGGGCCCATGGGCAAGGTGGTGGTCCGCGCCGGCGCCTGACCGGAAATGCAAAGGGCCTTCAGCGCAACCGCCGAAGGCCCTCTGTTTTGATCCGCGGGTTCGAACTTAGCAGCCGCCGCCGGCCGCGGCGCTGCGCTTGCCGTTGCCATTGCTCTCATTGCCGGAGCTGAAGCTGAAGTAGTTCGAGACGTTTTCCTTGAGCAGCTGCGGGAACGATTTGTCGAGGTTCGAGCGGATGGCCACGTAGCATTCGTCGCACGTGTTCTTCTCCGTGAACTCCCGCACCAGCTTCTGCTGCTCGTTCAATTCGTAGCGGTGGAACTGCATGGAGCAGGGCTGCAGCTTGCCGTCGGCCGTCACCACCAGGAAGCGCAGCCCGGCCTTGCAGCCGCTCATGCCGCCGTTCTCGAAGTACTCGCGGGTGTGCGAGATGGTGGTGGGCGCGCTCACGATCCAATTCGATTCGTCGCGCCGCTTCTCGATGGTATCCAGTTGCTCATGCAGCACCTTGAGCATCTCCGGCGTGCCGGGGAACAGCTCGCGGCAGCCCGTGCGGCGTGCCGAATAGGCGCTGTAGCAGATGTTCACGCCCCACTTTTCGGCCTGGTCGGCGTTGCTGTTGATCTCGCCGAGATTGGCCGCCGTGATGCAGGTGTTCAGCACGATGTCGTCGTAGCCGTAAGCGGCGCACTGCGGGATCACTTCGTTCAGGTGCTGGTAGAGGCCTGGCAGCAGGCGGAAATCGTCGTGGCGCGAGTCCGGGAAGTCGAGCGAAACCGAGAACTGGTCCACGCCGGCTTCGCGCAGCTCCAGGTACCGTTGCGGGGTCATCAGAGACCAGCTCGAAACCAGGATGATGTAGGGCAAGCCGTTGGGCTGCTTGATGTTGCGCACTACTTCGGAGAGATCTTCCCGCATCAGCGGCTCGCCGCCGGAGACCTGCACGACGCAGGGCTGCAGGGTTTCCATGTAGCGCTGGTAGTCCTGCGGCCGCAGGTTGCGGCTGTCGTCCTTCGGGCCGCCGTGGTCGCAGTGCTTGCAGTAGCAGGTGCAGGAGTCTGTGACTTCGAAGGAGACCACGATGGGCCGCTGCGCCAGCCAATTTAACGACCCCTGTTGGATGATTCGCAGGGATTGGCTCAGAGGTACCTTACGCATGGGATCACTTAAATCATACCAAGTTGCCTTAAAAACGTGCAAGAAAGTACAGTTGGGCGCCGCGCCCGCCCGGCCGGAGAAAGGGCGAAACCGGGGAGCGCAAATCGCCGCCCGGCGGAAACCGGCCTGCCGCGTAGCCTGTGCCATACCTGGGCTACACTCATTTCAATGCGGATTCTCGTCCTGAACGCCGGCAGCTCTTCGCTGAAGTACCAGGGGATTGAAGTGGTCCCCGGGCGCGAGCGTGTGCTGTTCAAGGGCGCGGTGGAGCGCATCGGCGAAGCCGGCGGCCAGGCCGCGGACCACGCCGAAGCGGTGCGGCTGGCGTTGTCGGAGGCCGGCGAGGTGGACGGCGTGGGTCACCGCGTGGTGCACGGGGGCGAGCGCTTCCGCGAGTCTGTCGTCATGGACCTGGAGGTGGAGCGGATCATCGAGGAGTGCTGCCAGCTGGCGCCGCTGCACAACCCGCACAACCTGGCCTGTTACCGGGCGGCGCACATCCTCCTGCCGGGCCTGCCGCATGTGGCCGTCTTCGATACGGCCTTCTTTCACACCTTGCCCCACCGGGCGTTCCTCTACGGCCTGCCGCTGGAACTCTATGAGCACGACCACATCCGCCGCTATGGTTTCCACGGCACTTCGCACCGCTACGTGAGCGCGAAGGCGGCCGAGGAACTGGCCATCGATCCGGCCGAAGCGAAGCTGATCGTCTGCCACCTGGGCAGCGGCTGCTCCATCTGCGCCGTGGACGGCGGCCGTGCGGTGGACATCTCGCTGGGCTTCACGCCGATGGAAGGGCTGGTGATGGGCACGCGCTGCGGCGACCTGGATTCGGGCGTGATCTTCCATCTGGTGCGTTCGCGCGGCATGGCGCTGGAAGAAGTGGAAGCGATGCTGAACAAGCGCAGCGGGCTGCTGGGCCTCTCCGGCCGCTCCAACGACATGCGCGACCTGGTGCAGGCCGCGGCCGGCGGCGATGTGCGGGCCGAACTGGCCATCGACGTCTTCTGCTACCGCGTGATCAAGTACATCGGCGCGTTCTGGGCCGCGCTGGGCGGGGCCGACGCCGTGGTCTTCACCGGCGGCATCGGCGAGAACCGCGCCGAGATCCGGCAACGGATTCTGGCTGGCGTTCAGTCTTTGGGCGGCTTCACGCCGCTGGTGATTCCCACCAACGAAGAGCTGATGATCGCCCGCGACACGGCGCGGCTGCTTAGCGGAAGAGCAGCAGCGTCGAGACCGCGGTGAGAATGATCACCAGGTTTTCGAACAGCTGCGGCGAGATGTGATCGACGATCTTGCGTCCGCTCATCGCGCCGGCGAAGACGGCCGGAACCATCATCAGGTCGAACATCAGGGATTCGCGGCTGAACATGCCGTGCCAGGCGTAGATGGGCACCTTGGTGAGATTGATGATGAAGAAGAACCAGGCGCCCGTGGCGATGAACTCTTCCTTGGGCAGGCGCTTGCTCAGCAGGTAGAGGTTCATCACCGGGCCGGCGGCGTTGGCCACCGTGGTGGCGAAGCCGGCGCTGACGCCGTAAAGCACGGGATGCGGCGTGATGGCGGCGGGGTTCTTGCTGCGCTTCCGGATGAGATAGGCCACCAGCATCAGGAAGATGATGCCGCCCACCATGGGACGCAGGTAGCGTTCGTCCAGAGACAGAGCCGCGGCGCCGGCGGCCATGCCGGCCAGCGCCCAGGGCGCCAGCGAAAACAGCCGTCCGGCGGCCGCGTGGCGGCGCCAGTAGACCACGGCGAAGATGTCAGCCGTGCAGAGGATGGGCAGCAGCCAGGCGGCCGAAGTCTTGGCATTGCCGACGGTGAGCACGATCATCGGCACCACGAGAATGCCGAGGCCCGGTACACCGGTTTTGGCTACGCCGACGTTGAAGGCGCAGAGGATGCCGATCATCCACTGCCAGGGTTCGAAGTGGGGCATGATGCAGGGAGGGAACTACCAGCATAGCGTCCAGCGTAGGCCTGTGAAACCCGCCGGCCAGTCGATCAGGCCAGTCGATTAGGAAGTAGGCATCACCGTTCCGTCTCCTGCGGCTTGGAAAGACCGGTGCGGTAGCGCACTGGGGGCACGCCGAATTCGCGCTTGAATGCGCGGTGGAAGGCGGGCTCGGATTCATAGCCGGAGGCCGCGCTGATCTCCGCCACGCTCATCTGCTGAGCGGCCAGCAGGCGTGCCGCCAGTTGCAGGCGCCGGCGGGTGAGGTAGGCCATGGGAGAGTAGCCGAGGCAGGACTTGAATCGTTCCGCCAGCACGGAGCGGGACAGGCCGGATTCGCGCGCGAGGGCGGCCAGCGTCCAGGGCTCGCTGGACCGGTTGTGCAGCAGTGAGAGGGCCGTGGCGAGAGCCGGGTCGCGCAGGGCGGCGAGCCATCCGGAAACGGCTTCCGGAGATTGCTGGATGTAGCGGCGGATCACCTCCAGGAAGAGGGTCTCGGCCAGGCGCGCGAGAACGGCGCGCGAGCCGTCGCCGGAAGCCGCTGCCTGGGTGACCGAGAAGCGGATGGAGTTCTCCAGCCAGTGGCCGGAGGGATCCTGGCGGAGACTCACCCTCAGCATGGGCGGCAGACCCGCCAGAACCGCGGGCCCGAGTTGAGAATCCAGAGCCATGAAGCCGCAGACAACGCGAGTGGAGTCTTTGCCGCTGCCGAAGCGCGCCAGTTCGAGGCCTCGGCGGCGGACGTGAGCGAGCGCGTCGCCCGCCTCTATCTGGTGGACGCCGGCGCCGCTGCCAAGGACGTGGGCATCGCCGTGAGGGAAGGCGATGACCTCGCCCGGCGAAAGCGAGACACGGTCTGTGTCCCGGTCGAGTCCGGCGTACATCGAGCCAGCCGTAAGCATATGAAAAATAATGAGATGCCCGGCACGCGGAGACAGGTGAGGGGCGTAATCGCGGGATGGCGGCGAGTGGACACACCAGGGCGGGGCGAATTCGGCGTTGAAGAAAAAGGCTGAGTCGAGCTTCAGATCGGTCAGGATTTCGGACAGCGGGTCGACGTGCGGAGGGACGGGCATTGCTGAAATCCCAGTGAGGTTTCCTCAGAATGGCAGAGATCCGGATGCGCTGCAAGGGAATCCGGACGCAAGGGTAAATGATTCTGCCGGGATGTGGGGCATTGTAGAGAGCAAGGAGATGCAACGATGACCACAGCGACACCGAACTCTCACGCGGGCGCAGGCCCTGCCAACGGCACACTGCAGACTTTGAAAGCGCGGCTGAAGGCCACCTGGATGGCTGGCGACTACGACTATTTTTCGCGCTATATGGAGCAGAGCGCGGTGGATTTTCTGAACCGGCTGGAAGTGCCGGCGGGCAGCCGGCTGCTGGATGTGGCCTGCGGGTCGGGGCAGCTGGCTCTGGTTGCGGCCCGGCGCGGGCTGCGGGTTACGGGCGTGGATATCGCCACGAATTCGATTGAGGAGGCTCGCGGGCGGGCCAGTCATGAGGGCTTAGACGCGGCGTTCGACGAAGGTGATGCGGAGGAGCTGCCCTATGCCGACGGGAGCTTCGACGCGCTGGCGACGCTGTACGGTGCGATGTTCGCGCCGCGGCCGGAACTTGTGGCCAGCGAAATGCTCCGCGTAGTGCGGCCGGGCGGGTTGGTTGCGATGGCCAACTGGACGCCGGAGGGTCTCATCGGGAAGATGTTCCGGGTGATCGCCAAGTTCATTGCGCCTCCCGGCATGCCTTCGCCGGTGCTCTGGGGCCAGGAAGAGACGGTACGTGAGCGCCTGGGCAGCGGCATGAAAGAGCTGCGGCTGACGCGGGTGAACTACCGGTTCGACTACCCGTTTTCACCGGCCGAGGTGGTGGAGTTCTTCCGGCAGTATTACGGTCCCATGAACCGGGCGTTTGCGTCGCTCGGCGAGGAAGAGCAGGTGTCGCTGCGGCAGAATCTGGTCGAGTTGTGGGCGACGCACAACCAGTCTCGCAATGGCCGGACCGTGGTGGATGGAGAGTACCTGGCGGTGGTGGGAACCAGGGCCTGAAGGCCAGGCCTGGCGGGCGATTCGGATCACGCCTCCAGCATCACTTCCACCTTGTGGCGGATGGTGGCGGCGGCGTCGGGCACGTGCAGCACGTCGCATTCGGAGCCGCAGATGTGAGGGTGGCCGCACGCCCTCATGTTCGCCACGGTTTCCCGCGTCAGGCGCCTTACTTCCTCCACCGGCATGGCGGAGTCGGAGTAGAACGTCTTGGTGGGCAGGTTGCCGAAGAGCACGATGTCCTTCGGAACGACGGCCGCGTCTTCCCATAGCCTGCGGCTGGCGCCCAGGCTGATGACGGCCGGGCGCAGCTCTTCGGCAAACTGGCGCACCATGCCGGTGAGCAGCTCGCCGCAGTCGTGGAAGATGAGGTCGACGCCGTGCGCGGCCAGCAGGGCGCAGAGCTGGCGGTTGGGCGCCAGCACGAAGCGCTCGAAGATGTCGGAGCCTCCCTTTAACTGCCGGGGGGAGATGTAGACGGTGTTGGCGGCGGGCTCGCAGACGATGATCGCCTTGGCGCCGGCGGCGATCTGGGCGCGGGCCGAGCGCAGCACGGTGGCCAGCGCCATGTCGAGGCAGCGCGTCACCATGCGGACGCCGTCGTCCTCCTCGGCGGTAACGCCCGCGCCGGCCATTGCCACTGGGGCGATGGGATCGGCAACGAGCTTCGTCATGAGGGAGAAGGGGCCGATAAGCATGCCGACGGGCAGGAGGCCGGTCTGCTCCGCGATGTAACGCACGGCGCCCTGGTTGGCCTGGATGCGCGCGGAGAAGGGCCGGCCGCCGCCGCGCAGCACCGCCTCCACCTGGCCGGACTCGGGCGCCGTGTGGAAGTGGTAGAGGTCCACTTCTGTTTCGGGCACGCCGAGCAGGGAGAGCAGATCGGCCTTTTCCAGGCGCAGGTCCATCAGCGGAAACGCGAGCGGCGTCTTATAGCGGACGGCCGCATCGGCCACCACTTTGCCGAGGCGCTCGGCGTCGTAAAGAATCGACTCCGCGCCGCCTTGCTCGTGCAAAACGAGGTCGGCGCCGATGGGCATGCGCAGTCCTGTGGCGGCGAGGCCGAGGTAGAAACTCCGTTCCATCTCAGCCCTGCTTGACCAGCTTGCGGGCCAGGCCGACGGCGGCGCTGGCGTTGTCGCTGTAGCCGTCGGCGCCGATCTCGTCGGCAAACTGCGGGGTGACGGGCGCTCCGCCCACCATCACCTTCACCTGCTCGCGCACGCCCGCCGTCTTCAGCGCGTCGATGGTGGTGCGCATGGCCGGCATGGTTACGGTGAGCAGCGCGGAGAGGCAGACGATGTTGGCGTTGCGCGCGCGCACGGCTTCGATGAACTTCTCCGGCGGCACGTCGGCGCCGAGGTCCATCACTTCAAACCCGCCGCCTTCCAGCATGGAAGCCACCAGGTTCTTGCCGATGTCGTGCAGGTCGCCCTTGACGGTGCCGATGACGACCCGGCCGGCGGGCTGAGCGCCGGCGGCGGCCAGCAGCGGGCGCAGGAGTTCCAGCGAGCCCTTCATGGCGCGGGCCGAAAGCAGCAGTTCCGGCACGAAGTACTCTTCGCACTCGAACAGCGATCCCACCTTGTCCATGGCCGGAACCATGTAGTTGGTGATGAGTTCCATGGGATCCACGCCGGCGGCAAGCGCCTCCTGGGTGATGGCCACGGCCGTCTTCTGGTCGCCGTTCAGAACGGCGTCATATAGCTTCTGAAGTTCAGGCATTGACTTGCGCTCCATTGAATTCGTGGACCGCATCGAGCATGGCCACGATGTTATCGACCGGCGTGCCGGCCTGAATGTTGTGAATCGCGTCGAAGACGAAGCCGCCTCCGGGCGCGAAGATCTCGCAGCGCCGCAGCACCTCCACGCGCACCTGTTCCGGGGTGCCGAACGGCAGGGTTTTCTGCGTATCGACGCCGCCGCCCCAGAAAACGATGCGGTCTCCGTAGCGGGCCTTGAGTTTCTCCGGCTCCATGCCCGCGGCCGAGCACTGCACGGGATTCATGATGTCGAAGCCCGCTTCGATGAAGGTCTCGAAGAACTTCTCCACGCTGCCGCAGGAGTGCTTGAAGCACTTCCAGGAGGTATTGGCGTGCACCCAGTCGTTCACCGCCTTGTAGTAGGGGAACCACAGGCTCTTGAGCGTGCGCACGGAGCAGAACTGCGAACTCTGCGTGCCGAAATCGGTGCCGCAGAGGAATACCGCATCCACCGAATCGCCGATGGCGGCGTGGACGCGGGCCAGGTTCTGGAGGCCCACTTCGCACTGGCGCTCGAAGATGCGGTGGATGTACTCGGGCCGGCTGGCGGTGGACATGTACCACTCGGCCACGTCGCGGATGCCCTTGGGGTTTTTCAGGAACGGCGCCGGCACCAGCGCGATGTCGCCGAAGGCGGTGCCGCCGAAAGTGGCCAGGATGCCGTAGCCGGAGCCTCGAGCGGCGGCGACGGAGGTCTTCAGGTGCTCGAGGTCGGCGTCGCCGATGGGCTTGAACTCTTCGCAGTTGTCTTCGGGGTCGAGCCGGTCTTCCTGCAGGGGCTGCTGGCGGATGATGGTGTCGAAGAAGGCGCTGCCCAGGGGCATGCGGCCGCTGGGGGGCGCGGTGGGGTCGCCTTCGGGGTAGATGAGAATGTCGCCGCCAGGTTCTTCGCGGACGAGGAAGTCCTTGGATACCAGGACGTTGAGGCCGCGGAAGTCCCACTCTTTCCACTCGGAGTTGGGGAAGCCGAACATGGTGTTGCGGGGAAAGACGCCGGTGACGTCGAGGCCCATGGCGGCGCGGAGGTCGTCTTCGACGAGGCCGAGCATCTGGTAAGGCTCGTGGACCCGGACGGGGCGTTTTTCGAGTCCGTAGTAGTCGCGGAGGGCGGCGACACAGGAGACATGGATGCCGGTGACGGCGGAGCCGCCGAAGTCGATGGGGATGCGGTCGGGCTGGCGGTGGGCGAGAGAATCCTGAAGTCTTTTGCGCGAAAGCGTCATTTTGGGCGCTCCTGGAGACAACTTAAACGTTACCGGAACCGTGCACGATTCACGATAAGAATATCCGAAGTGCAGGTTTTGGTCAATCGCCTGGATTACATGGTTTCGCAGCCGCCGGGGGCTCAGGCGTGGGGATCGGGGTAGAAGCTGCGGAGGTTGGAGCGATGGATGACGGCGTGGTCGGTGTAGACGGCTGGGGGGAGGGGCTGGCCGTCGACGATGGAGGAGGCGAGGCGGACGAGGCGGTCGCCGTAGCGTTCGGGGAAGAAGGCGACGGAGGCGAGGAGGCAGGAGCCGGGGCGGAGAATTGCTGCGCGGCCTTCGCGGGCGGCGTTGTGGCCGACGATGATGACGTCGCGGGCGCGGCCGGCGGCCTGCACTGCTTCGAGGGCGCCGATGGCGCTGAGGTCGTTGAAGCCGGCGACGAGGAGGCGGGTGCCTGAAGGGAGGCGGCGGATGAGGCGGGCCATGGCCTGGCGGCTGGCGTCGGTGTGCGCGCCGCCTTCGATGTGCAGGACGGCTGAAGGTGGGATGGGACCGAGCACGTCTTCGAGCCCGACGAGGACGCCGGCCAGGCGGGCCTGGACGCTGGTGCGGGTTTGCGGGCCTTCGACCAGGACGACACGATCGAAGCGGCCGCGCCAGCGCTCGCGGGCGTAGTGGCCGAGGGCCTGTCCGGCGAGTTTGCCGGCCTGATAGTTGTTGGCGCCGAAATAGATGCCGCCCTGGATGGGGCGCTCCACGGTGAGGAAGGGGACGCGGGCGGCGCTGAGGAGTTCGGCGATCTGGTAGCCGATGGCTTCGACGGGCTGGAAGAGGATGGCGACGTCGATGTGAGCGGCGATGAGTTCGCGGGTGTTGGCGAGGGCGGCGGCGGTGTCGGCTTCGTCGTTGTGGCGGAGGAGGACTTCGAGGCCGGAGGTGGCGGCGGCGCGCTCAATGGAGGCAGCGACGTCGAGGCGGAACTGGTTGCCTTCGAGCGGGGCGAGGTAGCCCACCAGCATGCGGCGGCGGCGGGTGGAGGCGCGGTAGCGTTTGTCCTCGCTGCGCTGCACGTAGCCGCGGCTCTGGAGCGTGTTGAGCAGGCGGTAGACGGCCAGGCGCTGGAGGCCGGTGTGGGCGGAGATCTCCTGAATGGTGAGGGGTTGCGCGGCGGACTCCACGGCTTCGAGGACGGTAAGGCCCTTGTCGAGCATGGTGCGAGCTTGACTTCGGGAGGCGGGTGGCATAGAACTACTGTGCTTCCAATGGACGTTCGCGTTCAGTATTTGAACATGAAAGAACCAACGAGTTCAAGCGGCGGGCGGCGGGGCTGGCTGCTGTGCGGGCTGCTGTTCTTCGCCACGGCTTTGAGCTTCCTGGACCGGCAGGTGTTGAGCGTGCTGGCGCCGAGGCTGATGGCCGAGTTCGGCATGACGAACACGGAGTATTCGCGGGTGGTGTTCGCGTTCGTGCTGAGCTACACGGTGATGTTCTCGCTGGGCGGGCGGCTGATGGACTGGCTGGGGACGCGGGTTGGGCTGGCGCTGTCGGTGGGGCTATGGTCTGTGGCGAGCGCGGCGCACGCGCTGGCGGGCGGGGTGGCGAGCCTGGGGCTGGCGCGGTTCTTCCTGGGGATGGGCGAGGGGGCGTGTTTCCCGGCGGTGACGAAGGGGGCGGTGGAGTGGTCCGAGCCGCGGCAGCGGGCGCTGGCGGTGGGATTTGCCAACGGCGGGTCGGCGTTCGGGGCGGTGGTTGCGCCGCCGCTGACGGCCTGGGCGGCGGGGGCGTTGGGGTGGCGCGGGGCGTTTGTGGGGACGGCGTTGATCGGGTTGATCTGGCTGGCGGCGTGGTTGTGGGCGGTGCGCGGGATGGAGGCGGAGCGGGCGGAGGAGCGGCGGGCGGTGAGCTTCGGGTCGCTGCTGGCGCGCCGGCCGGTGCGGCGGCTGCTGTATGCGCGGTTTCTGTTCGACCCGGTGTTCTACTTCTACATGTTCTGGATTCCGCAGTACCTGTCGAAGGAGCGCGGGCTGTCGCTGCAGGAGATTGGGGCATGGACGTGGATTCCGTTCTTCGCGCTGGGTGTGGTAAATGTGACGGCGGGCGGATTTTCAGACCGTCTGGTGGCTCGCGGGTGGGCTCCGCGGCGGGCGCGGCTGGCGATGATGTTGGGTGCGGCGGTGATCACGCCGGCTTCGTATCTGGCGTCGTCGGCGCCGACGGTGGGGGCGGCCATCGGGCTGATGGCGCTGTTGATGATGGCGCACGGGGTGTGGATCGCGAATTTCATCACGCTGATCGGGGACACGGTGGAGCGGCACGAGGTGGCTACGGCGGTGGGGCTGACGGGAACCAGCGGCGGGGTGGCGGCGATGCTGTCGAATCTGGTGACCGGGCCGGTGATCGATCACTATTCGTTTGCACCCGTGTTTCTGGTGTCGGCGCTGCTCTATCCGGCGGCATGGCTGGTGCTGGCGGCGAGAGGAGAGACGGCATGAGAGTACCGAGAAGGAAGGCGCGCACGGCGCGGGTGGGCATCTTTGGCGTGGGCTATCACGTCTATTGGGGGCAGTTCCCGGGGCTGCTCGACGAACTGCTGGGCAAGCTGGCGGTTTTCGAGGGCAAGGTGCGGGCGACGGGCGTGGAGACGGTCAACTTCGGCATGGTGGACAAGGCGCAGGACGCCTACCGGACGGCGGCGCAGCTGAAGGCGGCCGACCTCGACCTGGTGTTCTGCGACATGCTCACCTATGCGACGTCGGCGACGTTCGGCGTGATTGTGCGGAGCCTGGACGTGCCCATCGTGCTGGTGGCGCTGCAGCCGCGGGCGGCGCTGGACTACGCGAACGCGACCACGCACATGCAGCTGGCCAACGACGATTTCTGTTCCGTGCCGGAGTTCACCGGCGTGGCGCTGCGCATGGGCAAGCCGGCGCCGGAGGTGATTCTGGGGACGCTCGAAAACGACCCGGAGGCCGATGCGGAGATCCGCGACTGGTGCGACGTGGCGATGGCGCTGCACGCCGTGCGGCGGGCGCGGATCGGCCACTTCGGGCACCCGATCGAGCACATGCTGGACATGCAGACGGACCAGACGGCGCTGACGGCGGCGTTCGGCTGCCACATCGTGCAGACCGAGGCGGACGATCTGCTGAGGATGGAGCGCGAGGTGGAGGCCACTGAGATCGCGGCCAAGAAGGTGGAGATCCTGAACCTGTTCGACACGCCGGACCCGGTGTCCGATCCGCTGACGCGCAAGCTGACGCCGGAACACCTGGAGACGGCGGCGCGCGTGGCCGTGACGCTGGACAAGTTCGTGGCGCACCACGAGCTGGACGGGTTGGCCTACTACTACGAGGGCGAGCCGGGCAGCCGGCTGCGGCAGATTGTGACGAACCTGATTGTGGGCAACTCGCTGCTGACGGCGGCGGGCTTCCCGATGTGCGGCGAATCCGACCTGAAGACGTGCATCGCGATGCTGCTGATGGACCGCATCGGCATTGGCGGCAGCTTCGCCGAGTTTCATCCGGTGGACTTCCAGGAGGGCTTCGTGCTGGTGGGCCACGACGGGCCGCACCACATCAACATCGCCGAAGGCAGGCCGGTGCTGCGCAGCCTGGTGAAGTACCACGGCAAGCCGGGCGACGGGGCGGGCGTGGAGTTCCGCATCAAGGACGGGCCCATCACGATGCTGAGTATTGGATTGAACAGAGAAGGGCGGTTTCGCTTTGTACTGGCCGAAGGGCAGAGCGTGCACGGGCCGATTCCGGCGACGGGCAACACGAACACGCGCGGCTTCTTCGAGCCGGACGTGCGCACGTTTCTGAAGCGCTGGGTGGCGGCCGGGCCGACGCACCATTTCGCGCTGGGCATCGGGCACAGGGCGCACACGCTGGAGCGGATTGCGGCGGCGCTGGGCGTGGAAGCGGCGGTAGTGCGGTAGGGGAGGAGTGCGGCCATGAAGTATGCGGCATTGATTCTGCTGATGGCGCCGGCGCTGCTGGCGCAGGGGCGTTCGACGCCGAGTCTGGAAGAGGGTTTTCGCAGACCGCCGCAACTGGCCAAGCCGGACACTTACTGGCTGTGGATGAATGGCTACGTGGATCCTCCCTCGGCGGAGAAGGACTTGCAGGCGTTGAAAGACGCGGGATTCGGCGGGGTGCTGCTGTTCGACATGGGCGCGGGCGGAGACAAGGCGGCGCGTCCACCGGCCGGGCCGGCGTTTCTGAGCAAGGAATGGCTGGCAAACCTGAAGCGGTCTGCGGCGCAGGCGCGCTCGCTGGGGCTGGCGATGGATCTATCGGTGATCAGCAGTTGGGACCTGGGCGGGCACTGGATTGAGCCGCGGCACGCGAGCATGGGTCTCTATCCGGTGGAGACGACGCTAGAGGCGGCGGCGGGCGGCGGCAGGGTGGAAGCGCTGTTGCCGTTTCCCATCGCCTCGCCGGCGGCGCCGAAGGGGGCGGACGGCAAGCCGGCGTTCTGGCGCGATGTGGCGATTCTGGCGGTACGCGATGCGCAGCGGCGGCCGGGGCACGAACTGGTGTTGCGGCTGATTCCGGACCAGGTGCACGAGTTGAAAGAAGTGGTGCTGGACAACGGCACGCCGAACGCTGCGGCGGAGTTGGCGGCGAAGATGACGCCGGTGAAGGAGTTCAGCGTGGCGGTGTCGGCGGCGGGATCGCGGGACGAGGATTTCCGGGAGGTGCTGCGGGGGACGCTGGCGGCGGAGGCGGGGGCGCAGCGGTTCGCGCTGCCGGCCGGGACGCGCGGACGGTTTGTGCGGCTGCGGTTGTTGAGCGGCCGCGAGAGCGCCAGACCGCACTGGACGCTGGCGGAGTTCGGGCTCTACAACATGGCGGGGCAGAACGTGGCGATGGGCCGTTCGGCGGACAACACCACGAATGGCGCGGCGGTGATTCACGCCCCGACACCGATCGGCTACGACGGGCAGTGGAGCGTGGACAACTTCAACGACGGCAGCACGAAAGGCGCGGGCGGGGTGTTTGCCTCAGCGGGCCTGCCGCCGTTTGCCTTCGAGGGGCCGGCGGAGCTGGTGGACGTGTCGAAACACGTGGACGCCGAGGGGCGGCTGCGATGGGACGCGCCGCCGGGCCGCTGGACGATTCTGCGCTTCGTCTGCATGAACACGGGTGAGCGGCTGAAGGTGCCCAGCCCGAACTCCGACGGCTGGGCGACCGATCATCTGAGCGCCGAGGCGACGCGCGCGCACATGGACTACGTCATCGCGCGGCTCAAAGAGACGTTCGGCAACGACCTGCGGACGAGCGGCCTGGGGAGCCTGTACCTGGCGAGCTACGAGGTGCGCGGGCCGGTGTGGTCGCCCGGATTCACGGCGGAGTTTCAGAGGCGGCGCGGCTACAGCATGGCGCCGTACCTGCCGGCGATCTTCGGAGCGCGGGTGGGCACGGAAGAGGCGACGGACCGGTTTCTCTTCGACTACCGCAAGACGCTGGGCGAGGTGCTGGTGGAGGCCTACTACGGGGCGGCGCGGGAGGCGGCGCACGCGGCGGGGCTGACGATCAAGTCCGAGGCAGGCGGGCCGGGGCCGCCTATCCACAACGTGCCGGTGGACGCGCTGCTGGCGAACAAGGCGGTGGACGAGATTCAGGGCGAGTTCTGGCCCTGGTGGCCGAAGGTGAGCGGGCTGTGGGTGGTGAAGGAGCCGGCGTCGGCCGGGCACCTGTATGCGAAGCCGCGGGTGCACGTGGAGTCGTTCACCTCGTTTGAAGAGTGGCGGGAGGGGCCGCAGGACATCAAGTGGAGCGCGGACCGCGTGCTGGTGGAGGGCGCGAACCACTTCGTGTGGCACACGTGGGCGCACAGCGCGCCGGAGGCGGGGTTGCCGGGGTGGGCCTATCTGGCCGGCACGCACCTGAACCGGAATGTGACGTGGTGGCCGAAGGTGAAGCCGTTTGCAGAGTACCTGGGCCGCTCGTCGTTCCTGCTGCAGCAGGGCCAGTTTGTGGCGGATATCCTCTACTACTACGGCGACGGCGGGTACAAGTTCATCCCGCCGCGGCACCTGGATCCGGCCGGCTACGACTACGATGTGGCGAACTCCGATGTGATCCTGAACCGGCTGACGGTGAAGAACGGGCGGCTCAGCGTGCCGGGCGGCCCAAGCTACGCGGTGCTGGTGCTGCCGGACGAGGCGGGGGCGAACCCGGCAGTGCTCGAGAAGATCGAGCAACTGGTGGCCCAGGGCGCCACCGTGGCGGGGCCGCGCCCGCGGCAGGCGCTGGGGCTGGAGGGATTTCCGGAGAGCGACCGGCGCGTGCGCGAGTCAGCCGCGCGGTTGTGGGGCGCGCAGGAGACGGCCAGCGGAAGCCGCGCACACGGCAAGGGGCGAGTGATCTGGGGGAGCGCGTTGAAGGACGTGCTGGCCGGATTGAAGATCGCGCCGGATTTTACGGCGCCGGATCCGTTCGACTACATCCACAGGAGCACGCCGGAGGCGGAGATCTACTTCGTACGGAACACGACGGCGCAGGCGGTGAAGGGCAGGGCGAAGTTCCGCGTGGCGGGGCGCGCGCCTGAGCGGTGGAACCCGGTGACGGCGGCAATCGAGGATGCGCCGGAATACACTGTCACGGCGGATGGCGTGGAGGTGCCGCTGGAGTTCGACAGGAACGGGTCAATGTTCGTGGTGTTCCGGCGGCCGGCGCGGGCGGGCGCGGTGCGCAAGCCCAGGCCGCCGGAGGTGGAGCTGGCGGTGTTGGGAGGGGTGTGGAACGTGGAGTTCGAGAAAGGGCGCGGCGCTCCGGCGGGAGTAGCGATGGAGCGTTTGGCAGCATGGACGGAGAGCGGGGAGGAAGGGATCAGGTTCTTCGCCGGCTCGGCGCGGTACTCGAAGAGTTTTCAGTTTTCCGCGGGGCAGAAGACGGCGGGGCGGAAGGTGTTTCTGGACTTGGGGGACCTGTGGACCATCGGCGAGGCGTGGCTGAACGGGCGGCCGCTGGGGATCGTCTGGACGGCGCCCTTTCGCGTGGAGTGCAGCGGCGCGCTGAAGGAGGGGACGAATGAACTGGTGGTGGAGGTGACCAACACCTGGTACAACCGGCTGGTGGGCGACGCGCGGCTGCCGGCGGAGAAACGGATGACGCGGACAAACGTAGTGACCTCCGGCCAGAAGCCGTGGGCGCAACTGGAGCCGCTACGCTCGGGACTCTTCGGGCCGGTGCGGCTGGTGGCGGAGTAAGCGCCG
>JACQZS010000339.1 GCA_016213725.1 Acidobacteriota bacterium | reverse complement strand
CCGCCGAGATGTCGCTGGGATACGGTGTGCCAGCGCCGGAGAGCGGGATGGTGATCAAACCTGAATTACTAAAGGTGAAAACCGCTGCGGGCAGGCTGCACGCCATGACGCACAGCAATACCAGAGTTTTCTTCATTCTTAAGACCTCCTCCAAGGTAAGCAAATCTGGACTGTGGTTTACAGTTTACACATTCACCTATTTTGATGCAAGCGGCAACTTAGGCCTGGCTGGCCCACATGACGTGGATCCGTATGAACTGAAACTCGCCACGCCGCAACTCCGCAGAGGTGGCCCTTCCCTTGGAATTTGCAATCCTGCTATTGCTAGTCTGAGAACTTCGAAGATCGGACTTGGGTTCAATAGACATGACTTCATTATCAAGATTACATCTCGTTTTTCTTTTGATTGGAGTAGTGGTGGCCGCGGAGAGTCTCTGGGGGCACAGCGCGGGTGCACCGGCGGGCGCCGCCGGGGTCCCAGGAGAGGGGGACTGCACGGATTGCCACACGGGGACGGTGAATTCCGGTGGCGGCAGGGTGCAGGTGTCGCTTGTCAACGCGGTGAACTGGACGCCGGGCACGCCGGTAACGGTGCGCATCACGTTGAGCGACCCGAGCGCGCAACGCTGGGGTTTTGAGATTACGGCGCGCAGCGCCTCGAACCCTGTAGTGCCGCTAGGCACGCTGGCGGTAATCGACTCCGCCAACACGCAGTTGACCATCGGCGGCAACCTGCAGTTCATCACGCACCGCACGGCCGGCACCAGGCCCGGCACCTCCGCGTCGTCCACGTGGGATGTGCGTTGGACGCCTCCGGCCAGCGCCGGCGCTGGCGATGTCACGTTCTTCGTTGCCGGCAACGCCGCCAACAACAGCGGCACCGAGGCTGGAGACCACATCTACACCACTTCGCTCACCGCTGCCGCGGGGGCGCCTACGACAGGCACGCCCAAGGTTCTGCCGCAGCTCGCCTTCGGCTCCCAGGCCGGCGCGGGTGCCTGGTATACGGCGGTCTACGTGCACAACACTACGGGTTCTCCCGTGCAGGTGCCGGTGGACTTCTTTGGCGCCGACGGTTCCGCGCTGAACATCTCCGGGATCGGCACGACGACCACCGTCAGCCTCTCGGCCAAAGGCACCGGCATCGTGGAAATCCCCAACGTCGGCCCGCTCACCCAAGGCTGGATCCAGGCGACGCTGCCTGACGGGGTGATCGGCTACGGGATTTTCCGGCAGAGCGTCTCCGGCAACAGCGACCAGGAAGGCACGGTGCCGTTTTCCAGCACCACCTCCACCGGCGCCACGCTTGTTTTCGACGAGACGGCGTTCGACACCGCGGTTTCGGTGCTGAATCCATCCTCGGTCAACGTCACGGTAACCATCACGGCTCGCGACGACAAGGGCGCCGTGCTGGGCGTCTCCACGCTTGCGCTGGGCGCGAAGAGGCGCGAGGCGTTCGTGTTGAAATCCCGGCCCGAACTCACGACGATGCAGGGCAAGCGCGGCTCGGTGGACTTCAGCGTCTCATCGGGCGCGGTGGCCGTGCTGGGCCTGCGCTTCAAGGGTCTGTCGTTCACGTCGATTCTGCCCACAGAGCGATAAGCCGCGGATTCCGGAAGGGCACGCCAGGCGCGGGCGTGCCCCGCTCGAACGCGGGCCGGCATGATCTAATGAAGGCACTCCAGCTTCGGAGTTCCCGATCCTGATATGCCAGCATCTCCCACGGCCGCCACTCTCCTGCTCGGCGCCGCGTTCTGCGCGGGGCTCGGGGCACAGACGGAGCCGAAAACCGCACCGACCCGCGCCTCCGGGGGCGAAGAGCTCTCCGAACGGCAGGTCTCCGCGCTGCCCCTCAACAAGCGCGACTTCTCGCAACTGCTACTGCTCGCCACGGGCACACAAACGGACACCAACGGCGCGGCCAATTTCACGCAGCAGTTCACCGTCAATGGCCAGCGCGGCAGCGCCACCGTCTTCCACATGGATGGAACCGATACCACCGACCCCGAGATGGGCGGGGCCACCTTTTCCAATTTCAATGTGGACGCCATTCAGGAGATCAGATCCAGCTCCGGCGTGCTGCCTGCCGAGATCGGCCACGGCGCGGCGGGCTACACCGAAATCCTGACAAAGACGGGCGTCAACGACCTGCACGGCTCGCTCTTCGAATTTCTCCGGAACGCGGCCCTGGACGCGCGCAATTTCTTCGACCGCCGCTCCGTGGCCCAGCCCGGCCGCATTCCGCCCTTTGTGCGCAACGAATTTGGCTTTACTCTCGGCGGCCCGCTGGTGATCCCGGGCCTCATCCAGGGCCGCAACCGCACCTATTTCTTCGGCCAGTACCAGGGCTTCCGCCAGGTGCTGGGCACAACGCAGATCCTCTCCGTGCCCACGCTCGAAGAGCGGCGCGGCGTGGACACCACCGCTTTTCCCGGCGACACGCTATATGTCCCCATCCACCCCGAGATCGCCAGTGTGCTGGCCCGCTATCCGCTGCCCAACGATCTGCATGGCCCCTTCGGCGCAAGGACCTACGCCACTTCCTCGAAGGTCCACACCGTAACGGACCAGTTCTCCGTGCGCCTCGACCACGAATTGTCGGCCAAGTCGAAGCTCTTCGGCCGCGTCAACCTGAACAACGTCACGGGTCCCTTGACCAATCCAAATCAGACGGCCATCGACCCGAGCTTCGCCATCCTCTTTAACGATCATCAGCGCAGCGCCGGCATTGCCTGGATCCGGACGCCATCCCCGACGTTCGTCAGCGAATCGTACCTCGGCTACATCCGCGCCACGCCGCTGTTTCCCACCGATAACCGCACGCAGCCGGCTCTGCTGTTCGGCGACGGCCTGTATGAAGCCTTCAACTCGCCCTCCGGCTCCATCCTGGGCGCGTACGGAAACCTCTACCAGCTCCGCCAGAACTTCAGCTGGACCCGCCCGCGCCACACCTGGAAGGCGGGTGGCGAAGTGCGCGTGAATCGCGACACCACCGTCTATGGGGTCGCGCCGAACGGGACCTACTCCTTCGGCGGAGGTGCGGCCTACTCCACCGTCGCCATCCGCTCCATGAGCGGCGCGCACAACATCGCGCCCGGCGATCCCCTGCCCGACACCCTCACCGGCTTCCTCACCGCGACGCCCTTTTCCTACACCGTCACCGCGGCCCCGCCCATCTTTCCGCAAGGCGAGAACATGGGCGCCGCCGCCGTCCGGCGCCAGGCCTACAATCTCTTCGTGCAGGATCGCTGGAGCATCTCATCGAACCTGGCCCTCTCCTACGGCCTGCGCTATGAGGTGAACTCGACCATTCGGGAAGCCAAGAAACAGGAGGCCGGCCTGATTCTCGAAAACGACGCCGGCGCCCATGTCAATGCCATGACCGAAGGCGCGCATCCGCACTACCTCATCCGGCCGGAGCCTTACTATCCCGTCGGGTGGAGCGGATGGGGCCCGCGCCTCTCGCTGGACTGGAGTGTGGACGGCAACACCGTGCTGCGCGCGGGCGGATCCATCACATCGCTGCTCATGAACCTCTGGCAGCAGAACATGGTCACAGCGAACCTCCCCATCGTCGTCACGCCCACGGCCACGGCGGAGCAGGGCCGCCCGCTGCCCTTCAAGAACGCGGCGGTCGCCGTGCCACTGCCGGAAGCCTATTCCACCAGCGGCCAGCGCATCTTCGACTCTCAGGGCTTTCTCAATGTCGCGCCCAACACGGAGATGGATGTGCTGCGCTATGAGCGCGATCTGGCCGCGGTCAGCCCCGACGGCCAGGTGCGCGCCTTGGGGGTGCAGTCGATGAACCCCGACCTCAAGAACGGCTACGTCGCCACCTGGACCTTGGGAGTGGAACGCCGCTTCCGCGACGTCACGGCCAGCGCCGCCTACGTTGCCACCAGCGGGGTGGGCCTCGGCTTTATCGAGACCCCCAATGGCTATCCTGGCGCGGAGAAGGGCTTCGCGCCGCTCACTCGTTTCGACCAGCAGGGCCGCGTGCAGGGCGGCTTCGGCGCGGTGTGGGCGATGAGCAGCCACGCGCATTCCACCTATCACTCTCTGCAGACCTCCGTGGGAAAGACCAGCCTGCGCGGCGGCCTTGGCTTCAACGCCAGCTACACCTACAGCAAATCCATCGACGACACCAGCGCCGTGCTGGGCGGATTCATCGGGATTGCCTCCGGTACGCAGTTGCAGACCTCGCCGCAGAACCCGCGCGACCGCCGTGGGGAGAAGGGCCCCTCGACGTTCGACATTACGCACGCCTTCACCTTCAGCGCTATTGAAGAACTGGCGGTGGAGCGGCTGCTGCCGAAGCTGAACCGCCGGGCGTCCAGAGGATGGCAGTTCCTCGCCGTCGGCACCTTGCTGAGTGGAGCGCCCTTCACGGTGTACTCCGGCATCCAGCAGACCGGATACGGCTCCAACAACGCGGACCGCCCCGATGCTGTGGGACAGCCCGATCTCTCCACCTCGCGCGCGGTGCGCGAGGACTATTTTGGCGGCGGCGGCAATAACAAGTCGTTCTTTTCTCTCCCCATCCACGTGGCCGGCGGCAGCGGTCCCAACCAGGGCCGCTTCGGCGCCCTGGGCCGCAACACGCACCGCGGGCCGGCCTTCCACAACTTCGACTTTTCGCTGATCAAGAACACCCCCGTCGGCCCGCCATCGAACCCGGAGCGCATCATGCTGCAGGCGCGCTTCGAGGTTTTCAACGCCTTCAACATCGTCAATTTCGGCCTGCCCGCCAACATCGTGCAGGGCCCGGGTTTCGGCGTCATCAACCGCACCGCCGGCCCTTCGCGCCAAATCCAGGTCTCCTTGAAGCTGATCTTCTGAACGGCGTCCGGCGCATTCCGGAATATCGCGCGCAAGCGCGAAGTCCCGAGCCGCCCGGATTGCCGGAACCCACGCCGGGTGAATCTCAAGCTCGCGCGAATAGAGGCGACGCGCCCATCGCCATGGTCGTCAACGGAGCACACCATGCCTTGTGCATACCGCAGCAGAAACCGAGTCGCGGCGAATGTTCCCGCCTGGAGACCTCCTTGCTGCGATCGGTGAGCCGGTCTATTCCTCTCGCCATGCACTTGTGCCCGAGGGACATAAACTGTAAGCTCAAATCCGAAAAGTCTCGCCAGGAGCATCCCATGACCCAACTCCCCCGCCGTGATTTCATGAAGAGCGCCGCCACCCTCGGCCTCGCCACCACCATCATTCCCAGCAGCGCATTCGGCGCCAACGACAAGATCAACGTCGGAGTGGTGGGTGTGGGCGGCCGCGGCTCCTATGTCGGCCGCCACTTCGGAGACATCGGAAAGGAAAAGAACACCCAGGTGGTGGCCGTCTGCGACGTCTACCAGAAGCGCATCAACCAGAACAAAGATGCCTTCGCCACCCGCTTCAACAACAAAGTGGACGGCTATCTCGACTACCGCGAGCTCATCGCGCGCAAGAACATCGACGCCGTCATCGTGGCCACCCCCGATCACTGGCACGCCCGCATCGCCATCGCCGCGATGAAATCCGGCAAGGACGTCTACTGCGAAAAACCCATGTGCCACACGCTGGATGAGATCAAGGCCATGATCGACACCGTCAAGCAGACCAAGCGCGTGCTGCAGGTCGGGTCTCAAACCACCTCCGCCGACCAGTGGTGGCAGGCCAAGAAGCTCATCGCCGAAGGCGCCATCGGCAAAATGATCATGAGCCAGGGCTCCTATCACCGCAACTCCATCCGCGGCGAGTGGAACTACCCCATCGATCCCAACGCCGGTCCCGACAAAACCGGCGAAGATTACATCGATTGGAAGATGTGGCTGGGCGGTACGTCCGACATCGCCTACGACTCCGATCGCTTCTTCCGCTTCCGCAAGTACTGGGACTACTCCGGCGGCACCGCCACCGACCTGTTCTTCCACGTCGCCGCCCCGCTCAACATCTGCTGGCCTCAGCCGCAGTATCCGACGCGTGTGCTTTCAAGCGGCGGCAACTTTGTGTTCAAGGACGAGCGCGAGGTGCCCGATACCTTCCACCTGATGGGCGAATACGCCGCGGAGCACTCCGTCGTCCTCACCTCCTCCATGGCCAACTCGCAGCACATCCCCGGCCTCATCCGCGGCCATGAAGGCACCATCATCATGGTGGATCACGGCATGTTCGAAGGCCGCACGGACCACATCACCCTGAAGGCCGAGCGCATGATCGTCGGCAAGAACGAAGAGTACCGCCAGAAGTTCGGCTTCGGCGAAGACTGGGCCGACCGCAGCATCCCGGTGGACCCGAAGAACGCGATGACGGCCCACATCGAGAACTTCCTCGAATGCATGCGCACCCGCCAGAAGCCCGTGCTCGACGTCGAAACCGCCGCCTGCGCCCAGGTGCTCATCACCCTGGCCGTGCAGAGCTACCGCCAAGGCAAGGTGCTCTACTTCGACGAGAAGAGTTTCAAGGCGCTCGATTCGCGGCCGGCCAAGGCCTGACGTCTCCGTTGCCGGGGCGGGCATCCAGCCTGCCCCGCCCCATGCAGGTCCGCCCCTACTTCTTCAAACCCGCCAGCCAGTCCGTGTCCACCGTGAGATCGGCTATTGTCTGCGAACCCGCCGCCGGCGCCGCCACCAGGAAGCGCTGGCCGTCTCCGCTGACCTGGAAGCGCGATTGGAGGCCCCGAAACTCGAAGAGCTTCCGCGGCGCGCCAAACTCAAGCAGGCCGCCGTTTTCCTGCACTGAAACAGCCATGAGCTTGCCTTCCCAGGCGTAGAAGAGTTCCCGGCCGTCCCTGCGCCACACAGGCCAGTCGCCGCCTTCCGTGGTGACCTGCCATTGTTTCGTGCGGGATGAGGGCACGGAGGTCACCTGCACTTGCGGGTGCTCGCCCGGCGGAAAATCCACGTAGGCCAACCAACGGCCGTTCGGAGAGAACTGTCCCCATGCCGTGAAATGGCCTGCCGTGATGAAGGGCGCCGGCTGCCGGCCGCCGTGCACGGCCACCAGCCAGATATCGAGGTAGTTCCCGTTCAATTCCGACAGTGCGATCAGCCTGCCGTCGCTCGACCAGTCCGTGGGAAAGCAGGTCTGGCATTTCGGATTGATGTACAGGAGTTCGTCGGAGCCGCTCCCATCGGCCGCCCGCAGATACCTCCGGCCGTCCACGGCGGCCCACAGCACCTGCCTGCCGTCCGGCGACCACAGGCCGGAGTTGGACTTGTTGAACGTGAAGCGGGACATGGCCTTGCGCCGCAGGTCGGCAACCCAGAGATCCAGACCCTTGGCGCCGTCCACAGGCACTAACGCCTTGGTGTCGTCGGGCGAAAGGCGGATGGCCGCATTGCCCCAGGTGACGAAAGGATCGCTCACGGTATCGAGGCGTTTTCCAGTCCTGTCCAGCCAGGCCAACTCCGCTGTCAATTCGCCGGCGCCGCTCTTGTAGACGAGGCTGCCGGAGGTGGAGACGGCGAAAGTGCGCTTTCGCGTGCGGCCCCCCATCGGAGACAAATGCGGCACCACCACTGTGGGCAGCCCGATCAGTTCGAGACGGCTCGCATCGAACTGCTGTGCGAGTAAGGATTCCCCTTGCTGGAAAACCAGTTGACCTGGCCCCTCGCCGGAGGCCGGAGGAACGTATGCCGGGTACAGTCCATCTGGCTTCAGCAGCTTTGGCTGGCCCCCGTCCCGAGGCACCGCGAAGATGCCACCGAACTGCTGTGTTTCCCGGTTTCCCAACAGATGGACGAACAGGAAGGCGCCTCGCGGCAGGCCCGCCAGCAGACTGGCGTTACGCAGATCCGTTTTCACGGGTTCCCCACCCTGGGCAGGGATCCGAACCACCCCCTCGTCGGTCCCCACCAGAATCTCGCCGGTATCCAGCCAGGCTCCACCACGTACGCTCCCTTCAATGGCCGCTAACGGAATCACCGGCCCGCCATCGCGGTGAATTTTGCAGAGACGTCCGCTGATCATGGCGGTGATGAACTTGCCGTCAGGAGACCAGGTTTGGACGGTGCCCCCTGGGGCGTTGTCCACATCGGCAAGAAACCTGGTTTCGAGGCTGTCGAGGGAGCGAACCCAGAGCTTCCTGTGGGCGCTGCCGTGGCTGGTGAGAATGGACAGGCACCGGCCGTCCGGCGAGAAGGCCAACTCAGAAAGTAGCCCCTCCGGCACGTCGATTTGGTACACGTTGCGCTCGCGCGGCCCGGGCTTCTCGCGGATGTGGATTACGGCCAGCCCAGCCAGACCGAGCGCCAGCACTCCGGCCGCAAGTCGCCAGATCATGCCGGTTCGCCCGCCGGCCCGCTTTTGAGGAGCCGGCTGGCCCGCCAGTTCGCGTTCCAGCACGAGCCGCGCTTCCCCGATATCTCTCAAGCGCCTCCGCGAGTCGCGCTCCAGGCACCGCTCCAGCAGCCTCCGCACTTCGGGCGGCACTCCGGCGGGCAGCCGCCGGAAGTCGATTTCCTGTTGCAGAACCGCAGCCAGCGTCTCCATCGGCGCCGGCGCCGCGAACAACCGCTGTCCGGTGAGCATCTCCCACAGCACCAGGCCGAAGGCCCAGATGTCGGCACGCCGGTCCACCGTCTCCTGTTTCACCTGCTCGGGCGACATGTAGGCGGCAGTCCCCAGCAGGTATCCCTTCTCTGCCAGGGAGAGGCTGTCCAGCTGCCGCACTGAGTCCTGCCAGGACCCCCGCGATTGCCACATCGCTTTGGCCAGCCCGAAGTCCAGGATCTTGAGCACGCCATCCGAAGTAATCGTCAGGTTCGCAGGCTTGATGTCCCGGTGCACGATGCCCTGCTCATGCGCCGCCTCCAGTCCGCTGGCCAGCTGGAGCGCATATTCGACCGCTCGCTTCACCGGCAGAGCGCCCTTGGCCAGGCAGTCATGCAGAGTGCCGCCATCCAGCAGCTCCGTGACGATGAACGTCGTGCCATCTGAGGTCCCGACGTCGTAGACGGTGACGATGTTCGGATGCTTCAACCGGCTCGCCGACCGTGCCTCCTGCTCGAATCGCCGCAGCCGCGCTTCGTCATGCGCGAACTCCGGCGGCAGCAACTTCAGCGCCACCTCCCGCTGCAGCCTCACGTCGCACGCCCGGTACACCTCCCCCATGCCACCTCGCCCAATCAGCGATTCGATCTCGAAGTTCCCTAGGCGAGCCCCTGAAGTCAGCGCCGGCCCATGGCCGATTGCCGCCGCCGGGATGTCCAGAAAGGCCTCCCCCGACTTCGCCACACCCAACATCGACAGCACCTCTGCCCGCAGATCCGAGTCGTCCGGACAGGCTTCGCAAAGAAAGCGCTCGCGCGCCTCTTCAGGCTGCCGGCCGGCCGCTTCAAAGAGCTGTTCGATTCGCTCCCAACGCTGGCGATCCATTTGCGCCCCTATACTTCAGGTCGCCGAGACTGGCTGGTTGGCGTGCATCCCGTGGCAACAATCCGTCGCCACCGGCCCGAAGCCCACGTGCGGTGGCCGCGGCGCTCACGGTAGCCGGTCACAGCAGTTTAGCGGAAATACTCCTCCGCGTAAACAACGCCGCCAGTAGAAGCTCGCAGGATTTCTTTGGCCCTGGTTGTAGTTCGTGCCCCTCCTCTCCGCTTAGCGGTCCGGAGGTGAGCGCGATGCAGAAAACCTGGCTGGCCGCCCTGACGTTGTGGACAGCGATGGGAGTGGAGGCCGGGGAACCAGCACGCCTCACCCTCCTCCTCGTGAATCAGGCTCAGGTGCCCGCCAAGCCTCTTCAGGAGATGCTGGACGAGCTCGGCGGAATCCTCGCGCAGGCTGGCATCGGCCTGGAAACCGTGGATTGCCCTTTCCAACTCGAGCTGCCGCGGCCTGCCGCCTGCAGCCAGCCTCTCCGACCCGATCGCGTCGTCCTGCAGTTCATCTCCGGCCAGCCAACGCGACGCATCCACGCGGTGGGCACCACCACGCTGCGGCCGGAACAGAACACGGCCACCATCGTCATCTACGCTGGGCTCGCCCAGGACCTGGCGCAATCAACCGGTTGGTCGTGGCACGAGTTGCTCTCGCACCTGGCCGCGCATGAACTGGGCCATGCTCTGCTGCAGGACCAGGGCCACTCGCGCGCCGGAGTCATGCGCGCCGTCTGGTCGCCCGCCGAACTCGTCAACCTCCGTCACCCGCAGCTCCTGTTCGACTCCGCCCAAGCCACGCGCATGCGGCAACACCTGGCTTCGGGCCAGGTTCTGGCCCAGTCGATCCCCGTTGCGCATTGAGAGGTCCGCCAGCCTCATGGGTGTCTACGAGTTGACCGGTTCACCCCGCTCGCCGCACGCGGCCGGCGTTGCGGCCGGGAGCGGCGCTCCGTTCATCGCTATAATCCTGAGGATGGCTGAACCGGCGCCCCAGATTACCGAGTTGCTCAAAGCCTGGAGTTCCGGCGACCCCGCCGCCTTTGACCGTCTGGCTCCTCTCGTCTACGCCGAACTCCGAAAAATGGCCGGCCGCTACATGCGCCGCGAAAACGCCGGCATCACCCTCCAGCCCACCGCCCTCGTCAACGAAGTCTACCTCCGCATGATCGACGTGCGCGGCGTCCAGTGGAAAGACCGCGCCCATTTCTTCGCCATCTCCGCGCAAATGATGCGCCGGATTCTGGTCGATGCCGCCCGCGCCCGCGGCGCAGGCAAGCGCGGCGGCGGCGTCCAGCACCTCAACCTCAAAGACTCCATCGATGGCATGTGGGACCGCGACAGCCAGTTGGTCGCCCTCGACGACGCCCTCTCCGCGCTCGCCGCCTTCGATGCCCGCCGCGCCAAAGTCGTCGAGCTGCGCTTCTTCGGCGGCCTCAGTGTCGAAGAGACCGCCGAGGTGCTGCGGATCTCCCCGCAAACCGTCATGCGCGACTGGAAGCTCGCCCGTGCCTGGCTGCTTCGCCAGTTGTCCGCCGAAGCCTCCACACCCCGCCGCGATCGATTCTGAAGTCGAGTTGTAGTTTCTCCCCCTCGTTTCCGCTTCACGAATGACGGAGTGCGGCCCAGCCGCCGGATTAGTAAGGGCAACCGCCCCGGCGGCCCCGCCTCTCGTCTTCTTGGATCTTCAGGGAGAACTCTATGTCCACAAAGCTTAATCCCAGACTCGCTGGCCTGTTCCTGCTTGTCCTTTGCACCGCCCCGCTTTGCGCGCAGTCGGAAACAGGTCAGGTCTCCGGCACCATCACCGACCCCGCTGGCGCCATCGTCGCCAACGCCAAAGTTACCGTCACCAACTCGGCCACGAACTCGGTCCGCACTGTCAGCTCTAACGGCGCCGGGATCTACATCGTGACGAACCTCCAGCCTGCCGACTACGTCCTCGCCGTCGAAATGACTGGCTTCGCCAAATCCCAGCAGCGCATTACCGTCCCCGTCGGCGGCAAGCTCGGCCTCGACGTCAAGCTCGAAATCGGCCAGACCGGAACTGTCGTGGAAGTCCAGGCCTCAACCCTCGCCGTCAATACCGAAAGTCAGACCCTGGGCGGCGTTGTCAATTCCACCCAGATGGTGGAACTGCCCACGCTCTCGCGCAACCCCTACGCGCTCGTAGCCACTGTCGGCAGCGTCTCCGGCGTCACGCCGGATGGCCGCGGCGTCGGCTTTGCCATCAACGGCCAGCGCGCCTCCTCCACCAACGTCATGCTCGACGGCACCGCCAACAACGATGAGTTCACCTCCACGGTCGGCATGAACGTTCCGCTCGATTCAGTCCAGGAGTTCAGCGTCCTCACCAACAACTTCACCGCTGAATTCGGACGCGCGACCGGCGGCGTCGTCAATGTCGTCACCAAGAGCGGAACGAACCAGATTCACGGCACCGCCTACGAATTCAACCGTCTCTCCCGCCTCGCCTCCAACGATTTCAACAGCAACGCCAACGGCCTGGACCGCCCCGTGTTCACGCGCAACCAGTACGGCTATTCCATTGGCGGCCCGGTGGTCAGGAACAAGCTGTTTTTCTTCTCCAGCACCGAGTGGACCCGCGTCCGGAGCCAGGCGAACCTGTTCGCCTACGTCCCTACCCCGCAGCTCATCGGCCTCTCCCACGCCAACACTCAGCTCTTCATGAAGACCTACGGAAGCGTCGCCCCAGGCGTCACCAACCTGTCCACCCACAGCAAGGCCAGCCTCCTCGCCGCCGGCGTCAACATCTGTTCCGGCCTCGCGGCGGGCAGCGCCTGCTCCGCGATCCCCGGCGACACGCCCATCTGGCAGCGCGTCTCCTATTCCGTCCCCTCAGACTCAGGCGGAGGATCGCCCCAGAACACGTACTCCTCGTCCAATCGCGTCGACTACAACATCGGCGAGAAGACGCAGATGTACCTGCGCTACGCCTTCTCCGGCGAGACGGACGCCCCCGGCACCGTCAGCTACAGCCCCTACCTCGGGTACAACACACCCAACCTTCAGAACAACACCAGCGTCGTCTACTCGCTCACGCGCCTCATCACGCCCTCGCTCGTCTCGCAAAGCAAGGTGGACTTCAACCGCTTCAAGAATGAACAGCCCTTCTCCGACAAGTGGGCCAACGTCCCCACCCTGTACATGAACGGCTCCAGCACCACCGCCCTGCCCGGCGGCAACATCGCCCTGCCTGGCTATGTTCCCTTCTCCCCCGGCTCCGGCATCCCTTTCGGCGGCCCGCAGAATTTCGTCCAGCTCTACCAGGACTTCTCTTATCTCAAGAGCCGCCACCAGCTTCGCTTCGGCGGAAGCTATAACTACCTCCGCGACAACCGCACCTTCGGCGCCTACCAGACCGCCGGCGACTACCTGGGCACTTCCCTGCCCAAGTCGTTCGACAATCTCCTCATCGGCCAGCTCCGCCAGATCACCGTCGCCGTCAATCCCCAGGGCAAATACCCCTGCCGGAGCACCGCCAGCCCCACCGCGGACTGCACACTCTCAATGCCCGTCGGCCAGCCCAACTTCAGCCGCAGCAACCGCTACCACGACTACTCCCTCTACGTGCAGGACGCCTATAAAGTCACTTCCCGCCTCACCCTCAACCTCGGCCTGCGCTGGGAGGTCTTCGGCACCCAGCACAACAAGAACGGCATGCTGGACTCCAACTACTACCTCGGCTCCGGCTCCACGTTCTTTGAACAGATCGCCAGCGGCAGCCTGCAGAACGCTCCGCAAAGCCCAATCGGCAAGCTCTGGGTCACCAACATGGCGAACTTCGGCCCCCGCATCGGCGCAGCCTTCGACGTCTTCGGCGACGGCAAAACCAGCCTCCGTGCCGGCTACGGCATCGCCTACGAGCGCAACTTCGGCAACGTCACCTTCAACGTCATTCAGAATCCGCCCAACTACGCCAGCGTCTCAGTCGTCGCCGGCGTCGATTTCCCCACCATCCCCATCAGCATCGACAACCTCGGCCCCCTCGCCGGCAATTCCGGCACCAAGCCGCTGCCCGCGGTCACCCTGCGCGCCGTCGATCCGAACATCAAAACGGCCTACGCCCATCTCTACAGCGTCGCTCTCGAGCATAGCCTTGGCCAAGGCCTGCTGGCCGCCCTGGAATACTCCGGCTCCGCCGGCCGCGACCAGTACGGCATCGCCAACATCAACCGCTACGGCTACGGCAACTTCTACGGCGGCATCCCCTGCAAGCCCGGCACCGATGGCGATCCCGGCACCTGCACGGCGCGCCTCCGCACCACCCAATACGGCAGCATCAATTGGCGAGGCAACGGCGGCACCTCCAGCTATCACTCTCTCAACACCCGCGTCGAATTCCGCGGCCGGTACGGCCTCAACGGCCGCGCCGTCTACACCTGGTCCCACGCCATCGACGACCTCAGCGACACATTCAGCTCCGGCGTCCCCAACCTCGGCTGGCTGAACGCCTTTGCCCCCAGCACGGATCACGGCAACGCCTACTTCGACACGCGCCACCGCTTCGTCCTCTCCAGCACCTGGGAAGTACCAGCCAAAGGACTCAACGGCTGGCAGAAGCAGGCCTTTGCCGGCTGGACGCTGGCGCCCATCCTCCTGCTGCGCAGCGGGTCGCCATTCGCCATCGTCGATTGCACGATGGCCTACAACGTTTGCCCCTACGCTTTCGCCAAGGCTCCTGCCCCCGCCTCCGGCGACGGCCTGAAGGCCACCTCAACGCCCAACACTTACAACTACATGGATATGGGCAAGTACTTCGACTCTTCCTGGTACGACCCCAAAACCGGCATCTCCGACGTCGGAACCTACCCCTCCAGCATGGTCGGCCGCAACAGCTTCCGCGGCCCCGGCGCTTGGAACCTCGACCTGGGCATCTACAAAAGTTTCTACTTCGGCGAGCGCTACCGCCTCCAGTTCCGGGCCGAAGGATACAACTTCTTCAACCATCCCAACCTCGAGAACCCCGGCTATCAGGACGTCTCCTCCGGCCAGTATGTCAACACCTGGTACTCCGGCCGCCGCTTCGTCCAACTCGCGCTCAAGTTCCTGTTCTAAGTTCCGACCCAAAATGGATCGTTGGGTGGCAGAGAACTCCCGCTCTGCCACCCGATTTTTTATCTACGGCCGTTCCACGCCGGCTGCTTCCGGCATAATGGTCAAATGCTGGGATTTCGCCTGGGAACTCTCTTGTCTCTTCTCTCCGCGCTGGCGCTCTCTGCGCAAGTCCCCACGAAGATCACCGGTGAAATGCACAAGCTCGCGCTCTTTCCCGACGGCACGGTGGGCGGCTGGGGCGACATGCGTGACGGCCAGCTCGGTCCGCGCGCCGAAATCCCGAACGCCAGCGGCCACGCCAAGGCGTACGTCCCCATCACGCTCCCCGCCAAGGCCCGCGACATTGCCGCCGGCAACCGCAATTCGTACTTCCTCATGGAAGACGGGACGGTGATGGCGCTGGGATGGGGCCTCTACGGCCAACTCGGCTGCGGCGAGGCCTGCCTGAAGGGCTCGGAAACCCCCGTCAAGGTCACGGGCCTCCGCAACGTCGCCTCCATCGAGGCCTGCGGATCGCTGGCCTACGCCGTGCACCAGGACGGCGCACTCTCCGCCTGGGGCCAGGGCGCCAATGGCCTTTACGGCGGGCGCGCCAAAGGCGATGGCCCTCCCATTTCCTCTGAGCCCCTCCCGGTTCTCGGGGTCGCGGGCATCAAACAGATCAGTTGCGGCGGAGCGCTGGTGCTGGCTCTGACCAACGATGGCCGTGTCTACTCCTGGGGCGTGCTGCACGTGAACAAAGTCTTCTCCGACGAGCCGCAGCGTCTCCCTGCCCTGGTTCCGGGCCTCGACAATGTGGCGCAGGTGGTGGCCACCGGTGTGGCCGCCGTGCTGAAGAAGGACGGCACGGTGTGGGTGTGGGGCAACAATCAGCAGGCCCAATTCGGCAACGGCAAGCGGGACGATCAGAACTTCAGCGAATCGCCCGTACGCGTGCCCAACGTGGCCAACGCCGTGGCTCTCACCGGCGCCCTTGTCGGCCGCCACTTCCTCGCGCTTCTCAAGGATGGCACTCTCCGGGTGTGGGGCAACACGGATTGGGGCCAGGCAGGTGTCGGCATCTCCGGCATGGAACAGGCCAGCGTCGCCACACCCAGGATTAGCGGCGTCAAAACCGTCTTCGCCGCCGGTAACAACTCCTACGCCGTGAAGGCCGACGGCAGCTTGTGGATCTGGGGCTCCGGCTCATACTACAGCGGCGAGTGGCCCATGAAAGCCAACGCCAAAGTGCCGCTGCGCTTCTCCATCCCGCAAGGCCTCGTTCAACCATAACCTCGCCGGCCTTGGCATCCCCAATCCGTCCGGCGCGCGCCCTCATCGCAGTCACTGCCCCGCGCTGCGCTCCAGGTGGAGCAGCGCCCGCTTGCGGCCCACGCCCCAACGATACCCGCCCATCTCGCCCGTGCCCCGGATCACCCGGTGGCAGGGGATGGCCAGCGCCACGTTGTTTGACGCGCAGGCCCGCGCCACCGCCCTGCTGGCGCGCGGCTGCCCGATGGCCTGCGCCACCTCCTGGTAGCTCTGCACCTCGCCCGCGGGAATGCGCTGCAAATGGTTCCACACCATCAACTGGAATGCCGTGGCCCGCACATGCACGGGCAGCCGCAGGTCCGGCCGTTGCCCGGCCAGATACTCGTTCAGACCGGCCATCCACTCGCCGAACGCCGCGGGCGCCGGCTTGGCCATTGCATGCACTTCGGCCTTGGGATACTGCTTCCTCAATTCGCCCAATAGCGTGTCGGCATCGTCTCCGAACTGCACGAAGCACAGCCCGCGGTCCGTCGCCCCCACCATCATCAGACCCACCGGCGTCATCTCCGCCGCGTAGCTGATCTCCACGCCAGCCCCGCCGCCGCGGTACTCCATCGGCGTCATCCCCAGGCGCGTGTCCACCTTCTCGTAGAGCCTGCTCAGCGAACTGTAGCCCGCGTCGAAGATTGCGCCGGTAACATCTTTCGAATTGCGCTTCACAGAGAGCTTGAACCGCTCCATCCGCAGGTGCTCCGCGTACTGCTTCGGGCTCACGCCCACTACCCGCTTGAACGTCCGCTGCAGGTGGTGCGGGCTGAGCCCGGCCCGCTCCCCTAACTGCTCCAGCGTCACGGCCTCATCCGCGTGCTCTTCCAGGTAGCGGCACAAGGCCCACATGCGATCTGGCGCCTCGGCCCGCCCCTGGCAGGCATCCGGCTTGCAACGCTTGCAGGCCCGCAGGCCGGCGGCCTCCGCCTCCGCCGGCGAATTGAAGAATCGCACGTTCTCGCGGCGCGGCGTGCGCGATGCGCAGCCTGGCCGGCAGTACACGCCGGTGGTCAGGACGCCGTAGACGAACGCGCCGTCCTGCGCGCCATCCTTCCGCAGCACCGCCTGCCAGCGAGCCTCCATCTGCTGCCCTGCATCCTCGCTCTTCACGACGCCTTCCTCTCCGCGCCCGCCACGGCTCTCATGAAATTCGATTCCGCCAGCTTCGAGGGATGCACTTCCCCGCCGAGCGAAAAGAACCGGCAGAAGCTCATCAGCAGCGGCCGCCAGGCCAGCGGGTCAATGTGCCGCCCGGCTCCATCCACCAACAGCGTCTCCTCCACGTGCAGCTTTTCGATATGAACCTCGAACGCGTACGCAGATACATTCTTGCCGAATGGCTCATAGCGCCGCACCACGCCTTCCATCTGCACGGGGCACTCCCGCACGCGCGGCGGCGCCACTACCATGGAGGGTTCGGCGGTCAATCCTGAAACTCCGAACTTGTCCGGCTCGAACCGGTAGCCCCAGTCCTTCTTCTTCTCCGGCACCGGGTTGCGCCCGGTGGTCATCGCCAGACGGTCCACAGCTGCCGCCATCGCCGCCGAAGGCAGGTTGATCACGCATTCCCGTGTGCGAATCAGGTTCTCTGAGGTCTTCGACATCTGGCCCAGGCCCAGCATGCAACTCCATCCCAACCACCACGCCGAGGACATCGGCGCTACGTTGGGAGATCCATCTTCGTTCAACGTGCTGATCAGCGCAACCGGGGTGCCGAAGTAGAGCACCGCCGGATCAATTGTCTTGTGCATGTCTCAACATTACGGGCCTCCGCGCCGACGCAACATCCGAAACTTGCGCTGCAATTCCAAAAGGCACTACCGCTGCATGCGCACCCTCAGCCCTCGCCGCCCGGAACTCCCTCCGCGGCATAGGCACCCTATTTCATACCATCCCCCGAGGGGCGGCGCGTCAGAGTCCGGTCAGCCCGAATTCCTTCAACCGGTACTGCAGGGTGCGCAGGCTGATGCCCAACTCCCGCGCCGCATGCGTGCGGTTTCCCTTGTGCCGCTGCAGGGCCTCTTCAATCGCCCGCCGCTCCAGGTCGCGCATGTTGAGCGAGCCGGCGACCGCCGCCGCGCCCGCCGCCGGCGTGGCGGCGAATGCGAAGTGCTCCGGCCCGATCTCTTCGTCAGCCAGGATCGCTGCGCGCTCCATGGCGTTCTCCAGCTCGCGCACATTCCCGGGCCAGGAGTGCGCGCGAAGCGCGTACAGCGCCTTCTCGCCCAGCTTCAGGTACGGCCTCTCCAACCCGCGCGCGGCCCGCTCGAGAAACAATCCTGCCAGCGCGTCGATGTCGGCCGGGCGCTCCCGCAGCGGAGGAATCTCAATGGGAAACGTGCTCAGCCGGAAGTACAGGTCAGACCGGAACCGGCCGGCCTGAACCGACGCGGCCAGATCGCGGTTCGTCGCCGCAATCACCCGCACGTCCACCTCCACGGGCTTCCCCCCGCCCACGCGCTCGAACGTCTTCTCCTGCAACACCCGCAACAGCTTCGCTTGCAGGCCCGCATCCAATTCTCCGATCTCGTCCAGAAACAGCGTGCCCCCGTCGGCCCGCTCGAATACGCCCGCATGCCGCTCCACGGCGCCGGTAAAAGATCCGCGCTCGTGGCCGAACAGCTCGCTTTCGATCAGCGACGGCGCCAGCGCCGCCGCATTCACGGCCACAAACGGCCTGGAAGCGCGGCGGCTGTGCGCGTGCAGGCACCGCGCAATCACCTCTTTGCCCACACCGGACTCGCCCAGCAGCAACACCGTCGCCGGCGTTGGCGCCACCTTCCCTAGCAGCGCCAGGATATGCAGCATCCGCTGGTCCCGCGCCACCACGTGCCCACACAAGCCCGGCGTCGGAACCGGGCCTTCCGGCTGCGGCAGGCTCTCCCGCTCTTCCGTCTTCAATGCCAGCGCCCGGCGCACCAGGCGCCGCAGTTCATCCGGGCTGCGCAGCGGCTTCTCCAGATAGTCCAGGGCCCCCCGCTTCATCGCCTCTACCGCCGTCGCCACGGTTCCAAAACCGGTCACCAGCACGAAGGGAGTGCCCGGCGCGTGCTCCACAAACCACTTCTGTACGTCCAGACCGTCGCCATCCGGCAACTTCAGGTCCGAGATGACGAGCGAGAAGGAGTGCTGCCCGCACAACCGCCGCGCGTCGCCCACGCGCCCGGCCGATTCCACCGCGTAGCCCTCCTGCGCCAGAATCGTCTCCAGCAGCTTGCGGAACCCGGGATCGTCGTCCACGATCAGAATGCGCGTCGTCATTTGCCTGTCCATTTTTCAAAGTCCGAATTCAAGGTGTCCAGCGCAATTCCGCCAGAGTGCCCGCCGGCTTCGCATCACCCAGCGTCAGGCGGGCGTTCAGCGCCCCGGCCAAATTGTTTGCAATTGCAAGACCTAATCCAGTGCCCTGGGCCTTGGTGGTGAAAAAGGGTTGGAAGAGGCGCTTCCTGACCTCTTCGGGCAGCCCGGGTCCGTTGTCGGTCACGCTGACTCGGCCCGGCTCGGCGTCCACCGCCACCTCGCTGCCGGCCTCGGCCGCATTGCGGATCAGGTTCAGCAGGATTTGCTCCAGCAGGTCCGGATCCGTACGGAGCGTGAAGTCCGCCTCGCTGAATCGCGCCGCCGGCGCGTGCGGCCGCAATCGCGCCGCAAACTCCTGCCAGCGCAGCTCGCGCCACTGCGGCTGCGGCACGCGGGCATACAGCAGCAGGTCGCGCACCAGCCGCTCCAACCGCCCTGTCTGCTCCAGCGAGGTGTCCAGCCACAGCACGGCGTCGCCCGAACTGCGCTCCCGGGCCAGCTGCAGAAACCCTTTCAATGCGCCCAGCGGATTGCGGATTTCGTGCGCCAGCACCGCCGACATCTGCCCCAACTCAGCCAGGCGTTCCAGCCGCGCCTGCCGCCCGCGCGCCCACAACGCATAGCCGGTTAAGGCGGCCATCGCCAGCGTCACCGCAATCGCCAGAGTGAGATTCCTGCGCGGACGTTCCGTGAGGAAATCGCCGGCCGCCGGATTCAGGTCCAGGCACGCCACCCTCATTCCACCCTCGGCGTGATAGGGCACCCACACGCGGAACTGCTCCCGCGTGTCCCGCTCCAAATAGAACAGTTGCTCGTTGTTCAGGATGGACCGCACCACTGCCGGCGCATCACCGTCTCCCGAGCCGAACGTGCGCAATCCCGCCAGCGCCGGCTCCTCTTGCGCAACCACCTCCGCCGGCTCCTGCTCCAGCCGCGCCGCAATCGCCGCCGCCGTGTTGCGCAGGTAGGCTCCCCGCGCCTGCTCCAGCTCCCGCAGCATGAATACGGCGTTGCCCACCAGGATGGCCGGCAGCACGATGAGCGCCGCTGCCAGCGCGCGCCACCACCATCGGTTGGATATCAGAGTCATCGATCCTCTTCATGGGATGCAATCCTTGCGCATTGGTGACGCGCCGCAGAGCTTGCGCGGTTCGGAATGCACGATTTGCGCGGGTTGCACGGGCTCCTCCGCAACTCCCTCATTTCAAAGCGCCGGCGCGTGGCCCCTGCCGTGCTCCAATGCACTCCGAGCCTGATAAGGAGGCATTCGATGAAACAACTCATGCTGATCTTCGCGCTGGCCGCCGGCTTGGCTTCGGGCGTATTCGCACAAGGCGCCCAGGGCGCCGGTGTGGCGAACGGCCCCGCCGGCGCCGCCATGCGCCGGAACAACACCGCCGGCTCCGGCCCCAACTGTCAATCCAACTGCTCCCGCAAAGGCAGCGGCCAGTGCGACGGCAGCGGCCCCAAGCGCAGCGGCGGCGGGATGCAGTGCGGCCGGCAGGGCCGTTGCGGACGCCGGTAAGCCAGGCAAAACCCCACGGAGCCTCTCTCATGCCACTGGTACAGGTTCAAACCAACACCGCCGCCGCCCACCGCAAGCTGGCGTGGTACCGCTCGCCCCGCCTGCTGCGCCACGCCGTCATGGCCTTTTTCTTCCTGTTCCTGCTCCACGTCGCCTGGGAGCACCAGGTGAAGGGTGGAGGACCGAACGGAGCACCCTCCATTGAGGCCTATTGCCCCTTCGGCGGCGTCGAAAACCTGTACCAGTTCCTCACCACGGGCGGCTTCGTCAGGCACGTTGAACCCTCCGCCATGATCCTGCTGGCGGCGGTTCTGCTCCTCACCCTGCTGTTCAGCCGCGGCTTCTGCGGCTGGATCTGCCCCTTCGGCAGCATCCAGGAATGGCTGGGCCTCGCCGGCAAACGCATCTTCGGTAAGAGCTACAACCCCTCGGGCCCCTGGGAGCGCCGCCTGCGCGCACTCAAGTACGTGGTCCTCGGCGTGATCGTGCTCCTCACCTGGCATCTTGGCACCCTGGTCTTCCGGCCTTACGATCCATTTCTCGCCTTCTTCCATCTCGGCAACGGCTTCTCCGAAATGCCCTATGCCTACGCCGCCCTGGGCTTCGCTCTGCTCGGCTCTCTCAAGTACGAACGGTTCTTCTGCAAGTACGCGTGTCCCCTGGGCGCCGTCATCGGCATCGCCGGCAAGTTCGGACTCACCAAAGTGGCGCGCTCCGACGACGGCTGCAAGGGCTGCAATATCTGCCAGAAGAAGTGCTTCGCCCACATCGATTTCCTCTCCGTCCACGAAATCCGCGATGCCGAGTGCAACCACTGCCTGGAGTGCGTGACACACTGCCCCAAACCAAACGTCCTTTCATTGAAAGGCCCCGGACTGCAGCTCTCCACGCCACTCTACGCGGCGCTGCTTCTGTTGGGCCTCTTCGGCACCATCGGCGTGAGCCAGCTGGCCGGCAAGTGGCGCACCAAGCCGGAAATGGTCTCGTTCACAGATCAGAAGGGCCGGCTCAATCCCGCCCAGATTCGCGGCTGGATGACGCTGAACGAGATCAGCGCGGGCTATCGCATCCCGCTCAATGAACTGTACCGGCTCGGCCGGCTACCCGCCAGCGTGGACGGCGCCACCAGATTGAATCAGGTGTCGCGCAAGTACGGACTGCGCTTCGAGCCGGATCAACTGCGCGAAGCCGTGGAACAGAAGCTCTCCTCCCCCGCCCGCCCTGCCGGCGCGCCAGTTGCCACGCAGACCTCCGCGCCGGCCGTCACGCCCGCCGCCGCACCCGCCGCCAAGGCCGCTGCGGCGCCGGAGTCCCGGCCGCCGGCAGTGGCGGAAATCCCCGCACATCCTCCCGCCGCGCCAAAGGAGACAAAAGGCTCCGGTCCCCACGGCGCTCCGCGCCAAGGCCAGCACCCCGGTGCCGAGGGCGAAAGCGAACCAGAGGTGCGCGGCATGATGACGCTCAACGAGATCGAACTCAAAACCGGAGTCCCCAAGGAGTTCATCCTGAAGCGCATGGGCGTCACCGGCGAAGTGAACCCGCGCCTCCCCCTGCGTGAGTGGATGCACGGCGCCGGCAAGAAGATCGGAGACGTTCGCGACGCGGTGGATGCCTATCGCGCCGGCCAGCGCTAACTCTCGCGCGCCTGGAACAACCTGTCCGGCCCCGGTGTCTCAACAGCCGGAGCCGGACTGCGGCGCCGCCCTCGCCGCTCCGGAAACGACGATGAGCCTTGCGGACTACTACCCCTACCGCTCCGCGGAATCCCGGGATCTCTGCCTCCGTTACCTCGAAGGCCTCGCCGCCGAACGCTGGCCTATCGCTTCGGAAGCACGCCTCATCCCCACCACCTTCGGCGCCACCTTTGCGCGCATCAGCGGCCCTCCGGACGCTCCCACTCTCCTCCTCCTCCACGGCGCCGGGTCCACGTCCCTGATGTGGGCGCCGAACGTCGCGGCGCTTTCGCGCGACTTCCGCACGGTGGCGGTGGACCAGGTGGGCGAGTTCGGCGGAAGCGCCTGCACTCAGCCGCCAGATACCCTGCCGGCCCTCATGACCTGGCTGGACGATCTCATCGCCGCGCTGGTGCCGCCCGGCGGCCGCGTCGTCCTCATCGGCATGTCATACGGCGGCGCCTTGGCCGCCCACTACGCGCTCCATGCCCCGCAGCGCCTCGACAAGGTGGTTCTGCTCGCTCCCGCCTCCACCGTGCTCCGTCCGCCGGCCGCTTTCTGGCTCCGCCTTCTGGTCCTGGCCATCGTTCGAAAACGCGGCCTTGCCTGGTTCTTCCGCTGGATCTTCCCGCGCCTGGCGCGTACCGATCCGAAATCGCTCGATCCCATCGTCGAACAGCTCTCACTCAATCTGAAGCACGTCCAGCGTCATCACCCGCCCATCCCGCCTGTCTTCAGCGACGCGCAGTGGCGCGCCTTCCGCCCGCACACCCTCTTTCTGTCCGGCGAGCGGGAGGTGATCTACTCCGCCCCGGCCGCCGTCGCGCGGCTGCGCCGCCTGGCCCCGCAGATCGCCACCGGCATCCTCCCCGATTGCGGCCACGACCTCACCTTCGCCCAGGCCGCGCTCGTCAACGAACGGATCCTTCGTTTCCTTCAGGCGCCGGCCGGCGCGGCGTCGTAATCCGGATCGCCACGGGCACCGTCACGCCGCCCGCGGTGAATTCCAGTTCGTGGCGGCCCAGGAAGCCGGGCCCCAGCTGCCAGCGGAAGATGCCCGCCTCGGCGTCGAAGCTCGAGCCTGCCGGCAACGGCCTGCTCTCCGCCCCAAAGCGCGCCACCCCGCTCCACGCCGTGCCGGCCGGCGGCGCGGGCAGCACCACCTCGATGCGCTCCAGTTCTTCCACTTCGATCTCCCGCAGCTCCTGCAGCGCCGCGCCGGCGGAATAGCCGGTCCGGAAGGAAGGCTTGCCCGGCCGGCGCTGGGTCAACTCCGGAGCCGCGGGTTTCAGGCCCGCCGGCGCGCTCCCGTTCAAAACCCAGAAGAATCGGCTGCCGATTCCGTCACTGCGCCCCAGATTGTCGGTCACGCTCCAGGCGATGGTATGGATCCCGTTTGCCAGTTGCGTCGTATCCAGATACTTGAAGCCCACCGCGCCCCCCGTATTGGCATAGCCCGGGAAGAGGCTGTCCACATCGGCCCGCGGGTGGTTGTAGTTCACCGTGCCGGCGGGCACACCGTCCAGGTAGACCTGGATGGTGGAGCCGTCCACGGGAATCTTGCCCGGCTGCGGCGTCAGCGCCCAGCCGAAGTTCACGTAGGCCGCGCCCCCCGCCGTCTCGCCTTGTCCCGGCGTATCAATGGCGCCGAAGGGCTTGGTGGCATGCGCATTGTCCACCCGGATGGTCTTGGCGCCAAGGGTCGTCTTCCGGCCCTCCAGGTCCGTCGCTATCGCGTACAGCTTGTAGGTCCCGTTGCCGCCGTTGGGCAGGAAGTTGCTCAACAGCATGTATCCCCATCCCGCCCGGTGCACCTGCGGCATGCCAGGGAATGCCGCCTCCACATCCGGCCGCGTACCGGGCACGAAGAGCGCGTCTCCCACAAAAACGGGCGCGCCCGCCGGCTCAGGCGCCACGGGATCCCGCCAGATCTTCACGTTCGCCACACCCACGTCATCCAACGCCCAGCCTGTCACTGCGAAGCTCGAAGCGAGATTGGCGTTATCGGCCGGCGTGTCAAAGCTCCCGATGGGCGCCGTCGTCGCCTGCAGCACAGTCAAGGTGCAGAGGACCTCAATGTTGATCCCCGCCGACGCGGCGCTGAACCTCACCTTGCCTGTGTACTTGCCGGCGCCGGAGACGGCGGATGGATCTGCACTCACCCGGAACGAACCGGAGCCGGCGCCGCTGCCCGGCGCCACCTTCAGCCAGCCTTGGTCCGGCGTGGCCGTCCATGCCGGGCTTCCCCCGTTCATGCTCACCATCACCTCCTGAGACGGCGTGGTGGCCGCCAGCGGCAGGTTCGAACCGAAGTTCAGCGCGCTCAGGCTCAGGCGCGCCGTAACCGGAACCGGCGTGGGCGCGGACCAGTTGAGAACCGTGTTTGCCGTCAACGACGCCACGCTCTGGCTGGCCGGGTTGTAGGTAAAGCCGGCTTTCGACGGCGTCACCGTGTATTGCCCGCCCGCGGGCAGCACCGCGAATGAATAGGCGCCCGCAGCATCGGAAGTCGTGCTGGCAGCCGCGCTGCCGCTCAATGCCACCGTCACTCCGCTCAAGCCCACGCTCCCGCTGATGGCGAATGTGGTGGGCAGCGCAGTGAAGTTCGCGGTCACGCTCCGCGGCCCGCTCATCGTCAGCGTCTGCGGATTGGCCGCCCCGGCCAGGTCGCCGCTGAAGCCGCTGAACTGATAGCCCGGGTTTGCCAAGGCGCTGACTTGAACCGGCGCGCCTGCGTTCACATACCCGCTCAGCGGGCTCACCGCTCCCCCCGCCGCCGGATTCGCCGCCGCCGTCAACAGGTACTGTGTGGAGAACACCGCCGTGTACACCGTCGCTGAGGCAGGCGCCGTTATGGTGTGCCCCTCAGCCCCGCCGTCACTCCAATTGCTGAAGAGCCTTCGGATGCCCGGCGCGTCCTGCGGCGAGACCGCCGCCACCGTGTGCTGGCCCCCGGGCGCCCACTGGAACACCTGTGGCGCCGTGTACACCGTGCCGTCCACGCTCACCTGCAGGCCGGCCGGATTTGTCGTCACCGTCACCCCGGTCAATGCCGTGAAGTTCGCCGTCACGCTCTTAGGGGAATCCATCGTCAGGCTTTGCGGCGTGCCGCTGCCGCCCAGGTCGCCGCTGAAGCCCGAGAACTGATAACCGGCATTCGCCGCGGCGCTCACTTGCAGCTGCGTGCCTGCATTCACATATCCACTCGCCGGGCTTACTGAGCCGCCCGCCGCCGGAATCGCCGTCGCCGAGAACAGGTATTGCGTGGTGAATGCCGCCGTGTAACTGGTCGCCGAGGCCGGCACCGTCAGGGTGTGGGTCTGCTCCCCGCCATCGCTCCAACTGCCGAACAACCGCCGTGTACCGGAGGAATCCTGCGGCGCAGCGGCCGCCACCGTGTGCTGACTGCCGGCCACCCACTGGAATACCTGCGGCGCTGGATACGCCGTGCCATCCACCGTGACCTGCAGCCCCGCCGGATTGGTGGCCACGGTGATCGGAATCAGCGCGCTGAAGTTGGCGGTCACCGTCCGCGGCCCGTCCATCGCCACCGGTTGCGGGTTGACGCTTCCATTCAGGTCTCCGCTGAAGCCCGTGAACTGGTAACCCGCGCTGGCTGCCGCACTCACCTGTACTTGCGTGCCGGCATTCACGTAGCCGCTCGCCGGACTCACCGTGCCGCCCGCCGCCGGGCTCGCCGCTGTGGTCAGGAGGTACTGCGTCGAGAAGGAAGCCGTGTATGTCGCGGCCGTAGCCGGCGCTGTCACCGTGTGCGACTGCGCGCCCCCATCACTCCAGTTCGCAAAGTTCCTCCGCGTCCCGCCCGCATCCTGCGGCGACGCCGTCGAAATCGTATGCTGGCTGCCAGGCACCCACTGGAAGACCTGCGGGGCCGTGTATGCCGCCCCATCGACGGTGATCTCCAGCCCTGCCGGGTTGGTCGTAATCGTCGCGCCCACCAGCGCGCTGAAGTTCGCCGTCACCGTCCTCGGCCCATCCATCTTCAACTGCTGCGGATTCGCGCTGCCGCTCAAGTCGCCGCTGAAGCCCGTGAACTGGTAGCCCGCATTCGCCGAGGCGCTCACCTGAATCAGCTCACCCGCGTTCACATATCCGCTTGCCGGACTCACGCTGCCGCCCGCCCCAGGACTCGCCGCCGTGGTCAACAAGTACTGCGTCGAGAACAGGGCCGTATAAGTGGTGGCCGCGCCCGGCGTTGTCACCGTGTGCAACTGCGCCCCGCCATCGCTCCAACTCGCAAACAACCTCCGCGTACCCGCCGAGTCCTGCGGCGATGCCGTGGAGATGCTGTGCTGACTCCCCGGCAACCACTGCATCACCTGCGGCGCGGTATAGGCCGTGCCATCCACGGTGATCTGCAGCCCAGCCGGATTGGTCGCGATCGTCACCGCCGTCAGCGCCGTGAAGTTCGCCGTCACCGTCTTCGGCCCGCTCATCGTCACTTGCTGCGGATTCGCGCTGCCGCTCAGATCCCCGCTGAATCCGGTGAATT
>JACQZS010000338.1 GCA_016213725.1 Acidobacteriota bacterium | reverse complement strand
GGTGGATTCATCGCGCCGCGTGGAGTAGGTGAGCGCGGCCAGGGAGTCGAGGCCGACGAAGCCGGTTTCGCGACCGCGGCCCCAGAGGCGAGCGGCCTCCAAGGCAGCACCGATGGCGCCGGCCTCACCGCAGTGTTCGTGCACAACAACCTGGGGCTGATCTCCGGCGGGAAACCTGGAGCGGATGAAGTCGGCCTGGGCCTTCACTGCGGCAAGGTTGTGCTGGGTGCCGCCCTGGAGCAGGAAGTAGCGGCCGAGGCCGGAGAGGTTGGGCAGTTGAGCCACATAGAGCCAGATATTCCTGGGCAGCACGCGGCAGAGTCCGGCGAGGATCTCATCCGGCTTCCAGCCCTGGCGTTGGAAGTTGACGATGTCGGTCTGGAGAAAAACGGCGCAGCCGGAGCCGAAATCAGGGGAGCGCCGGGCGGCGAGCGCCACTTCGGCGATGTCGCTGACGCGAATGCCGAAAGACTCCGCGGTGGACTGCAGGAAGTAGCCGTTTCCGGCGGAGCACTGCGTATTCAGGCGAAAATCACTCACCTTGCCGTCTTTGAGGATGATGATCTTGATGTCCTGGCCGCCGACGTCACAGATGACATCCACATCGGGGTGGAAGTGGAGGGCGGCTTCGGTATGGGCCACGGTCTCCACCAATGCGATATCGGCGCTGAGGGCTGTTCTGAGCATTTCGCGCGCATAGCCGGTAGTGCCGGCGCCGAGGATGCGCAGTTGGGCCCCTTGCGCGCGCACGTAGTGCTCGAGATCGCCGACAACACCCTTGGCGTCGTCTATTGGATTGCCATGGGAAAGCCGGTAGGACTTGGCCAGCACCTGGCGCGGCCGAGTTTTGGAGAGTAGCACCGCTTTAGTGGACGTGGAGCCGCCATCGACACCCAGGAAGGCCTCCACCACTTCGCCGGGCCGGAAAGTGGCGGGGACGAACTCCCGGATGGAGAACTGCCGGCCCAGTTGGCGTAGTTGGTCTGCGGAGTCCGTGAGGCTGGAAGCCGGGCCAGCGGCCGGGCGGCGGCGTAGATGCTGCTCCAGCGTGCGCCAGCCGAGGTAGCTGGCCGCGTCTTCTTCCTGCCGGCGGCCGAACTCGACGGCGCCGATGGCGGCGAAGAGGTGACCGTTCGCGGGAACGCGGATCAGTGAAACAGGGTCAACATCGCGCGGCAGGTCGACGCCGCGCTCGGCCCACAAGAGGGGGATGGCGGTTTCCCAGCACTCGCGAAGGCCGCGCAGGTAGCAATTGGGGCCTCCGAGCAGAAGGACCTCCGGGCGGAGCAGATTGCCGCGGGTGAGCACGGAGAGGTTCTGCATTACGATGGCCTGGAAGAGCGACGCGATCAGCTCCTCTCGGGGCACACCCTGTTTCTGGAGGCCGACGATGTCGGTTTCGGCGAAGACGCCGCATTTTCCGGCCACGGGATGGAGTTTCAGGCCGTGAAAAGGCATGGCGCCGAGTTCGTCCTTGGCGATGCCGAGCTTGGCGCCGAGCTTGTCGATGACTGCGCCGGTGCCTCCGGCGCACTTGTCGTTCATGGAAGTGATGCGGCTGCGCCGGCCGGTGGATGGGTCGGTTTGAAAGATGAGGATCTTGGCGTCCTGTCCGCCCAGTTCGACGGCTGAGCCGCATTCGGGATGGAGCCGCTCGACAGCCAGCGCCACTGCGTGGACCTCCTGCACGAAACGGCCACCAAGCAGAGGCGCCAGGGCAAGTCCGCCTGAGCCCGTGAGGAAGATCCGGGCGGGCGCGCCAGTCAGGCCGGGCAACTCCGCCTCGCAGGTCTGGAGCATTTCCAGCACGCATTCCGGCTGTTTGGTTCCGTGGCGCTCGTAGCGGCTCCAGATGGGCTGGGGGCCTTCGTCGAAGACGGCCAGTTTGACAGTAACGGAGCCGACATCGAGGCCAATGCAATAGCGCGCCGCCACGGGTCATCGCCTCCCCTGGCGGGCGATGCGCCACACGAACTGGGCGGCGCGGCCGGCCAGTTTGCCGCGTGCGGGAACGCGATAGGAAGGCCGTTGCGCCTCAGGGTGGCGGAGAAGCCAGGCGCGGCACTGGTCGATAGAGAGCCCCGTGGCCTGCAAGGCTCCCGCCAGTTCCGCCAGCGCTTTCTCACGTGCGTCCGCCAGTGCCATCTGGACGCGGCTTTGCGCATTGATTTCGCCCTCGCCGGACGTTTCCAGCGGGAGGTAGATCATGCCGGGATAGCGGGCGGCGAGGGCGCTCTGCACGGCGTCGGATTGAGTGGAGGGCATGCAGCCGAAGGGTTTCAGGGAGAGCACCATGTGAGCGGAGCCACGCTGGTAGACGTCGAGGTTCTTGGCCACTTCCAGATGACCCTCGCCCCCGGCGGCCCGCGAGTGATACAGCGGATGCGCCAGGCGTTGAAGGCGGTACTGGTCGGCCAAGGGCCGGACGAGGCCATTCATGGCCGCTGCCATGCGGTGGTACTCCCGGCGGAAGAGGAACTCGGCCAGCTTCAGGCGCAGTAGGACCGCCGCGTGGGCGGCTTCTATCTGAAGACGGCGTGGTTTCCACCAGGGTGGAAGGTGGGCGCCGGCGGCCAGGCCTTTGCGGTCGCGGAGCGATTGCACGGCCTGGTGAAGCATATAGGTGATCCAAGTCGCCACCGGCTCCACGAGGACCTCCGACCCTTCCTTTTCAAGGAAAGAGAACATGCGGAAATTGCCGTCGCCTTCAGTAGTTTGGGCCCAGAACTCACCGGTGATTTTGACGACAGGCCGCACACGCAAACGGTCGACCGCCACGGCGTCCAGGCCCGCCATGGCAGTCTGGAGGGCGCGCGTGTAATCGGCACGAAAGAGCTGGCGCATGAGCATGCGGTACAACCCTCCGCCCGGTAGCGGAGCAGCGTGGCGGCAGACTTGGCTGAGCTGGCCGGTGGCCTGTTCCAGCCACTGGTCTACGGCACCGGACTGCATCTCATAGGGCCGCACGGCGAAAGCGGCGGCGGTGAGCACATCGGCGGCGCAGAGGGCGTTCAGCACGCCCAGGAAGAACGTAGGGTTCATCTCGAGTCCGGCTTCCTGCTCAGACTGTCGGAGTCCGCCGGACTGCTGGAAGACGATGACCCTGAAACCTTCAAAGCCGGCGTTGCTCAAAGCCAGACGGTATTCGGACTCGTACATGCCGAAGCGGCAAGGCCCGCATGCGCCGGCGGTGAAGAACACGAAGCGGTCTTCGATTTCAGCGCGGGTCATTCCATCGCGTTCAAGGCGCTGCAGGAACCGCACGAGGTTGCCCACGGTGAAGTAGGTGGGATTGCATTGGCCGTTGTTGCCGAACTCCTTACCGGCTTCGTAGTCGGCCACCTGCGGAACTGGCAGCGGCAGGGCAAGGTAGCCCAGGCCTTCGAGCGTGGCCTGGACAAGGCGGTCGTGCCTGGCGGTGAGGCCGCCGAAGAGCAGCGTCGTGGTGGCCCGCTCAGCCCGCGTGAATGGCCGCTCGTGCCTGAGGCGGAATTGAATCAGACTTGGTGCGGATGCCTGCCTGCTCATCGGATCTGGACCTCGCCGGCTTGAATGTAAACGCTGAGAGGTACAACATGATCCACGCCTGGCACGCTGGCAGGGCGGCTACTCTGCCCGGCCGATATCAGCCGAATCTCTCCCTTGCCCGAGGGGAGGACGGCCAGCAGGCTGGCGGGCACGCTGAGGTGTCCGGCAGAAGAAAGCGCAGTGCAATGAATGAGCCCGACGGCCTGCTTCTCGGGCGACGCGGAAAGGAGCACCATGGCGACGATCCGGCTGACGGCGCCGGCCCATGAGACGGCGAGGGGCCGGGCTTTGTCGATCCGCGTGAGGGCGGCACGGTTGCTCCAATCGAACCTGGCCGGCGCGGGCAATCCCACCCTGAAGGCACCCACCTGCCGCCCACCGCCGCCGGTGATTTCGAACGAGCCGCCGTCCAGGGTCATCAGAGGCACCGGCGCTCTTCCCGGCTGCCCGCCCTTTAGCATTCGCTGATAGACCCCCGCCGAACCGGTGGCGTGGAGAATGCGCATGAGCACGTTTCCGTTGTTGACCTGCAGTTCATTGCCCGCATCGAGCGCATCCTCGCCGAGGGCGTCCAGGAGCAGACCCGTGAAGGATGCTCCGGCGGGGAGTCCGGAGTCCCATGCGCTGCCATAGGCGGCGCAGGAGCCGGGCGGAGGGGCCATCAGCAGCGGACTTCGCTCCAGGCTGGCAGGTGTTGCAGTGGCGAAGCCGGCGGTGACGTGATCCTCCACCGGCCCCAAGGAAGCGGGCTTGCCCGATGCCGTACGGGATAACACGAAGACGGCGAGCTTGCCGGGCCTCCAGCCGGCGAGCGCATCCCAGCCGGGCTTCTTGCAAGGGCCGGGAGTTTCCTGCACGGCAAGAGTCACAGAGTTGCTCTCCACGCCGGAAGGGCTCAAGGCCACGGTGGGTACATGGCAACCTTCGGGAGCGGCGGCCGGAATTCTAACGGCGAGTTCGATGACCCGGTCCGGCCTCATTCGGCGGCTTACTACCGGCGCATCAGCGCCGCCGATGCGCACTGAGGCGGCCTTGCCGGTGGCCAGCAGGCGCACGACGAGCCCGCGCCGGGAGGGTGCATCCGGCGTGTTCTCAGAGTCCGCCGGCCCCCACCCCCTACCACTGCGACTGAACAGGCCGGGCGCTTCCACTACCACTCGCAAGGGCCGCGGAGCGCTCCAACCCCCTCCTGCCTTGACGGTGACTTGCCCCTCCCCGATGGGCGCAGTCTCCGGCAGCCAGGCTGCGATCCTGTCCGGGCTCACAGAGCGGACTTCCAAAGCCACGCGCTTGCCGGCTTGGGTCCAGCACGCTTCGACCCCGGTAGTTCCCTGACCGAAACCCGCACCATGGATCACAATGAGCGAGCCCGCCTGGACTGCCCCACCCGCGCCGGCGGGCCGCTGACTGGCGGAGTTGACTACTCCGTCCTGGCGGATGACCGGCAAGGCGCACAGGCTGAGCGTGAGACTGAGGCCCAGAGTCAGTCGCGAAAGGTGGCTGAGTGCCATCGAGAGATTTCGTGAGTATGGCACAGTTTGGGGCGCGATGATCCCGCAAAATCCCTCTCAAGATTAGGCTTGTTGCCCCCGACAGGCCATGCTACACTAACGCGTCATGATTCAGACGCGTCGCCTCGTTCCATGGCTTTTCCTGTCGCTGCTGGCCGCCTCGGCGTGGGGACAGAATTGTCCGTCAGTCACCTTTACTCAAGGGAGCATGGTGCCGATGTTCACGGGATCGACGGTGTCGCAACTGCAGCGCCAGAGCGACGGTTCGTTCGTACGGCACAGTTACGGCTTCACCAGGGGCCGGCCGCCGGGCTTTGGCGCAAAGCTGGAATCCTCTACCTCGTTCGAAAAGTCGCTGGCCTGCGGGAGCGCTGCGCGGACGTTCAAACTCCCACCGGCGTGGCAGATGTTGGCGGATCAGCCGGGTGTGAGTTCGCGGAATCCTGCGGGGGCCAACCTCTTGGGGGACGGCACGGTGGCGGGCATCGGATCCTACACATCGAATGGGAACACGGCCTATCTGGTCTTGTCGAACCCCGATGGCACGGCGCGCTCGACGACGAACATGAACGTCTCCAACAATGCGACGGGATTCTTATTCTCCGATCTGAACGGAGACAAGAAGCCCGAGCTGCTGGTCTTCAAGTTCGGCAACGGCAGCATGGACCCCGGCGGCGTAGCGGTATACAAAGGCAATGGCGACGGGACGTTTGGAGCCCCAACGACATTTCGCGCGGGAAGCGGGGCGGAGGCGGGGGTACTGGCGGACTTCAATGGAGACGGCAAGCTGGACCTCGCGGTTTCAAACTACGATTCGACCGACGTGAGCATTCTGCTGGGGAACGGAGACGGGACTTTCAAGGCGCCGGTTTCCTACCCGGTGGGGAACTGGTCTCTGACGATCGCGGCTGGTGATTTCAACAGCGACGGCAAACCGGATGTGGTGGCAACAGCGATCGGCTACACCGGGCAGACCCTCGTGGGCCGCGTAGTACTACTGCTGAACAAAGGTGATGGAACGTTCGGCGCCGCGCAGACGATTCTGTCGAACCTCAATCCGCGCGCTCTGGCGGCGGGAGATTTCAACAAAGACGGCAAGACGGACTTGGTGGTGACCGATAGGGGCAACCACACGGTCAACTTGATGCTCGGAAATGGGCTGGGCGCGTTCCCAACTTCCAGAGTTTATCAATCGAATTCCGGGACGCCGACAGTATTGGACATCGACGGGGACGGCAATCTGGATCTGGTGGTGGGAGCAGGCCATCCGGACGCGCTGACAGCTGACGTGACCTATGAGAACAACGCCGAAGAGTACATCACGATTCTGTTCGGGCGTGGAGATGGGACATTGATCGGCGCGCCCACCGCGGCGGCAGGCCAGACACCCGCTGCGATTGCCTCGGGCGATTTCAACGGCGACTCGAAACTGGACCTGGTGGTGGCGTCGTCCGGCAGCCGCGATCTTTGGTTTTTCGAGGGCCGCGGAAGCGGCCAGTATGCGGCGCCGAAGCAGGTGACGATTGCCAACGCCCGGCCGGTGGCTTTGGCTGCGGGACTATTCGACGGCGACAACTTGACCGATCTGGCGGTGGTAGACAACGCTTCCAACCGAATCAGCATTCTGCTGGGCCGCCCCAATGGCACGCTGCTGGCCGGCGCCAGCTACGCGGTGACGGGCACCCCAGGCGCCGTGATTACTGCGGATTTTAACGGCGACGGCAGAGCAGACCTGGCCGCCGGGGGCACGGGCGGAGTCACCCTTCTGTTGGGGACCGGCAGCGGCACCTTCACCCCTGGCACGGCGCTGACAGGCATGGCGCCGGCAGCGCTCGCTACGGGAGACTTCAACCGGGACGGCAAGGCGGACCTGGCCCTGGCGGATGCGGCGGCTGGTTTGATGGTGCTCGCGGGCAATGGGGACGGCACCTTTGGCTCTCCTCAGGTTCTGGCGACCGGCAAGGGGCCTGTGCTGGCCAGCGTGGCGGACTTCAACGGCGACGGCATCGCCGATCTGGCGGCGGCGGGCCCGGCGGACGCCAGTGGTCCGTTCGCTTCCATCCTGCTAGGTGCAGGCAATGGAACTTTCGCGGAGGCGAAAACGACTCCACTGGGCTTCCGCCCGGCAGCCATTTCGGCGGCAGACCTGAACGGTGACGGTAAGGCGGACCTGACGGTGGCGCAGTGCTGCGGTGAGGCGCCGGTGACGTATCTGCTGGGCAACGGAGATGGGACATTCCAGCCAGAACAGGGGGTGCGAGGCGGCGCTTCGCACCGAGCGATTCTCGCCACGGACTTGGACGGCGACGGAAAGCCGGACCTGGCGGTAGGCGATTCGGGTTTCGACAGCACCGGCTACCTGACCGTGCTGCTGAATTCGACGACTGCGGTGCAACCTGGCGCGCTGAAGATCCTGAACGGCGCCAGCCGGGTGGAAGGACCGATGGCTCCGAACGCGCTGGTGTCGGCATCGGGCAAGGGGCTGGCCTCCGGCAGCGCGGCCAGCGGCCTGGACGGGTCCGCACCTTACCCGGCTGAACTGGGTGGCACCACTGTGACTATCAAGGACGTCGCCGGCGTGGAATTGAGCGCGCCGCTGGTTTCCGTATCGGCGGCGCAAGTGACTTACCTTGTTCCAGCGGAAACCGCACTCGGCGAGGCGACGGTGACGGTTAAGGCAGGCGACGGCCGGCTGTCGATTGGAAAGGCGAACGTCACAGCGACGGCTCCGGGCATCTTCCTCAGGGCGGACAGTCTGCCGTTGGGCTCCATTATCCGCACACAGGGAGACAACGTGACTGGGGAGGACTTCCACGTTGAAGCGGACGGCACGGTGGCGCCTAAACCGATCGATCTGGGGCCGGAGACGGATGTGGTCACGATGGACCTGATTTGCACAGGCCTTCGCGGCAGATCTTCCCTGGACCAGGTGGCAGTCACGATTGGCGGCGTGTCCACGTCCGCGCTAGCGGCAGAGGCCTTGGGCGACTATCCGGGGCTGGACCACCTCACTTTCGTTCTTCCGCGCGCCCTGGCGGGAGCCGGCGAGGTCACCATCCAGGTCACGGTGGACGGCCAGCTGGCCAACGCGGTGAAGATTGTCATCCAATAGACTTCCGCGGCGCGCCGGCAGGCTCGCTCCGGAAGCGTGATATCGGTCCTTTTCTGGAAACGCCGGCCCAGGCGGATTACCGCTCGCGCCAGAGGAGCACCCCGGCAAGAGACCCTGCCGAAGACGCGCTGGTGAAGGCGACGTAGAGCTTGTCGTTGGAGGCGTAGAGTGCGTTGGGGTAGTCGAACGAGGTAAAGAGCTCTTCGCCTCGGACGATGGGGGAGCCGATGGACCAGGAATTGAGGTCGGCTGACTTAAGCAGCTTCATGATGCCGAAGCTGACGCCTTCCAGATTGCCTCCGGTTTCAGTGGCTGCGATGGTGGCCTGGCCGTCGGAGCCAATGGCAAGCGAAGGGTAGCCGAGGTACTGATTGCCGTCGGCGGGAAGACTGGCGGGTGGAGGGAAGGCGCCGCTCCGCTCAGCGGAGAACCAGAGGTTCTGGTCGTAGCGTTCGTAGTAGGCGTCGTTGCGGCGCGCGTCGGTGATGAGGCGGGCCTGGGTCCCGAAGAAGTTGAGGCCCACGTAGGTGGTATCGCTCTGAAGGCCGTTGGTATCCATCACGGTGACTGTGCCCGTGGATTCGCGCCAGAGGCCGAGGATGACGTTATAGTCGTCGGAGTTGGCCCAGAAGGCGACGGCTGGTTTGCCGGCCGAGTCGATGCCGAGGTCCAGCTCATGGCGGGCATCCGTGGCTCGGGATGGCAGGGGGAGGGTTCTGGCGGCCCAGGAGGAAGGGGGGTCGTCCAGTTTCCCCGTGAGGAACTTGATGCCGTCGTAGGAACGCTGGAATGCAAGATAGACGCTGCCGGCCCGAAGGCCCATGGCGGAATTCAAGCAGCTGTTCTCGCCGCAGTCGAAGGCGAGGTCTTCCGACCAGGTGGCGCCGTTGTCGCGGGAGATGGCAATGCGGACAGCGCCGTTGCTGGAGGTGTGCCAGGCAATGGCCCACGCATTCGTCGAAGCGTCGCGGGCCAGGGAGAATGGGCGCGTGCCTCCGTTGTCTCCAGTGACGGCGGCTTTGACAGGCGGATTCCATTGGTAGAGGGCACGGTTCCATGAGACAAACTCGATGGCAGATTGAGCGTCGTTTGGGCTGGGTGTGACTACTTGATAGGCGAGGGCCGGGTCCCCGTTGGAGTCGAGGACGGCGCGGAGCCGGACGCCGAAGGTGTATTCAGCCTCCAGGGCGTAGTTGGCGACACCGGCGGCGAGCGGCGAGGCGACGGAGAGTCCGACGGGGGGCGGCCCGACGGTGACTTCGCGCGTGGGATCGGAAGACGAAGCTGGGGGCTGCGTGGAGCGGACGCGGTAGAGGTAAGTGGTGAAGGGATCGATGGTGCGGTCTGTGTAGGAATTGGGTTCGGAAGTGGCCAGGGTGGCGTAATCACCGTCAAGGGTCTTTCGTTCAATGAGATAGGCCGGGGCTGTGGTGGCGCCCCAAGCGAGTTGGACGGCGGAACGGGTGGCGGAGACGACGGTGAGTCCGTCGGGAGCGGGCAGTGATTGAGCGGCTAGCGTGAAGGCTAAGAGGGCAAGAACAGGCGAGAATCGAGCGAATTGCATCTGGTAAGTTCCTCCGTAAAGCAGGCGGCGGAGCCGCCGGGCAAATTGCGTCCCTATATAAGAACGCCGAAAAAGTGGTTCAATCGGCTCATGGGGCTGGACGGAAGTCTAGATGCGATGCTGCCGGCAGTGTACGACGAATTGAGGCGGCTGGCGGCACATTACATGAGCCAGGAGCGCACGGACCATACACTGCAGCCTACGGCGCTGGTACACGAAGCCTATTTCCAATTGAGGGAGCAGTATGCGTTGGACTTCACGAACCGCGCGCAGTTCCTGGGGGTGGCGGCGAGGCTGATGCGGCGAGTGCTGCTGCACCACGCGGAGGCGCGCAACGCGGGAAAGCGAGCCGGGTATGCGAGCCACGTCAGCCTGGACGAGGCTTTGGATTGCCTGGAGTCGCAGACGGATGTGGATTTTCTGGCGCGGAACGCCGCATTGGAGCGTCTGGCTGAACTGGATGAGTGGCAGGCGAAAGTAGTGGAAATGCGGTGTTTCGGGGGCCTGACAATTGATGAGACGGCGGAGGCGCTGGGGGTCTCTCCGGCTACGGTGAAGAGGGACTGGAATGTGGCGCGGCTGTGGTTGAAGCGGGAACTCTCATGACGCCGGAGTTGTGGTGGAGAGTGAAGGAACTGGTGGGGGAGGCCCTGGAGCTGGCGCCGGAAGAACGGCCAGCCTTCGTCACACAACAATCGGGAGGCGATGAGGAACTGGCAAGGGAGGCTCTCGCCCTGCTGGAAGCGGTGGACGACAGCTTTCTGCCGATGGCATCGAAGGAACCGGCCCAGGCCGGGCCGTACCGGTTTGTGAAAGAGCTGGGCCGTGGCGGGATGGGGGTGGTGCATCTGGCGGAGCGGGCGGACGGGCAGTTTGAGCAACAGGTAGCCGTCAAGGTGATCAAGCGGGGGATGGACTCTGACGCAATCCTGCGGCGATTCCGGGCAGAGCGGCAGATCCTGGCGCGGCTGCAGCACGAGCACATTGCGCGCCTGCTGGATGGCGGGCTTCTAGAGACAGGACAACCGTATCTGGTGATGGAATACGTAGACGGCCTGCCGCTGCGGAATCACGTGCAGGATATGGGGGAGGCGGACCGGCTGAGACTATTCATGGAGGTGTGCGAAGCGGTGGAATATGCGCACCGGAGCATGGTGCTGCACCGCGACCTGAAGGCAGGCAACGTATTGGTGGACCGCAATGGCAGCGTGAAGCTGGTGGACTTCGGAATTGCGCGGCTGCTGGATGCGGGGGAGGCCGCGGGGGAGGGCTGGACGCAGGCTGGGTGGCAGGCGTTTACGCCGGAGGCGGCGAGTCCGGAGCAGAAACGCGGGGAGGCTTTGACCGCCGCTACGGATGTGTATTCGCTGGGAGTTCTATTGAAGGAGTTGGTGGATGGCCGGGGTGACCTGGGTCAGATCGTACAGAAGGCGACGCGGGAAGAACCGGAGGATCGCTATCCGACAGCCGCTGAATTGCGCGCGGATGTCGAGCGCTACCTGACGGGGAAAGCTGTGCTGGCGCGGGGCGGCAGCTGGGGCTACCGGGCGCGGAAGTTCACGCGGCGGCACTGGAAGGCGGTGAGTGCGGGCACCTTGGCCGGCATGGCGATTGCAGTCAGCGCAGGCATGGCGGTTCGAGAGGCGCGGCTGGCGGACCAGCGGTTTCAACAAGTGCGGCAGATGGCGAATGAGTTCCTGTTCGAGTTTCACGATGCGGTGGCTCCGCTGGCGGGCTCGACGGAGGTTCGGGCGCTGGTGATCCGGAGGGCGATCGGGTATCTGGACGGACTGGCTGCGGAGTCGGGGGGTGACAGTGGACTGCAGCGGGAGGTGGCAAAGTCATACCTGAAGCTGGGGCAGGTGCAAGGATCGTATTTCGAAGCGAACCTGGGACACGGGGCCGATGCCAGCGCAAGTTATGCCAAAGCGGTGCGGCTGCTTGAGGAGGTAGAGCGGCGGCAGCCTTACAATCCCGCGGTGAAGGGCGAATTGGCGATGGCGCTGTTGCGGTTAGCCAGCACGGAAAACGCGGCGGAGCGGCCGGAGCAGGCCCTCCGACTGTGCGACCGCGCGCTGGGGTTACTGGTGTTCCCCCACCCCAAAGCGGTGTTTGGGAGAGGCATGGCCCATTTCGGCAAGGCCGAGGCGTACATGAAGATGGGACAGACCGCGGAGTCCCAGGCGGAGCGGAGGGAGGCGGCAGGGGTCTTCGAGTCGCTACTCGGCAAAGATCCGGAGGCGGAGAAGTGGGTGGCCAATTCGTGGCGGCGGATGCTGACCGAAGAAGGAGTGAAGAAGGCGCTCACATTGGATGAGGGGTGGCTGAAGAGAAACCCGTCGGATGCCGCGGCGAAATCGAGCTTGGCGATGGACCACGCATACCTGGCCTCGCTGGCGGCGACAGCCGGCCGTTATGAAGATGCGTTGAGGCAGGACGCGGAGGCGCTGGCGATGTTGCGCGAGATTCACCATGCCGATCCACGGGACGCGCGCACGAAGGAGAGCCTGCTGCACAACCTGAAGATGTCGGCCAAGTGGGAACTGGCCGCGGGGCGGCCGTCTCGAGCGGCAGGATTCTTAAAGGAGGCGGAGGGCTTGGAAGCGGGCAGATGAAACGGCGCGGCGAACCATATAATGGGCGCGTGATGATTCGGATTTCGAAGTTCGCATTGTGGACCGTCTTGGCCGGGCTCACGGCCAACGGCGGCACCTTTCCGGTAGAGAAGCTGACCGGAGCGCCGGTAGCCGCAGGGAAAGTGGAAGTACGGGCGGTGCTGCCTGGTGCCATCCAGGAAGTGACGACGGACGTGGTGACGATGGCAGGTCCGGTGGTGTTCCGGGAAGCGGCGAAGAAGGACGCGGAGGTGGTGTGGCTGTTCGTGGATGGCAAGGGGACGCTGAAGACGCGGGCGCAGAGTTTTGAGGTGACGGAAGAGACAATTGCGCGGGCGCCGCTGGGGTGGGCGTGGGAGATCAAGGTGCCGCAGGGTTCAACGCTGGTCGCCCTACGGGTGAAGCATGCCGTGAGTGCGGCGGACCGGGACGAGTTGAAGAAGTTCGCCAAGAACAGTGCCGGACCGCATGTGATGAAGTTCAGCGAGTGTCCGAAGTACGGCGAAGCCATCAAGAGCAAGAAGACGGTGAGCCGGACGCTGCTGCCGGAGAACTACGTGATGCGGGTGGCGATGGGAACGGTAGAGACGGCAGGCCCGGATGTCGTCGGCCGGCACCGGCATCCGATGCTGGAACAGTTGTTCCTGGGGTTAAAAGGGAATGACATCACGGTGCTGGCGGATGCCGATAGCGCGAATCTGACTCCGCTTTCGATCCTGCACATTCCGTCGGCATCAATGCACGGGGCAGAGGTGACGGCTGGCAGGAAGCTGCACTATGTGTGGATGGACTTCTTCGCGACCAAAGAGGGTCAGGAGTGGTTGAAGATGCACAAGCCGGAAACGCCCGAGGCGGCGAAGTAGGCACGGCGGTTTGCGGGCGCGGGGGCTGAATATCAAGCATTATCTTTCGTGTTAGTTTGGGGCTTATGCGCTTCCCGGTGGCCAGTCTTGCGATCAGTGTCGTTGGCTTGCTGTGCTGGGCTGCCGAGCCGCCTAAGGGGGTAGTGCGGGACGGATCGGGCTCAGTGGTGGCCGGGGCAAGAGTGGAGGTGTTGACGTCGGGTGGGGGATCGGGCAGCGGGGCGATTCTGTGGGAAGGGCGCACGGGGATAGATGGCCGCTTCGAGGCGCCGCATGGTGCATGGGCGGCAGGGAGATTGAGGGTGTCAGCGGAGGGGTTTGCGGTGTGGGAAGGACCGTGGTCGGCGGAGGTCCGGTTGACGCCGCAGGCGAGCTACAGCAGCATCACGGTGGCAACCACTCCGACGGCGCGAGGTGCGGTGGAGGTGGTGGAAGATTCGCCGCATGTGGCAGTGGTGAAGACGGAGGAGCCACTGCATGCGCAACCGCTGCCGACCATCGGCCAGGCGCTGGCGGCGGAGCCGGGGATTCTGCTGCAACAGAGCACGTATGCGCAGTCATCGCCGTTCCTCCGCGGGTTGACGGGGTACCAGGTATTGAACCTCCTGGATGGGATCCGGTTCAACAATTCGACGTTCCGATCGGGGCCGAACCAGTATCTGGCATACATCGAACCGGGCCAGGTGCAGCGGGTGGAGGCAGTGCTGGGACCGACCGGCGTATCGTGGGGAAGCGATTCTCTGGGAGGCACGATCAGCGTGCTGACGGAGCAGCCTTCCTTTGTGGACGAACGGGACAAGGCCACGGTGCACGGCCGGGCGCAACTGAGCGGCGCGACGGCCGATGCGTCGATGATGGGGGCCGGCAGCGTGGCGGTGTCGACGCCGCGATTTTTCGTATTGGGCGGGCTGTCCGGGAGGAAGCACAACGATCTGCGGGCAGGGGGTGGAATGGATTCGAGGAATGCCTTCCACCGGTTCTTCGGATTGAGCCAGGAGACGATTCAGGCAATGGTGGGAGACCGGCAGCAGGACTCCGGATTCCAGCAGTACGGAGTGGAGGGTCGGTTTGCGGTTCGGCTGAAGCCGGACCAGTTGCTGACTCTGAACTATCAACGAGGCGCGCAGAGCAACGTGCGGGGATACAAAGATCTATTGGGCGGGCTGGGGCGGTTGATTTCAACGTTTGAGCCTCAGGGTCTGAACTGGGCGTATGGGCGGTACGAGAAGTTGGGGTGGGGCTGGCTGGACTCGCTGAGCGGGACGTTTTCGTTCAACAGCCAGACGGACGGGGGCCGGAGGCAGAACCTGTCGTACACGGATTCGCTCACGACAGATTGGGCGAAGGTAGACGTATACGGGTATAGCGGACAGGCGACGATGCACAGGGGCGCGCGGCTGACCGCGTCGTTTGGAGGGGACATTTACGACGAGCGGATCGGATCCACGCGAACGGTGCTGAATCCGGTGAGTGGGCTGACGACGCGGCCGCGGCCGCTGTATCCCGACGGGTCGAAGTACGCAAATGTGGGGGTGTTCGGGCAGGGAAGCTACCAGATTTCGAGCCGGCTGCGGGCGGCGGCGGGCGTGCGGTGGACGGGCGTGCGGTTCGCGACGGCGGCCGACCCGAGGTACCGGATTCCGGAGGCGTCGCAGTGGTACCGGGACGTGACGTTCCAGAGCAGCCTGCAATGGCAGGCGACTGGAGCGCTGGCATTCAGCGGCGTGGCTAGCAGGGGATTCCGGGCGCCGAACCTGAACGACCTGGGCGCCGTGGGCCTGAACGATCTAGGCTTTGAGATTCCCGTGGTGGATGCCATTCCGGCCGGGGCGCTGCTTTCGTCGGACGCAGGCGAGGGCGCGCTTTCCAAGGGCGCGGAGGTAGGGGCGTTGATGCCCGAGTCGATGATGAACTACGAGTTCGCAATGCGGTTGAAGGCGGGCCGGTTCTATGGGCGGGCGCAGTTCTTCGATATGGAGCTGTCCGATCCGATCACGCGGCGGACGCTGCTGTTTCCTGTGACGCACGTGCCGGAGCGGCTGACCGGGTTGAAGGTGACGCCGATTATCCCGACGCCCGCGCAACTAGCGCAGGGCGTGGTGGCTGTGGCGACTGAGGCGGACCCGCGGGCAGTGAAGGCGTTTGTGAACGACGGACAGTCGCGCTACTACGGAGTGGAGACGCTGGGGCGGCTGGCACTGACTTCGCGAGTGTCGGTGGAGGGCAACTACAGCTACATCCTGGGGCGGGATTTGAACCCGAACCGGAACATCCGGCGGTTGCCGCCGGTGATGGGCGCGGTGAAGATGCGGTACGTTCAGCCGGGACGCCGGCCGTGGGTGGAGGTGGCCCTGAACGTGGCCGCGGAGCAGGCGCGCTTGGGCGGCGGAGATAGGGACGATGAGCGGATTGGGGCTTCGTTCCGGCGGTCCGATATCGTCGCGTTCTTCCGGGGCTCGCGGGCGGCGGAGTTCACGAACCAGGCGGGGGTTTTTCTGCCGACGGGAGAAACGCTGGCGCAGATCCAGAACCGGGTGCTGCCGATTGGGGCGACGATCAATGGAGTGAGGGTAGTGGACGACAGCACGAGGGTACCGATGTACTTGTCTACGGCAGGTTGGACCACGGTAAGCGTGCGGAGCGGGCTGCCGCTAGGGGAGCGGTGGCAGGTGAACGCGGCGCTGGAGAATCTGTTCGATCGGAACTACCGGCTGCACGGGTCGGGGGTAGACGCGCCGGGGTTTAGCGCGTGGGTGGGGGTGAGATGGCAGTTCTAGGCGATTGAGAGTGTTGCGGCGGGCGCGCTTTTCGGTTGGAAGGAGCGCCCCTGGCTGTGGATGCCAAGAGATGACGGCGGCTAGATAAGGCAGCCGACTGGAGCGAATTGAGCGATGATGGCGCTAATGAGGCTGCGGATGCCAAGGGATGACGGCGACGAGATGCGACCCGCGGAGTTCTGGCAGGAGGAGGAGCGCGCGGCGCTGGGAGAGATGCGGCGGCAGTTGGTGAAGTGGCTGGTGGTATTTGCGGCGCTGGTGTGCGGGGCGATGTTCGTGATCTGGTGGGCGGGCTCCACGGTACAGTTCGGGGCAGCGCGGGCGGAGGGGCGCGGCGCGGCGAGCTACCGCTTGTTTGGCGTGGTGACGGATGCCGAGACGGGCGAGGCCGTGCCCTTTGCACGGATTTCCGACGATGGGCAGGGGCCGCCTCCGCACTTCCATGCGATGGCGGACCACATGGGGCACTACGAGTTGAACACCATGGCGGAGCGGCACATGGTGGTGGTGACGGGGCTGGGGTATGCGGCGACGCAAGTCCGCGTGGGCAGGGCGTGGTATTCCTGGATGCCTTCGGGCGAAGAGCGGGTGGATGTGCGCTTGAAGAAGGAGTGATGGAATGGAGTGGAGGATTTGGGGCGGCGGGTTGGTGTTGGGATGGGGCCTGCTGGCGTGGATGGCGAACCGCAGCGCGTACTTCCCGATGAAATACCCGGGTGGGGAATGGGACGAGCAGGAGAGGATCGGCGCGGAGGAGGTGTGGATCGACTCGGGCGGCGTGCGGCTGAACGGCTGGTGGAGGGCGCGGCCGGGGGCCCAGTGTGCAGTGCTGTTCCTGCACGGCAATGCGGGCAACGTTTCGCACCGGTCGGGGGCGATGGAGGACTTTGCCGCGGCGGGCGCGGCGGCGCTGGTGATCGATTACCGGGGATACGGCAAGAGCGCGGGTTGGCCTACGGAACGGGGTTTGTATGCGGATGGAGAGGCGGGCTACCAGTGGCTGCTGAAGAAGGGTTGGAAGGGAGACCGGATCGTAGTGGTGGGCGAGTCTCTGGGGACAACGGTGGCTGTGGACCTCGCAGCGCGCCGCCAGGTGGCAGCACTGGTACTGGAGGCGCCGTTTCCAAGTGCACGGGCGGTGGCGAGGCGGATTCTGCCGTGGCTTGGACCGGGCATCGTGTGGGGATTCAATGCGAAGTCGAAGTTGGCCAGCGTGCGAGCGCCGCTCCTGGTGATTCATGGGGCACAGGATGAAGTGATCGACTACGAACTGGGCGTGGAGGTGTTCCGAGCGGCTCGTGAGCCAAAAGAGCTGTGGACCATAGTGCGCGGCCATCACAACGACCTGCACGTGGTGGAACGGGTGGAATACCGCAGGAAGCTGCGTGATCTAATGATGGCAACATGCAACGCCGCCACTTCCTCGCCGCCTCGCTCTTAGCGCCCGCCACAACGCGGGCCCAGACCGCAAAGCCGAAGACGCCGCCGATGGCGGAGAAGATCAGGGCGTTCGGGCTGGAATGGGCTGTGATCAGCGCCGCGGATTGGAAAGTGGAAGGCAACGAGGTGCAACTGGTGACGGCTCGCCCGCAGCAGGCGGACCCGCGGCGGCCCATTCAATTTGCGCTGGCGGAGATGGAGCCGTTGGAGAAGTTCACCCTGGAAGCGGAAGTGCAGCGCTCGAAGCCGAAAGGATCATTGATTCTGGTGTACGCGTGGCAGAAGGATGGGTACTTCAACTACGTGCATCTGTCGGACGATGCTCCGAGCAAGGTGGAGGTTCACAATGGGATCTTCCACTGCTATGGCGGAGACAGAGTGCGCATCAGCCCGAAGGATGGGCCAGCGGGCATCGCGAATGACGAGTGGCACAAGGTGAAGGTGGTTTTCGACGGAAAGGAGGGTCTGGTGGAGGCATGGGTGAATGGCCAGACGACCGGGGCGCTGAAAGGCGCAGACCTGAGCCTGACCTCGGGACGGGTGGGATTCGGCAGCTTCTTCAATACGGCGGGGTTCCGGAACTGGAAGCTCACCAGGTAACCTGCTCGCCCCCAAGGAACACGAATCCGAGAATGGCGGGATTGGTTCTATCGAACTGAATGGGGAGGAACCTGCCTTCGTATTCGCGATGAATCTGAAGCGTAGGAAGAACTGAAGCGGGATTGCGGACATTAAGGCTGCGGAGCAGGTCAGCCACGTTGCCGGCGACGGGCACGTACTCTTCGCGGCCTTGAGCGCGGATGCGGAGCTCCGGGCCGATGATGGTGTCCTTGGGAACGGCAATACAAGCGGTGCCCTGGGTGGGGGCGGCGCAGTAACCCTCGGGATCGGCTTCAAAGGCCGTGGCCGCTTGGTTCAAGGCAACTGCGGAGGGCGCGGCGAGAAGTGCGATGCGGCGGTCGTCGGTGGTGGAGAAGGTGCGGAAGAAGAAGCGGAGATGGGTGGCGTGGGGGGGGAGATGCAGGAGGGGATGGTCCGGCGCGGGGCCGTGCGTGATGACGGACTTGACATTCGATTCAGAGGAGTGCGGGGCCACGGTGACGCCGCCGGAGGGGGCGGGTTGGAGAAGGTAGAAGGACGTGAGGTAGCCGACGGCAACGCCCTGCTGGCGAATGGGTTCGACGGCGCGGAGGCGGAAGCGGGCATCGATGTCGATGAAGCCGAGCATGGCGTATTCGCCGTAGAGAAGGCGGTAGGCGTGCGAGGTGGGAAGGATGAGGTGATCGAGAATGCGGCGCTCCAACTGGGGAGCGTCGGCGGGAGTGAGGCAGCCGGCCTGCTGCTGGGCGAGGAGGGATGGCTGGAGGGAGCCGGAGTACCAGTTGGCGCTGAGGACGCCGACGGCGGGTTGAAGGGCGGGAGCACCGCCGCCGGCCCCTTCCAGGAGGGTGCCGGGAATAGCAGAGAGCGAAGCGGAGTCGGCGCGGACCTGCGCATCGCGTCCCTTCCAGCGGAGCCGGATGCCAGGCTTGTCGAGCAGGCAGGCCGGGTTCTTCCTGGAGGGAGTGCGGGCGCGGCGCAGTTGGAAGGCCGGATCCTCCGGATTGGGCCGCGGCGGGATGAGGCGGTGTCCGCGATCCTGCGGGACAAGGCGCCAGGCGGCGGGACGGCGTTCAGCGCAACTAGCGAGAAGAAGTACGGCGGCCAGCGTGGCCAGGAGCGAGCGAGGCATTCCCGGGTTTAGACTCCGGCAGCACGGGATCGGGTTCCATGGATATTCGAATTCGGAGCTGGTAGTCTGAAACGCAACGGAGGACCGAATGCTGAAGAAACTCATTCTGGTGGCGTGGACAGCGGGCGTGTGGGCGCAGAGCGGGTATGTGCAGTTCAAACGAATGGCGGAGCCGAAGGAGCGTGCGTTCACGGTGCTGGCCCCGGCGGACTGGAGGGTCTCTGGCGGCATTGTGCGCGTGAACCCCAGCGCGGCGGGCGGAACGCTGAACGCGATTGGCGCGAAGCTCGATTTCACGATGACGAGCGGCGATGGGCGCGTGACGCTGCGCTGGCTGCCGGAGACGATGTACATGGACGCGCGGCAGATGGCGGCTGGCCAGATGTTCCCGCAGGGCAGCAACTACAACGGCGCGCTAGTGTGGCCGAAGTTGAATGCCGAGGCCTACATCCAGCAGGGGATGTTGAAGCGGCTGCGTGCAGGCGCCCAAGGGATCAAGGTAAAGGCGCGCTATCCGCTGCCGCAGGTGGCGGCTTCGTACGCACAGATGGCACGAAGCATGGGAGTGCCGGTTGAACTGCGCTATGACGCCGCGTTGATGGTGATGGAGTATACGGAAGGCGGCCAAACGTGGGAGGAGGCGTTCTACACGGCGGTGCAGGACTTTGGGCAGGCCGGGGCCGGGCTGTGGTCAAACAAGGACAGCTTCGCGGCGCGGGCGCCGGCAGGTCAACTGGACAAAGTACGGCCGGTGCTGACGGTGATTCTGAACTCGGTGGAGCTGAGCCCGGAGTGGATGATGGGTGAACTGCAGGGGCAGATGACGCGAGGCGAGATCGCCCGGCGGTCACAGCAGGAGTTGGCGCGGATTGACCGCGAGATCGTGGAGCACCGCCGGCGCACGAACTCAGAGATCAACAACATGATGTACCACAACCTGATGGGCACGGACGAGTACGTCAATCCGAAAACGCAAAAGGTTGAAATCGGCACGAACGCGTACAAGAACCGCTGGGTGAATGAGCGGGGCGAGGCGATCTACACCGACGACGACAACTTCGATCCCGTGCGCGCAGGGCTGAGCGGATACGTCCGCAGCCAGGTTCGAAAACGGTTCCCGGAGAAGTGAGCGGACGGGGCTTGATAAGCTGAAAGCAAGCTGGCCTGGATATGTTTCTAAAGATTCTGTCGCATCCGATATTCCTGAACCTGAACTACCATATGCCGATGGTGGTGGACCTATCGCACCCGCTCGTGCTGTTGACCGGCGAGAATGGCTGCGGCAAATCAACGCTGCTGCACTCCATCAACTATGCGCTGCAGGGCAAGGAGATCGAGGACTTCGTCTACAAGTGGGACCAGAAGCCGGAAGTGCCGAAGGCGTTTCTGTTCGACGCCGAGCAGCACAACCCGCGGATGCACCTGGAGCTGTTCGAGAACAACCCGCAGATGAAAGAGTTCGTGCAGATGGCAAGCCACGGACAGGTGATGTTATCGATGTTCCGGGAGACGTTCCCGACCCTGCCGGAAGGGAGCGTGCTGTTGCTGGACGAGCCGGAGATGGCGCTTTCGGCGTCGAACCAGCGGCGCATTGTGAAGATGCTGATGGAACTGGTGGACCAGAAGAAGTTCCGGATCATCTGTGCAACGCACTCGCAGATCCTGATGGACGCGCCGGAGACTTACGTGATCAACCTGGACCGGCACATCAACCGCAACGTGCCGCCCGACGATCTGGGCACAGAGGGCGCGAGCACGATTCAATAGCGCTTTCGCGCCAGCCAACAGGGCGTGCGCGCTAACCTGGAGTGAAATGAAGCGGGAGACGCTGCTGGACTACTTCCGCTCCGTGGTGGAGCGGGACGGCGAATACCTCGTCTACGACGACGGCTACCGGCCGCGCAGCTACAGTTACGACAACCTGCGGCGGGCCGCGCACAACCTGGCTGCGAAACTGGAGAGGCATGGGATCGGGCGCGGAGACCGGGTGATCCTGTGGAGCGAAAACCGGCCCGCCTGGGTGGCGGCTTTCTGGGGATGCGTACTGAGAGGCGTAGCGGTGGCGCCGATCGATGAGCGGCATTCGGTGGAGTTTCTGGAGCGGGTAGAGGGGATCACGACTCCAAAGGCGATTCTGGTGGGTGACGAAGTGACGCTGCCGGAGCACGCCGACAGGGCGCCAGTGTGGCAGTTGTCCGAGTTGGACTGGACCACGGCGGACGCGGCGTTCGATGAAGCCTCCGTGACGGCCTCCGACACAGTGCAGATCCTGTTCACCTCTGGCGCAACGGCCGAGCCGAAGGGCGTGGTGATCACGCACGCCAACATTCTGGCGAATGTGGTGCCGGTGGAGCGGGAGATCCTCAAGTACATCAAGTACGCCAGGCCCTTTTCGCCCATCCGCTTCCTGAATTTGCTGCCGCTGAGCCATATGTTCGGGCAGGCGATGGCGATCTTCATTCCGCCCGTGCTGGGCGGGACAGTGGTGTTCCAGCGCAGCCAGGATCCGCGCGAGATCATCCGCCAGATCAAGTCCCGGAAGATCTCCGTGCTGGTATCGGTGCCGAAGATCCTGGAGGTTCTGAAGGAGTATCTGAGCGGAGCGGCGCCGGAGACGGCCGGGCCGGCTCCTGCGGGCGAGAAGTTCTGGAAGCGCTGGTGGCGCTACCGGCGGGTGCACTCGATGTTCGGCTTCAAGTTCTGGAGTTTCATTGTGGGCGGCGCGGCTCTGGATGGGAAGCTGGAGGAGTATTGGGGCAACCTCGGCTGGGCGGTGATCCAGGGCTACGGGCTGACCGAAGCGGCGCCGATTGTGACGCTGAACCACCCATTCCACGCAAAGCGGGGCACGGTGGGCAAGCCGATCGCGGGGGTGCAGATCCGGATTGCGGACGACGGAGAGGTACTGGTGCGCGGCGGCAACGTCACTTCGGGTTACTACAACAACCCGGAGGCGACGGCGGAGGCATTTGAGGGCGGGTGGTTCCACACGGGCGACATCGGGGCGCTGGACGAATCTGGGCGGCTGTCAATCAAGGGCCGCAAGAAGGAAATGATCGTTCTGCCGGACGGCCGCAACGTGTTTCCAGAGGATGTGGAGCGGGTACTGAATGGTATTCGCGGCGTGAAAGAGTCCGCCGCGGTGGGGCTGAAAGCTGAGGGCGGCGAGCAGGTGCATGCGGCACTGGTGCTGGAAGCGGGCACGGAAGCGGAAGCCGTGGTGCGGCAGGCGAACGTTTTGCTGGAAGAGCACCAGAAGGTGCGCGGATTCTCTGTTTGGAGCGAGCCGGAGTTGCCGAGGACGGAGGGTACGCGGAAGCTGAAACGGCGCGAGATCCGGGGTCGGCTGAGCGGCGAAGTGAAGACGGCTCCGAGGAGCGGAGCGCACGGGGTGGAAGCGATACTGGCCAAGTGGAGCGCCGGCAGGGAGTTGCAGCCGGGAACTTCGCTGGCGGAATTGGGCCTGTCGTCGTTGGACCGCGTGGAACTGATGGTGGCCTTGGAGCACGAGTTTGGGGTGCCTGTGGATGAGGCGGCATTTGCGGGGGCGCAGACGCTGGCGGATCTCGAGAAGCTGCAGAGTTCTCCCGCGGCCGTGGAGCCGGCCTTCGAGTTTCCGCGCTGGAGCCGGCAGAAATGGGCTTTGTGGTCGCGGATCTTCCATTTGAACGTGTGGGTGCTGAATCTGGCGCGGATCTTCGCGTGGGTTCGAGTGGAGGGGCGGGAGAATTTGAAGGGCCTGGAGGGGCCTGTCCTATTCGCGTCGAATCACCAGGGCTATTTTGATACGCCGGCACTGTTCATCGCCTTGCCCTGGAAGTGGCGGCATCTTCTGGCGCCAATGATGCGCAAGGAGTTCTTCGAGGCGCACTACGATGCGAAGAAGTTCGGCTGGTTTGCGTGGTTCACAAGCAGCCTGAATTACTATCTTTCCTGCCTGATGTTCAACGCTGTTCCGATTCCGCAGCGCGAGACGGGGACGCGGCAGGCGCTGCGCTATATCGGAGAACTGGCGGAGGAGGGCTGGTGCCCGCTAATCTTCCCCGAAGGCAAGCACAGCATGGATGAAACCGTGGGGCGCTTTCTGCCGGGCGCGGCGATGATGGCGTCGCGGCTGAAGATTCCGGTGGTGCCGATGCGGATTCGAGGTTCAAATAGAGTTCTGCATCCGGGCTGGCTGTTCCCCAGGCCGGGCATTGTCCGGGTGAAGATCGGCAAACCTCTGAAATTAGAGGGTGAGGATTACCTGGCATTGTCTGCGGAACTTGAAGCAATCATCCGATCTATGTAATAGTCCAAACAATACAATGCGGTGGACTGCTCCACTTTTGATGCTTCTGCCGATCGGGGGTGGTTTGATCCTCGAAGGGCAGCCTAGTATTTCGCGGTCTCCGGCACAGGCATATGAAGCAGGGGTGAAGGCGGAAAGCGCGGGGAAGCTGGACGAGGCGGTGGGGGCATACACGGAAGTCATCCGCGAGAATCCCAAGAGTTCGGGAGCTTTGAGGCGGCGGGGCGCGATCTACTTGAAGAAGGGTGAGGCGCGGCTGGCGGCGCAGGATCTGGAATCAGCGCTTCAGCTGGCGATGAGCGACCCCGAGACATGGAAACTCCTCGGCGACGCACGGCTGGCGTTGAAGGAATACCGCGAAGCTCAAGCAGCCTACGAGAGGGCTCTGCAGGGGCAATTGGAAACGGCGTCCGTCTACCGCGGGCTGGCTGATTCCTACGCAGGGGCCGGTGACAAGGAGAAGGCCCTGAAGGCCTATGCGGACTGCATTCGAATGCGGCTGGACAACCCGCAGAGCTACCTGGCCCGAGGGCGGTACTACGAGAAGCTGGGCAGGCATCTGGATGCCATTGAAGACTTTTCGCAGGCTGTGCAGTTCCAGCCGGACATGGCGGAGGGCTTCTTCCGGCGAGGATACAACTACGGTCAGCTGGCAAAGTTCGACTTGGCCGAGAGAGATATTTCGATTGCGCTGAAATTGCGCCCGGACGCACAGTGGCCGCAACGGGCGGAGGCCCTGCTGTTCCATGGAGCGGCGTTGGAGGTTTTGGGCAAAGAGACCGAAGCGCTGGCCAACTATACTGCTGCGCTGAGCACGGACCCGAAGCTGGTGCGGGCGTACCTGGCGAGATCCAACCTCTTAGTGAAGCAGGGGAAGCCGGAAGAGGCGCTGGCAGACCGGCAGATGGCGGTCACGCTGGATCCGAACAACCCCGTGGTGTACCTGGCGCGGGGCGGGAGTTTTCACGAACTGGGAAGGCACGATGAGGGCTTGGCGGACCGCTCAAAGGCTATCCAACTGGCGCCCGCGAACGCCCTGACCTGGTACTCGAGGGGCAGTTCGTACTTCCTGCTGAAGCGATACGAATTGGCCAAGCTCGATCTGGAGCAGGCCAAGCGCCTGGATCCTGGCAATGCGGAATATGCCGGTGTGCTGGAGAAAACTCTGGCGGCCATGAAGGAACAGGATTTGGAACGAGGGGCCGCCCTGGCCAAGGCGAAGTCGGGCGTAGCCCCACCCGAGCAGCCGGGCGCGACACACGAAGCGGCCGCGGCGGCACCGAAGGCCATGGAGGGAAGCACGAAGTCCGCGGCAAAACCTGCCACGACAAACGAGCCCGAGGTAGCGCGCGGACCGATGCCACCCACGCCGAAATCCGAACCGGCGGCGCCCAAACCTCCACCGATTCCAGCCCCTCCGTCCGCGGCAGCCAAATCCGAACCGGCCACCCCGACCGCAGCGCGAGGAAAGACGGCGGACGGCTATCATATGGCCGGAAGGGCTTTCCTGGAACAAGGCAAGTTCGAGGCGGCCATCGCGGAACTGGACCGGGCTGTGGAATTGAACCCCAAGCTGGCATTGGCCTGGAATGCGCGCGGTTATGCCAAGATGCGCCTGGGCCGCTACATGGATGCCGTGATGGATTTCGACAAAGCCCTGCAGCTGAATCCGAGCTACGCGAACGCCAAGCAAAACAAGGAAGCGGCGTTCAGGATGCTAAATCCTAAGCTGTAGCGCGCTTGAAGACTTCCATGGTGAAAGGCCCGGCGGCACTGGCGCCTCCATCGAGATGAAGCACCTGTCCTGTCATGTAGGCGGCTTCCGGCGAACAGAGATAGAGTGCGGCAGCGGCCACTTCTTCTGCCGCGGCCAGGCGTCCAAGCGGGATGGTGCGTTGGCGCTCAGCCAGGCGTTCCGGGCCGTAGAGGTGCTCCATCATGTCATTCCACACGGGTCCGGGCGCAATACAGTGGACCGAGATCTTGTGGAGGGCGAGTTCCACGGCCATGACGCGGGTGAGCGCCTCGACTCCGGCCTTGACGGGCGAATACGCAGCGAAACCAAATTGCCCGAAGTTAGCCGCGATGGTGGAGATGTTGATGATTCGCCCGCCGCCGGCCTGCGCCATGATGCGCGCCGCGGCCTGGCCGCAGAAGAAGGCGCCGCTCAGGTGGATGCCCAGCAGTTCGTGCCAGGTTTCTTCTTTGAATTCGAGGAAAGGCTCCATTTTCACGACGCCTGCGTTGGCAATAAGAACGTCGAGTGAGCCGCTCTGGTCGAGGGCGAACTGCATCAGATCGGATGAGGCCTGCCTGGAGGAGAGATCGCCGAGAAAGACGAGGGCTTCGGGCCCACAAAGCCGACGCACTTCCTCGGCGCGG
>JACQZS010000337.1 GCA_016213725.1 Acidobacteriota bacterium | reverse complement strand
GTGATGATCGATCAGACCAAACTGCCGCGCACGGTGGAATTCATGACGTGCAGGACCTACGAGGAGGTGGCGCACGCGATTCGCACCATGGTGGTGCGCGGCGCTCCCGCCATCGGAGTGTCGGCGGCGATGGGCGTCGCTCTCGGCGTCAAACAGGCCGACCCGGCCAAACTCGACGAGCAATTCAAACTCATCTGCTCCACCCTGGCCGGCACGCGCCCCACGGCGGTAAACCTCTTCTGGGCCATCGACCGCATGAAGCGCCTCTACACATCTGTCCAGGGCCAGCCCGTGGCCGACATCCGCGCCGCCCTCGAGGCCGAGGCCATTGCGGTCTACCACGAAGACATCGCCATCAACCGCGCCATCGGCGCTCACGGCGCCCCGCTGGTTCCGGACGGCAAAGTGGTGCTCACCCACTGCAACGCCGGCGCCCTGGCCACTGCCGGCTATGGCACCGCGCTCGGCGTCATCCGCGCCGCCGTGGAGAGCGGCAAGAAGATCGAAGTTTACTCCGACGAAACGAGACCGTTCCTGCAGGGCGCACGTCTCACCGTGTGGGAACTCCAGCAGGACGGCATCCCCGTCAAGCTGATCTCGGACAACATGGCGGGGCATTTTCTGAAGTCCGGCCGCATCGGCTGCGTCGTCGTCGGCGCGGATCGCATTGCGCGCAACGGCGACGTGGCCAACAAGGTGGGCACCTATGGCGTGGCCGTGCTCGCCAAGGAGAACGGCGTGCCCTTCTACGTGGCGGCCCCCATCTCCACGCTCGACCTCACACTCGACTCGGGTGATCAGATCCCCATCGAAGAACGCCCCGGCAAGGAAGTCACCGAGGTCTTCGGCGTCCCTATCGCGCCCGAGGGCACGCTGGTAGAGAATCCCGCCTTCGACGTCACGCCCAACCTCTACGTCACCGGCATCATCTCGGAAAAAGGCGTCGCCACCGCGCCCTTTGAACAAAGCCTCACCCGGCTGGCACAGGAGAAATAAGAATGAAGAAGCTACTGTCAATTCTTCTATTGAGTGCGATGGCGCTATCAGCCGGCCCCCTGGCCGGCAAGCGCGTGGCGAGCTTTACTCTGCCGGACATGGCCGCCAAGTACCACGACGTCCTCGATTACCGCGGCAAAGTCCTTCTGATCGACATCATGAAGACCGAGTGCCCGCACTGCCAGACGCTGTCGCGCACACTCGAACGAATCAAGGAGAAGTACGGCAACCGCATTGCCGTGCTGAGCATTGTCAACCTGCCGGATAACTATCAAACCGTGTCGGCTTACATTGCCAAGTACAAGGTGACCAACCCCGTCCTTTTCGACACTGGGCAGGCCACGGCGGCCATGCTGCGCATCACCCCGCAGAATCCTTCCATCAGCCTTCCCACGCTGCTCGTGGTGGACGCGAACGGAATCATCCGTAGCGATCTCGTCTATTCCGACGCGCAGAAAGCCATCTTCGAGGGGGACGGACTGTCGCCCCTCATCGATCAGGCGATGGCTCCGGCCAAGAAGTAAAACACCCTCGCTCAGGAGGCGGGGGGAGTGGGTTTCTCCTCGCCTGTCAGCCCCCACCCCGGCCACGCCGGATCTGCATTGGGATTCTTCTGCGGCATGACCGCGCCGCTCTTCTTCCGCCACGCATCCAGAGTGGCGGCCCGCTTGCGCGCCACTGCCGGTTCTTTGCTGATGAGGTTGCGCGTCTCGCCGGGATCCTGGTCCAGGTCGAAGAGTTCACGCCGCCCGCCCTGGTGGAATTCGATCAGCTTCCAGCGCCCTTCCCGGATGGCGCTGCCCGGTTCCCCGCCCTGGTTCGAGTAGTGCGGGTAGTGCCAGAAGAGCGGCCGCGGCTTCAACTTCCCGCCGCCCAGCAGCGGCATGAGGCTGACGCCATCCACCTCTCCGGGCGCCACGCCGGCGGCCTGACAGAATGTCGGAAGGAAATCGACGCTGGAAACCGGCGTATCGATCACGGCGCCGGCCTTGAGCAGGCGCGGATAGCGCACGATCAACGGCTCGCGGATGCCGCCTTCGTACAGGTGGCCCTTGCCGGCGCGCAGCGGCGCGTTGTCCGTCACGGCCTGCGTGGACTTGCCCTCGTACCGCAGCCCCCCGTTGTCGCCGAAGAACATCACCATCGTGCGGTCCGCCACGCCGGCCTGGTCGATGGCGTCCAGCACCAGCCCCACGCTCTGATCCAGGCTCTCCACCATCGCCGCATAGGTCGGGTTGTAGCGCCCCTGCGCCTTCTCCTTGTGCCGCGCCACGTCAACTTCGCGTGCGCCGAGAGGGATGTGCACGGAGTAGTGCGGCAGATAGACGAGGAACGGATTGGCCGAGTTCTGCCGGATGAAGCCGGAAGCTGCCTGCGCCAGCCGTTCGGTGAGAAAGTCTCCCGGCGCGCCGGGCAGGTTCGGCAGGTCCCACGGCCCGAAGTAGGGCTTCGGGCTCCTGGGGGGACTTCCGCTTTGATTGCCGCCGATGTTGACGTCGAAGCCCTGGTCGGTCGGCGAAAAGCCCTGGCCGCCGAGGTGCCATTTGCCCACCGAGGCACTGCGATACCCGGCCGGCTTCAGCCGCTCCGCCATCGTGACTTCAGATAGTTTCAACTCCGTCGCCGTTCTCGGCGTGATGATCGGCCCCTTCTCGTAGGAAGGCCGCCCCGGAATCCAATCCGTCACACCGGTGTGCACGGGGTACTTTCCCGTGAGAATGCTGGCGCGCGTCGGCGAGCACACCGGGCACGCCGCGTAAGCGTTCGTAAACCGGGCGCCCTGCGACGCCAGCCGGTCCAGGTTCGGCGTCGAAAAGTACTGGTTGCCATAGCAGGCCAGGTCCCGCCAGCCGAAATCATCGGCCAGAATGAACACGAAGTTCGGCGGCGGAGCGGCGGTGCGCGCGGCTAAGGCCGCGCCCGTCAGAGAAGACAGGAAAGTACGGCGTTGCATCTTCAATTCCAGTCCTAGTAGACCAGCTTCAGCCCAAAGTGGATGTAGCGCGGGAAGCCGCTGATCGAGGTGATCTGGCCGAACAGCGAGTTCGTTGGCGCCGTGTTTGGAGCCGTGAGATTGGAGTGGTTCATGGCGTTCAGGAACTCGGCGCGGAACTGCATGCGGAGCTTCTCGGTCAGGGTGAAGTTCTTCACGCCGGAGATGTCCCAGACGTCCACGCCCGGCGCGCGCACTCCCGAGAACCGGGAAGACATCGTGACGAGGTTGAACTGCAGCTGCTCGGCCGCATTGCGGTTAAAGGCGGCGGTATTGAACCAGCGGCTCAGGGTCTGGTCCGAACCGGACAGCGGCACGTTCTGAAGGCTGTTGGTGAGGATCGAATTGCCGAAGCCGATCGGCTGACCCGTGTTCATCTGCCACACGGCCTGCAACTGCCATCCTCCCGCAACCTGCCGGACGAAGCCGTTCGTGTGAGCCAGGTACTTCTTGCCCGGACCGAGCGGCAGCTCGTAAATGCCGCTCAGCGCCAGACGGTGCCTGCGGTCCAGGTCTGAAATCACCTTGGCCGGCACCGGATCGGCGTCATTCTGGAAATCCATGGCCTCCATCATCTTCGAGAAGGTGTAGTTGAACTGGAAGGTGAAGCCGGCCTGAAGCCTCTTTTCCAGCGTGGTCTGCAGCGAGTGATACCAGCTGTAGCCTTGCGGCTCCGTGGTGGAAAGTCCGGTGAAGTGGGGGAACGGGCGCAGGAGTTGATTGCGGGCCACATTGGTGCCGGCGATGTTCGAGCCCGGCAGCGGATAGAACGGGTTAGCCACCTGCGAGCTTAGATAGTTGATGGTCTGCTGGTCGCGGTAAAGCGACTTGGACAGCAGGTTCAGCGGGATGCCGTTGTACTGTTTCGTGGCGCTCAGACGCGTTCCGCGATTGCCGACGTATGAGGCGTCGAAAAGCAGGCCTCCGCGAATCTGCTGCTGAATGCCGAACGAGTAGCGCTGCATGTATCCATTGGTGCCCTCCGGCCGGAAGTAGCTCACCGCGCGCCCCTCATCGGTGGCCAGGCCCAGGGAAGAGCCCGGAGGGTTGGGCCAGCCGCTGGGGAAAGGATTCGCCAGCGAGGCGATGTAGGTCTGCCCGTTGTCGATGGAGGGAACCAGCGTCGTGCGCAACGTGTAGCCGGACTGATTCACAGACGCGCGGTCCGCGCCCAGCGGCACCACGAAGATCCCGTAACCGGCCCGGATCACCGTGTCTTTGAATGGACTGTACGCCAGGCCGATCCGCGGCGCGAAGTTGTTCTTATCGGAGTTCCAAAGTGTCCGCGGATTCCCGTGCACTCCGGCGAAGGTGAGGCCGCCGATCACTTTAAACTGGCTCACGGGCAGCTCCGGCAGCGGGTTTCTCGCATAGTTCGCGGTGGCGCGCGCCGCGTCCGGATTGGTGGTGCTGAAGTCGTAACTCTCCACGGAGCGGTTGTAGCGCTCTGTGATCGGGCTGTCCAGGTCGTACCGGAGGCCAGCGTTGATGGTGAGCTTGGAGGAGAGGCGCCAGTCGTCCTGGATGTAGAACGAGGTGGTCTTGGACTGCTCGGCCGAGGAGTCGTTCACATTGATCTGGCCGCCGGTGGGAATCCCCAGCAGGAACGACGCAAGGCCCTGCCCGATCGGGGCCGCGGGGGAGTTGTCCAGCGGCCCGCCCGTGTAGGCGCTGGCGAACACTTCGGCCGGCGTCATGTTGGCGAAATTATAGTTGTTCTCGCGATACAGACGGTATTCGCCGCCCATTTTGACGGTGTGCTTGCCCTTGGTCCAGGTCACGTCGTCGGAGAACGTGTAGTAGTTGGAGACGGCGCTGGATGGGCTGTTCGCGCCGAGATTCTGATAAGCGGTCACCTGAAGCCCCGGAAAGACGCGCGCCTGCGGATCAATGGCATTCGCCAGCGCCGGCGAGAAGCCCGCCGCGGCCAGGTCGAAACCCATCGACATCGGACTGTTCGTTTGTTCAAAGCGCGTAAAGCCGATGCGCACGTTGTTCAACAGCGAAGGTGAGATTACGAACACGTCGTCGAAGACGCCGCCGAAGTTGTAGCGGTAGCGGTTATTGCCGTTCGCGATATTGGGGAAAGTCTGTCCTGAACTGAAGAGCTGGAACCACTGGTTGTAGCGGCCAAAGATCCGGTGACGCTCAGAAAAGTTGTGATCGACCTTGCCGGTGTGGGAGCGGTACTCATTGTACGAAGTCTGCTGGCGCGTGTAGTTGTTCCGCCCATCGCTGGTGCCGGCCAGGTTGGAGTCCGGCCAATAGGGGAGCAGCCCCAACGCCGTCTTGTCCAGCCGCGAAGAGGGTACGATATTGCCGGCAAAGGGCTGGCGCGAGTAGCGGCCGCCGGCCGCCGGCACCGTGGTGTTGGGATCGTAGACCTGATAGACGCTGCCCAGTTTGAGCAGGTCGGAGAAGTTGCCGCCCCGTTGGGCCGAAGTCGGGACAGTGAAGAACGTATTGCCGCGTTCAACGCCAGGGCGCGTCAGCCCTTCAAACGAGTAAATCCAGAAGGTCTTGTTGCGGCCGTTGTAAAGCTTGGGCAGGATCACCGGCCCGGAGAAGGTCGCACCATACCGGTTCAGGATGTTTAGAGGGTTGATGCTGTTGATCTTGGCGTCTGTCACGGGGCCGGTGGCCGGGTTGTATAGGTTCTGCCTCTGAAAGAGATCCAACGACTGCAGATGCTGATCGTTGTGGAAGTAGGAGAGCGTGCCGTGGAACTGATTCGTCCCGGTGCGCAAGACCACGTTGACATTCCCGCCGGGCGCGCGGCCGGCGCTGGCATCGTACGTCGCGGTCTGGACCTTGAATTCCGCCACCATCTCCGTCGGCGGAGCATAGGCAGCGTTCGTGCCCCACATGGCCGGCGTACCGTCCACCGTGAATTCGATATTGCCGGAACGCACGCCATTCACCGTGAGCGACGAAAGCACTTCCGTGGCGGGCCCCAGCGATGGATGGTTTGGCGCCGACAGATTCACGACGCCCGGCGCCAGGCGCGAAAGCGACAGAGCATTGCCGCCCGGCAGCGGCAGGTCGAGAATTCGCTTGCTGTCCACCACTCGGCCGACGCTGGCCGTGGATGTGTCCAGCAGAGACGCCTGGCCGGAAACCGTGATCGACTCCGAAACCAGCCCCACCTCCAACGGAATGTCGATCGCCAACTGGTCGCCCACGCGCACCTGCAGTTGCTTCCGTTCGTACCCCTTGAAGCCGCCCGCCGCCGCCGTCAGCGTATACATGCCCGGCTGCAGGTAGGGAATGTCATACATCCCCGCCTCGTTCGCCGTCGCGGAAACACGGACCGAAGTTTCGTTGTTGGTCGCCGTCACCTGGGCGTTCGGGATGGCGGCCCCCGAAGGATCCATCACCCGGCCGGCGATGCGCCCGCGCGCATCCTGCGCGGGGAGCATGGAACATAGCAGCGCAGCTAAGAAAGCAAGACGTGGCAACATGACACAGACTCCTGAATTGAACTCGGTTGTCAGTATGCTCCCATGCCGCGGCTTGAACTAGCGTGATCCGTAGTTATTGACCGTTTGGTCGGCAATGGCCATCGCGGTCAATGGTTTATGAAAGCGTCACGTTGACGTTACGCATGATAAGCTGTCAAGCGGGTTGCTCGTGTCAGTAAACTGGGATCCAGGTTACACAGCGGCGGAAGTACACTCCGAATTGGAGAGACTGCTCTCGAGCGAGGCGCTTCGCACCAGCCCGCGCAGCCAGGAATTCCTGCGTTATGTCGTGCACCGGACGCTCGACGGCCAGGCCGATCTGATCAAAGAGCGTAACATCGCCATCGAGGTCTTCGGCCGCGGCCCGGATTACAATTCCGCGGAAGACTCTTTCGTGCGGGTGAAGGCCAGCGAGCTGCGGCGGCGGCTTCAGGCCCACTATGCCTCACCGCCGTCCGGCACGACTCTCCGCATCGATCTGCCCCTGGGGAGTTATGTCCCCCACTTCATCCGCTGGGAATCGCCCGCGGAAATCCCGGCCGCTCCACCCGCCGTTTCACCCAAGGCGCCTCTGCGCCGCCGGCGGCCGTGGGTTGCCGGAATCTCGGCTGGATTGGTGCTGGCAGCGGCAGCCGTCCTGCTGCTGGTGAACTCCCAGCGCCGGAACTCCGCCCTGGACGAATTCTGGGAGCCCATCCTTCAATCCCGCGATCCTCTGGTCATCTTCCTGCCCATCCCGGATTCGTTCAACACGGTCCCGCTTCAGGAAGGTGCGGTCTACGAGGGCCCGAAGTTCGAGTTCAAGAATGAATCGGGGGAGACTCACCTGTTCGTCTCGGCCCCTCACAAGGTAGGCCTCGGCGCCGCGATTGGAGCAATCCGCTTCGCCTCGCTCTGCACGAAGACGGGCAAGTCATTCACGCTGAAGGCCGGCCAGGATTTCTCGTTCGCCGATCTCCGCAACCAGCCCGCCATCCTCTTTGGCGCCTTCTCTTCCAAGTGGACCATGGAGATCAACAACGAATATCGCTTCAAATTGATCAGTGGGCCGGATTCCCATGTGCTCGATAGCCACAATCCATCCCGCAGTTGGCGGGCCACCAGGGGGCTGCATCCCGGCACGCCCTCCGAGGATTACGCGCTGGCCAGCCGCGTCACCAATGCCAAGAGCGGCCAGACCGTGATCATCGCCGCCGGCATCTCCACCTTCGGCACGCAGGCGGCCGCGGAGTTCCTCACCGATCCCGCCCGCCTGGAAGAACTGGCCCTCCGCTCAGGGCGCCGGCTCAAACAGGGCAGCTTTCAAGTCCTGCTGCAAACCAAAGTCATCGGCATGACGCCAACACCGGCGCGTATTATCGACGCCCATTTCTGGTGAGCCCGGAGATCGGCCAAAGGGCCAGAGTCTTGTCGGCGTACCCTCCCCCGCTCTCCGTGCAGCCCTCCACCAGCAATCTGGCCGGCGGCCCCCAACAAAACGGCTCCAGTTCGAAGTTCAGCATGCGCCAGTCTCCGTCGGCGATGTCGGAGTTCGATTCGCACTCCAGGAAATGCGTCGTCAAAAGCCACTCCGACCCGCTGCGCCTCAGATTCTCCACCGCGCGCATGATATTGCCGAACGACAGGTGCACCAGACAATCCCGGCAGAGCACCAGGTCCACTCTCGGCAGAGCGCTGGCGCACAAATCGAGCTGCCGGAAGCGCTTCGGATAGCTCCGGGAGTTCTCGGCCACCAGCGCCTCCACGATGTCGGCGCCCGTGTAGTCCAAACCGGAGAGGTCCGCCCGGCTCAGCCACCCGAAATCGCCGCACGGAATGTCCAGCAGGGACTTCGCCCCGATGGATCGAATGAACTCCGGCAGCTCCGTCCGCAGCCGTTCCGTCGCCGCCAGCTCCGAGCCCAGGCCCGAAACAGAGTCGTCCGAGCCCCACAGGTTCGTCTCTCGAATGCGCCTGAAACGCTCTCTCAGGTCCAGGCCTTCAAACTCACCGGCCCGCTGCTGGAAGCGCTCATGCGCCGTCACCGGCGGCCTCGGTTTCATAGCGCCGCCAGAGTCTCAAAATCGACGTTTCCGCCCGAGAGAATCACCCCCACCTTCTTCAACTCGGGCGGCAGCTTGCCGTAAAGCACGGCGGCCGCGCCTACCGCGCCGCTCGGCTCCACCAGCAGCTTCGTCCTGGAAATCACGAACTTCGTCGTCTCGCGGATCTCCTCTTCGGACACCAGCAGCACCGCATCCACCAGTTCGCGAATCACCGCAAAGGTGATTTCGCCCGGCTTGGTGGTGCGCAGCCCGTCGGCGATCGTCGGCGGCGATGCGATTTCGATCCGCTCGCCCTTTTGCAGGGACTGCGCGTAGTCGTCGGCCACCTCCGGCTCCACCCCGAAGACGCGCACGCCGGGATTTACCGCCATCGCCGCGATGGCGCTCCCGGAAAGCAATCCTCCGCCGCCCAGGCAGACCACCAGCGCATCCAGCCCCGGCGCCTGCTCCATCAGCTCCAGCGCGCACGTTCCGGCCCCGGCGATGATCCAGCGGTGATCGAACGGGGGCACCAGCGTGGCGCCCGTTTCGGCCGCGATCTCCTGCCCGATGCGCTCGCGCGAATCCTTGAAGCGGTCATAGACCACCACGCGCGCACCATTGGCCCGCGTCGCCTCCAGCTTGGACTTCGGCGCGTCGTCCGGCATCACCAGCGTGGCCGGCATGCCCAGCACGCGCGCCGCTATCGCCACCGCCTGCGCGTGGTTGCCCGACGAGAAGCCCACCACGCCCTTCGGCCGGTCCGCCTCGGGAATGGACAGCAGGAAGTTCGAGGCGCCGCGAATCTTGAAGGCCCCGCCCTTTTGCAGGTTCTCGCACTTGAACACCACTTCCCGGCCACAGCGCTCGTCAAAGCTGCGCGACCTCCAGATGGGCGTCTTCTGAGCGATGGGCGCGATGCGCGCCGCCGCCGCGCGGATGTCGTCGATGGTCACGGGTGTCATTCAGTAGCCAAGCCTCTTATCCACAAGATTCAGCAACTCCTCGCCGCGCGTATAGCGGTGAAAGTTCTGCACGAAAAGCTCCATGGCTTCGTTCAGCCATGTGGAGGTGACGTCGGCGCAGTGCGGCGAGAGCAGAACGTTGTCCAGTGACCACAGCGGGTGGCTCTCCGGCAGCGGCTCCTGGTGGTGCACATCGAGCACCGCGCCTCGAATCCACCCCTGGGAGAGCGCCTCGATCAGCGCACGTTCCACCACCACGGGCCCGCGGCCCAGGTTCAGCAGCACCGCCTCCGGCTTCATCATGCGCAACTCCGCCTCGCCCAGCATGCCGCGGGTGGCGGCCGTGAGTGGCGCCGCAATCAGCAGGTAATCCGAAGTGGAGAGCAGGTCCTCCAGCTCCAGGCGTGAATGGTTGCGGCCAATGCCGCGCACCTCCATGCCGAAAGCGGCCGCCAGTCCCGCCGTGGCCTGTCCAATGGACCCGAGCCCGACAACCCCCAGTCTCTTGCCGCGCAATTCCGTCACCGTGAACTTCGCCCAGCGCCTCTCGCGCTGCTGCCGCCGCATCCGCCGGATGTCCTTCGCAAACCACAGCATCCCTGCAATGGCGAACTCCGCCAACGACCGCGAGAAGACCCCGCTGCCGTTGGTCAGCGCGACGCCGCTCTCCATCAGCGCCGGGAAGACCAGCGTATCGAGGCCAGCCCACATCGAATGCACCCATTTCAGCCGGGGTGCCATCCGCCAGACCTGTTCCACCACATCGCGCGACACTCCGCCCACCATCAGGACATCGGCCTCGGCCGCGGCATTCTCCACGCCCGCCGCGCTGCTGGCAACGGCAATGCGCGTGTCATCGGGCAGCCGGTCCAGCAGCACCAGATGACGCGCGGCCGGATTCTCTAGAACAAGCAGGGTATGTGGCGGCATGAGGGGTGGTACAAACCAGATTACGGCATCTGGCGTACACACGAACACCCCGCGCGCCCTGGTGGACGCCGGGGTGGTCTCTTGGTTTCAGTCCGGCGCTAGCGGCGGCGCAGCAGAGCTACGCCAAGGAGCCCGGCTCCCAACAAAGCGAATGTGCCAGGCTCCGGCACCTCGCCAACCGGCGGAGGATTCACGCCGATGCCGTTGCGGCGAATGTCCGTAATCTGCTGGTCGGTCAGGTATTCGTTGAAGACGAATGCGTTGTCGATGACACCGCTGAACGGCAAGTCGAAATTCGGGTTCACCCCGATCGCCAACGTGCTGACACCCGAACTGCCCGGATAGCCGGATGCCGTCGTGAGGTTGTTGTCCACCGTAATTGCGATTGCGCCAGTTGCGTTGTTGTACCGCACCGCGACGAATTGCCATTGGCCCGTCGTGACGGCGCCGCCGAACACAACGCCGCTGCCGGTGAACGCCGACCAACCTGAGCCGCCCCCGCGGTTGTCGATGCCGAGCGATCGGTCGAACCCTCCGTCATCGTGCGACATCGCACCTCGTATCGGGCTCGCGTTGTCGGCATTGAACCAGGCGCCGAACGTAACCTGCGACATCACCGACGGATTGATATTGATCGGCACGGAAACGTACGGCCCGGCGCCGAATGCATACGCTTGGCCTGTATATCCGCTGGTCAACGACAGCGGGCCTCCATTCGCCCAAACGCCGTTGTTCCCGTTCCCGCTCATGTCATTGAGATTGCCCTCAAATGTGTAGTACCCGAGGAGGCCCGCCGAGGCGGGCACTGCGAACACACAGAGGGTGATGATCGTGAGAAACAGCTTGAACTGCATGAACTCCTCCGGTGCCCCCAGTATGCGCCCGCCACTGGATTCTTGCAAGAGTCCGGTGCGTACGGGAGACTAAAGATGTGGATAGTCACTGCACCTGCGGTGCCAGGCTCTTGGAAGACGCCCTCTTCTGTCATCGGTGCGGGCGCCCGTTGAGAGAACTGGTGGAGCCCGAACCGGCCGAGCCCGCTCCGCTGCATGCGGCGCCGGAGCCCGTTGTCCCTCTTGAGTCACCCGTCCTGCCGGTGGAGGACCGCATCGGCTTCGGCAACGGCGCCGCCGTTCGCGTCGGCTTTCTCGCCGCCGCCGTCGTCCAGATGGTCTCCACCCTCAGCGCCGCGGCCGGAGCCTCACTGCTCCTCCCGCTCGTGCTGCTCGCCGGCGGATTCTACGCCGTCGTCCTCTATTCCCGCCGCACCGGCTTCCAGGTCTCGGTCCAGAACGGCGCCCGCATGGGCTGGATGACGGGCATCTTTTCCTTCGTTATCATGACCGTCTTCTTCACCGCCGGCATCGCCATGCTGGCGGGCAGCAATGAGCTGATGAAGGCCTACAAGGAAAGCGCGGCATCGCTCGGCCTCCCGGCCGAGGCCGCGGCCCAATTCGAAAAGCTCGCCGCAGACCCCGCCGCCTTCGCCACCTCCATCGTCCTCGGCCTCGTGTTCCAGTTTGTCTTCCTGACGCTGCTCTGCTCCATGGGTGGAGCCTTGGCCGCGAAGCTCCGCGCCCGCAAGGGCTGAAGCCTCAGCTCTTGCGCGCTTCCAGCCGCTTCACCAGCGCCACGCCCGTGAAAATCACCAGCATCGCAATCGCCTCGCGCTGCCCGAAGGGCTCGCGGTAGAAGATCCACCCGAGGATCACCGCCACCACCGGATTCACGTAGTTGTACAGAGACACCAGCGCTACGGGCAACCGCTGCAGCGCCACCACATAGCTCGAATACCCCACAATCGAACCGAAGGTGACCAGATACAGCAGGGCGCCCATGCCGCGCGCCGAATAGTGCAGCTCGCCCGGAAACAAAAAGGCGAAGGGCAGGAACGCGATCCCGGCCGCCAGTTGCTGCACGGCGCCGGAGACGATCGGGTGAACCGTCGTCGCCTGTCGCTTCTGCACCAGAGAGCCGGAGGTCCACGCCACGCAGCCCGCCTGCAGAATCAGAAAGCCCTTCCACAATGCCGCGCCTTCCGCGCCGCCATGCAATGCGCCCGGCCCCACCAGCAACACCGCTCCGCCCAGCCCCACCAGCATCCCAACCAGCGTCGGCGCATGCAGGCTCTCCCGCGGCGGCAGAATGGCGTTCAAGCCCACCATCCAGAAGGGGCTGATCGTGATGATCAGGGCCGCGATTCCGCTGGGGATCAGCGTCTCGGCGAAGACCAGCGCGCTGTTGCCGATCCCGAGGATCAGAATCCCGTTCAGCGCCGTCATCCGCAGCTCCCGCCCTCGCGGCAGCCGCGTCCCCGACAGCGCGCACCCCGCCAGCAGAATCCCCCCCGATAGCAGAAACCGCGTGGCAATCAGGATCATCGGCGGCCACATCTCCAGCGCCATCCGAATTCCCAGGTAGGTGGTGCCCCAGAAAAAGCAGACGGAGCCAAGAGCCGCATAGGCCCAGAACTGGGGGTGCTGCTTCAAGATTTCAGGGTACCATCCGGCCTCTGGAAGCCGTTAGAATGAGGCTTGATCCTCACACTTACAGCCAATCCGGCCATCGACCGGAACGTCACCGTCGACCGGCTGGTCTTTGAAGACCGCGCCTATATCCTCTCCACCGTCGAGTCGGCCGGCGGGCGCGGATTGAATGCCTCCTGCGTCCTGCGTTCCTTCGGCGCCGACACCACGGCCATCGCCATCTGCGGCGGCAAGGCGGGCCGCGCTCTCGAGGAGTTCCTCGGCGGCTGCGGCTTCCCCGTGGAACTCGTCCGCGTGCGCAACCAGATCCGTACCAACATGACCGTTGCTGACCGCAACGGCCTCGCCGTAAAGCTCAACGAGAAGGGCCCCGAACTCAGCGCTTCCGAAGTGGCTCGCCTCGAAAAATCCGTCCGCCACCAGCTCAAACGGGCCTCCTGGCTCATGCTCTGCGGCTCTCTGCCCCCCGGCGTCCCTGCCGATTTCTACGCCCGCCTCATCCACGCCGCCTCTAAACAAGGCGTGAAAACCCTGCTGGACGCGGATGGCACCGAATTCGACGTCGCCCTCGACGCCAAGCCCACCGTCGTCACCCCCAACCAGCAGGAAGCCGAGCGCCTGCTCAACCGCGCACTCCTCACGCGAAACCACTTCCAGGAAGCCGCCGAACGCATCCGCGGCATGGGCGCCGTCAACGTAGTGCTCTCTCTCGGTGCCCGCGGCGCGCTCGCCGCTTTGGAAGACGGCTCCATCTGGGAAGCCGTTCCTCCCAGAATCGATGCCCTCTGCCCCATCGGCGCGGGCGACGCTCTCTGCGCGGCCTTCGTCTGGTCCTGGCGCAGAAATCCGGACGTGACCGACGCGCTCCGCTGGAGCGTCGCCGCCGGCACGGCCTCCGCCCGCCTGCCGGGCGTCAGCTTCGCCAGTCTAGAGCAGACTCGCGAGATCTACGAGCGCGTGGCCACCCGCCAGATCGCCTAGCCGTTCCCTCACCCGCACCACTTCGCCCACCACCATCACGGCCGGGGCATGCACCTCCGCGCCTCCCGCCTCATCCAGCCTCGTCACCACCACACGCTCATCCGCCAGCGTCCCCCGCTCTATGAACGCCACGGGCGTATCCCCCGCCCGGCCCAGTCTCAGCAGGCAGGCTGCGATCTCCGCGCGCTTCGCCACGCCCATCAGAATCACCAGTGTGTCGGCATGCGCATAGGCCTCCCACTGCTGGCTCTGCCCGGACATGCGGTTGCCGGTCACCACCGCAAAGCCCGCCGCCACGCCGCGCATCGTCACGGGAATCCCCGCCAGCTCCGGAACGGCTACCGCCGAGCTGAGGCCCGGCACCACTTCAACTTCATACTCGCGCTCGGCCAGGTGCAGCCACTCCTCCGCCCCCCGGCCAAAGACCATCGGATCTCCGCCCTTCAACCGCACCACCGTGGCGTGCCGCGCCGCGCAGTCTTCCAGCAACTCCAGGATCAGCGCCTGTATCTCCTCCTGCCGCCCTTCCTGCTTGCCGACGTCGATCAGTTCGGCGCCCTCCGGCGCCAGCGCCAGAACCTCCGCCGAAACCAGCCGGTCGTAGAGCACGGCCCCGGCCCGCGCCAGAATACGCGCCGCCCGCACCGTCAGCAGGTCCGCGCTGCCCGGCCCGGCCCCGACAATGTAGATGGTGCTCATTGCGCCCTGTGCCACCAGTCTCCAAAGGCCTCGCCCGGCTGCCGCTCGGCCGAGTAGCGCTCAAACAGCGGCCGCAGCGTCGCCGCCAATTCCTCCAGCGGGACCAGTTGCTTCCACACCTTCGCCAGCCTCTCGCCGCGCGGCGAGCCGCCCAGGTACAGCGTGTACTTGCCCACCGTCTCGCCGACAATCCCGATCTCCGCCGTATACGGCCTCACACAACCATTCGGACAGCCCGTCATCCGCACGTGGATGATCTGCCCGGCCGCGCCCGCCGCATCCAGTTCCTTCTGCAGCGCCTCGGCCACGTCCGGCAGCACCCGTTCCGCTTCCGTAATCGCCTGCCCGCAGGTCGGCAGCGATACGCACGCCATCGAGTGCCGCAGCACCGGCGGCAGATCCATGGGCCGCGCCACGCCATGCTTCGCAAAAACGCCGTCGACCAGCTCGCGCCGCGCCGCCGGCAGCCCCGCCAGCAGCAGGTTCTGCTGCGCCGTGAAGCGCACCTCGCACCCGGTCGCTTCCACAATCTCGCGGACCGCCGCGCGCACGCCGCCTTTCAGCCGCCCGCTAATCACCCGCAGTCCGAAAAACCACAGCCCGCCTCCCTGCTCGTTCCAGCCGAGGTAATCTTCCTGGCGCTTCCACACCAGCGGCCGCGGCGGCGCCAGCTTGCGCCCCAGCCGGCTCTCCAGCTCGGCCTGGAACCACTCCACCCCGCGCGCGTCCAGCACGTACTTCAGCCGCGCCAACTTGCGGTTCTCCCGGTTGCCGAAATCGCGGTGGATCGAAACCGCCGCCCGGCACACCGCCAGCACTTCTTCCTCCTCCGCCCCGACGTAGCCCACCGGGTCCGCCAGCCGCGGATGGCTCTCCTTCACGCCGTTGGCCTGGCCCATGCCGCCGCCCGCCACTATCGTGAAGCCAACCAGCCGGCCCGCCTCGAAGTGCCCGATGAAGCCCAGATCGTTGGAGTAGACGTCGATCTGGTTCTCCCCCTCGAACGCGAAGCCGATCTTGAACTTGCGCGGCAGGTAGACGTCCCCGTATACCTCCTCCTTCTCCGCTTCCAGAGAAGCCGCCTTCTCCCCGTCCAGCCAGATCTCCGCATACGCCCGGCTCTGCGGCAGGAACGCCCGCCGGATCCGCTGCGTCATCCCCAGTAGGTCGGCCCGCCCCGCACCCGCCAGCGGCGTCGAATCGTACGTGACGTTGCGCACCACGTCGCCGCAGGCGGCGTAGGTCGATAGCCCCGCCGCGTCGATCGCCGCCACCAGCGCCTTCAGGTTCCGCTTCCCCACGTAGTGGTATTGCACGTCCTGCCGGGACGTCACCCTCAACGTTCCATCGCCCGCCGTGTCCGCCAGCTCATCCAATTTCAGGTACTGCCCGGCCGTCACCACCCCGCCCGTCACCCCCACCCGCACCATGCAGCTGTAGACCTTCTCCGGCTGCTTCTTGCGCAGATCCCGGTCGTCCTGCTGGTATATCCCGTGGAACTTGAGCAAACCGTTGGCCGGCCTCGTGAACACGGCCGAGTCGTTCTGCAATTCGTCGGCAATCGGACCGCGCAGGTGACGGCTGCCGGCCTTCAGAATCTCAGCCGCGGAGGGCTTGGCAGGGGACATGACATTTGGATTTTATCATGTCATCCCCAATGTCTACCAAGTTTGAATGGATTCTACTCTTCCCCGGCTGGGCGCTTCGGCCGCTTCTTGAAAAAGACCTCGGGAGCCTTCAGCCAGGTGGTCAGCAGCACTGCGAAAAGCACGATCAGCGACAGGAAGGTGGCTACCGATCCGATCACCAGGTAATCGGACTCGGTCCGCGGCGGAGGCACCAGTTTCATGCCGATGGCCACGGTGACCCCGAAGACGATCACGGCTGCGCCGGCGAGGGTCAACGTGCGACCGAGGGCTGAATTCATGTTTATGATTCTAGTCGGATTCTGCCACTGCCGGAAAGCGCAACTTCACCCTTCCAGTTGCGGCTCGCCCGGCGGCGGCAGCAGGCTGAAAAGGCTCTCGATGAACGCGCGCCCCTTGCGGCGGCCGTTGTTGCGCTGCCATTCCATGCGCTGCCAGAACACCAGCACGCCCAGCAGTTCCTTGTCGCGCACGGAGTGGGTTCCCGTCTGTTGCGCGATCTGTTCCCGGAATTGCGCCACTTCCTGCTGGAATCTGGCCGCCACGGCCGCGGCAATCCCGTTCGTCGGCCGCGACTCGTACACCAGCCCCGCATCGGCGGTCTTGTAGGTCCTGGTGAGCGCGTCCAGCGCGTCCCGCATGTCCAGATCCACCGTCCCGGGCGTCTCCATCGCGGACACCAGCAGCAGCCGGCCGGTGACAATCGCCAGCGGCTGCTGCGCCTGCAGAAACTCGTCCGTGATCTCGATCTCCGGGTTTGGAAACGTCTTCGGATCGGTTTCCGGCGCCTTCTCGTGCTCGCGCGCCTCGCGCAGGTACTCGCACTCCAGCGGGCAGTCGATGCTCACTTCGCGCTCCTGGCCGCAACAGGGGGCGCAAATCTCACGGCTCAAGGCCGGACAGGCCCGGCGCGGCGGCCTGGCTTCGCACAGATGGCAGTTCACACGCTCCATCGGGACTATCGTATCATCCGGATGATGAAGGCCATTGACGTGTATCTGAAGGTGGAAGCGGACCTCGACAACTCGGAAGACCCCAAGCGTTTCGCCGAAGAGTTGTGCAAGCTGCTGAAGAAGGTCTACGGAGTCCGCCGGGCGGAAGTCTCCAACCTCCACGACGTCAGCGCCAACTGATCCCCTCAGCCCAGCAGCCGGGCGCGCGTGCGGCGGAAGAAGCCGTCCGTCATCCCCGCGATGTAGTCGCATACCACGCGGTGCAGCGGAAGCTCTCCCAGCCGTTCGCGCTGCCATTCCGGCAGTTCGTCCGGATGCTCCATGTAGAGCGTGAACAGCGCCGCGATGCCGTCGCAGGCGTGCTGCCGCTCTTCGAGCAGCGGCGGCGTCGAATAGACGTGCAGGAAGAGGAACTGCTTCAGCGCCCGGTTGGTCTCCCCCGCGCCGGCCGTGAGCCCCGCCAGCCTCGGCAGCCTGCGCACTTCCGCCACGCTCCGCGCGCCGCTCTGCACCACGTTGTCCGTCGTGCCCTGGATCAGCCCCGATACCAGCAGGTCGATCAACCGGCGCAGCACTTCCTGGAACCGCACCTTCTCGGCCGCCGCCGGAAACTGCGCCTCGATCTCTTCGGCCAGTTCTCCGTAATGCGGCACCGCGGCGGCGATCTCCTCCATCGAGAACAGGCCCGCGGAATAGCCGTCGTCCAGATCCGCCGTGTTATACGCCACTTCATCGGCCAGGTCGATCAACTGCGCCTCCAGGGGAGGCCGCAGTCCGGGCAGGAATTCTTCGAACTCCGGCCGCTCGCCGGGCTCGAAGTCCCGTGAGTGTTTCACCATCCCCTCGCGCACTTCGAAGGTGAGATTCAGCCCCGGAAAGCGGGCGTACCGCTGCTCGAAACTTTCCACCAGCCGCAGGGCGTTCAGGTTGTGGTCGAAGGACTCGCCGAACGCCTGCATCTGCCGGTTCAGCGCCTCCTCGCCGGCGTGCGCGAACGGCGGATGGCCAATGTCGTGCCCCAGCGCCAGCGCTTCCGTGAAATCCTCATCCAAACCGAGCGCCGCGGCCAGCGTGCGCGAGATCTGCGCCACCTCGATCGTGTGCGTCAGCCGGTTGCGGAAATGGTCCGAAAGCCGTTCGCCGAAAACCTGAGTCTTGTCTTCCAGGCGGCGAAAGGCGCGCGCATGCACAATGCGGTCGCGGTCGCGTTGGAATTCGTTGCGATAAGGGTGCGGATGCTCCGGATAGCGCCTGCCCCGGAGTGCTTCCACCGGGTAGCGCAACCGCGAGAGTGGCACGGGAAGATGCCGCGTTACCGCGACTGGGGGATGTTCGCGTAGGCCTGGATGGCGGCCCGGCTGATGGGTCCGCTGGCGCTGCGCAACGGCTCGAGCAGTTTCTTCGCCTCCTCCGGCTTCGACTTCGCCAGCATCTTGGCGAGTTCGAGCGTGGCCAGATCTTTCGACACCAGCACCGTCGGGCTGGAGATCAATGGGCGAACCAGCGCGTCCGCTTCAGCCACTTTCCCCTGCGAGGCGTACAACTGGGCCAGCGACAGGCGGGCCAGCGAGGCGTAATCCTTGCCCGCGTCGTCGATTGCCGTCTTCAGATACTTCTCCGCTTCGGCGATCTTGCCGTGGTCGGCCGCGTTCAAGCCCAGCAGGTACGTGCAGATGGCGGCCTCTTCGCTGCCGGAGTAGTTCGCAATCAGCCCACCCAGGTCTTTCTGGATGGCGGCCTGACGCTCAGCGTCCGTCTTGTAGGCCTTCACGCCTTCCGGAGGCGCTTCCTGCAGAACCGGCGCGTTGTAGGTTTCCAGGGCTTTGTACAGCGCCTCCTGCCTCGTCGCGGCGCGGTTCTTCATGAACCAGTAACCGGCCCCCGCCAGGACCAGCACCGCCAGCGCGATGCCTCCGTAGCGAATGGCCTGCTGCTTGTGCGCTTCCAGAAAATGTACGGTCTGGCCAACTTCTTCGACAAACTTGTCGGACTTAAGCTCGTGTCTGGTGAGACGATCCACAGAATACTCCGGTCAGCAAAACCTTGATTTTACCACGGGCCCCCACCCGCGCGGGAGCGCTCCCGCCTAAGAGGAGATCAGCTGTTGCTGGATGGCGAATTTCACCAACCCGGGCACGTCATGGATATTCAGCTTTTTCATGAGGTTAGCTCGGTAGGTGTCCACGGTTTTCGGGCTCACCTGCAGGCGCCCCGCTATCTCTTTCGCCCGCACACCGTCCACTAACAGCGAAAATACCTGATACTCGCGCGCGCTCAACGAACCCAGCGGATCGGCCGCCGCGCGCCCGTCCGGCGTGAAGATGCTCTGCACGTTGACGTTCGGAGAGACGTAGATGCCTCCATCCAGCACCTGGTCCAGGCAGTCCAGCAGTTGTTTTCCCGTCCCGGATTTCACAAAAAAACCCTGCGAGCCCGCGCGCAGAACTTCAATTACGGTCTTCCGATCGGTGCGCGAAGTGAGGATCACGCAGCGCGTCTTGTAGGCGCGCGGACCGGCCAGCGGTTCCGCCAGACGTTTGGCGATCTCGAGGGAATGCAGGCGGGGAGATTGAAAATCGATCAGGGCAAGATCCGGCGCGTGCGAGACAATCAGGTTCCACGCCTCCTCGCCACAAGCAGTGGCCGCTACCACCCGGTAGCGGCCACTCGACTCACATACGGCTGCGATGCCATCCCGCAGTAACCCGAACTCCTCAGCGAGAACAACAGAATTCCGGGCTGGCTGCATGGCTTCTCAAAACTGCTGGTAACTATCGCCAGACCAGCTAGAACGAGGCCAGCGCTTTGGCTTCGTCGTCGAACACTTCGAATACGGTGTACAGCTTCGTGATCTGCAGGAGGTCCTGAATGCGCTTCGTGAGGTTGAGCAGCTTCAGACTTCCGCCGGCGTTGGAAACGGTCGTGAAACCGCTCACCAGTTCGCCAATCCCGGAACTGTCGATGTAGCTCACGTCGCCCAGGTTCAGCAGGATCTTCTTCTGTCCCGCGTTGACCATCTCCTTCACGCTGTCACGGAAGGTGGATGAGCCTTCACCCAAGGTGATGCGGCCTGCCGCATCAATCACGGTCACTTCACCAACTTGCCGGTTGGTCAGTTTCACACTCATTCTGGATATCCTCCTAGAGGGATTCTAGCTGTTGGACACCGCGTCGGGGCCCGGGGTTTCCCCGCCCACGGTCTTCAACATTACTAATCTCGTTCCACCTTGTGCGGCTGCCTCGATTCGCAACTCATCCACGAAGGCCCGGATGATCATTATACCCCTGCCGGATTGATTCAGCAGATTCTCGCTCGCCAACGGGTCTGCCTGCTCGTCCGGGTGGAATCCACGGCCCTGATCCTCCACCAGAATACGGAGCGTCTTGCCCGAAGCCGCCAGCCCGAAACCCACCTGCTTATTGGCGCTGTACTGATTGCCGTGCACCACCGCGTTCACTACTGCTTCCCGCACCGCATAGCCGATTTCGTATGCGTCTTCCTCGGCAAAACCCAGGCGCATCGCCTCTGTTTTCGCGCGCTCCTCGCACGAATCCACCGTCTCGAGACTGGATTCGAGCCTCTGATCCACCAGCACCATCCAACTTGAATTCGGGTCTTGCATGACTCAAGCGCGGCCAATTGCAGGAAACCGTTAAGGTAATGCGCCGGGCCATGCCAAGTCAAGCAGGCATATCATAGGATCGGCTCACGGCTGTCTGGTTTCCGTGATAGGATGCTTGCATGCTCAGGATCTGCTGGGGGGTGTGTGTGTCCCCGACAGACTCAACTGACATTGAGAATCGAACAAGGAGATTGCATAATGCTTCAGGCTCTTCGTAGAGCTTTTGCTGCGTGCGCACTGTTGGCCGTGTTTGGCCTACTTGCATCCGCGCAGTCCGACAACTCCAGCATCTCGGGTATCGTCAAAGATCCCACGGGTGCTGTCGTTGCGAACGCCAAGGTTACCGTTAAGAACGAAGGCACTTCCTTCGAACGTCAGACCACCACAAACGAATCCGGTTTCTATACCATCACCAACATCCAGCCCGGTTACTACGAAGTGAAAGTGGAAGCCACCGGCTTCAAAGCCTTCGTCAAGACCCGCAACAAGCTGGAAACCGCCATCCCGATGCAGGTCAATGCCGACCTCACCGTCGGCCAGATCTCAGAATCGGTAACCGTCGAAGCCAGCGCGGCTCAGCTCAACACTGAATCCGCCGCCGTCGGCAAGACCGTTGAACAGGCTCAGCTTCAGAACCTCGCCCTCAACGGCCGCAACCCCCTGTTCCTCGCTATCCTCAAGCCCGGCGTCCGCCGTGGCTCCCCGATGAACGGCTTCAGCTACGGCCTCGACTCCGGCGGCCTCACCATCAACGGCGGCCGCTCCCAGGACTCGCTGATCACCTTCGACGGCGCCGTCGGCATCCGTACTCGCGCCAACGGCACCTCCATCGGCACCGCCGACCTCGATACCGTCCAGGAAGTCCAGGTCCTCACCGCTAACTACTCCGCCGAGTACGGCCGCTCTGCCGCCGGCCAGATCCGCATGGTCACCAAGTCCGGCACCAAGCAGTTCCACGGCACCGTTTACGAGTATTTCCGCAACAACAATCTCGACGCCAATAGCTGGAACCGCAACCGCCGCGCCTCCACGAACTTTGTGGCCCCCCTCAAGTTCAACCAGTTCGGCTTCAATGTCAACGGTCCGTTGATGATCCCCAAACTCTTCAACGAAAGCCGCGAAAAGCTGTTCTTCCTTTTCTCTCAGGAATATGTCCGCCGCCGCTGGGAAGATACCCTCCAGAGCCGAGTGCCCACCAATGCGATGCGCAGTGGCGATTTCGGCGAACTGCTGGGCTCGAACATCTTCTACAGCAGTCCGCGCGTCATCAACGACCCCACCTCGGGTACTCCTTTTGCCGGAAACATCATTCCGCTCAGCCGGCAATCACCCAACGGCATGGCGTTCCTGAAGACCTACTACGCCCCCAACGGCGCATACGGCACCAACAACTGGCTGCTCGTCCGTCCCGGCTGGCAAAACCAGCGCAAGGACACCGGCGCCGTGGACTACAACCCCACCACCAACCAGTTCATCAAGTTCCGCATCGCCAACTACAGCTACCAGGGCCTCGATACGAGCCGCGGCGGCTTCGACTATGCCATCACGAACTGGGACCGCCCCAACATGACGACCAGTCTCGCGCATACCTGGACCATCAGCCCGACCATGATCAATGAGTTCCTGGCCTCCGGCTCCGTGGATCGCGTCCGCATCGGCATCGACCAGACCGGCCTGCGCTACCTGCGCTCCCGCCCCGGCATCAACTACCCGTACATCTTCCCGGAAAATAAGGAGATCTACGACAAAATCCCGACCATCGAAATCCCGAACCTCGGCACCATCGACGGCGGCCCGTACCCCTCCTCCTCCGCTGGCCCCATCTACCAGCTCTCCAACAACATCACCAAGATCCACAACAACCACACCTTCAAGGCTGGCGTCCTCTGGGAGCGCTCCGGCCAGAACGACTTCGACCAGATCAACGTGTCGGGCGTTCCGGGCGGCACCAACAACCAGAACGGCCGCTTCATTTTCCAGGACACCCGTTCCGGAGCTGCCGGCACTGGCACCGGCATGGCCAACGCCGCCATGGGCCTTTTCTCCACCTACGCCGAAATCGGCCCCCGCGCCTACACGCCTTACCGTAGCCACATGTTTGAGTTCTTCGGTCAGGACTCCTGGCGCGTCAATAGCAAGTTCAAGCTGGAATACGGCATCCGCGCCACCTGGCAGAACGGCTACTACAAGTCCCTCTGGGGCAACATCGCCATCTTCGACGCCAACAAGTACGATCCCACCAGGGCTGCTGTCATCGACCGCGCCACGGGCTACGTGCTCTCCGGCGACCGTTATAACGGCGTTGTGATCCCCGGCTCCTCCTTCCCCGATGCCGGTCGTGGCCGCGTCCCTGCCATCGACTCCGGCTTGTATGACCGCCTCCTCAACGGCGGCAGCGCATACCCCTCTCAGAACCAGTGGAATTGGATGCCTCGCGTCGGTATGGCTTACTCCGTCACCGACAAGGACGTCATCCGCGCCGGCGTCGGCGGCGTCGCTTCCCGTCCCGGCGTCTACGACAACGCCTTCCTCGGCGGCAACCCGCCTTTCCAGCCCATGGTCTCCATCACCAACGGCGGTGCGGATAGGCCCGGCGGCGGCTCCAACAACGCCTTCCCGCAGTACTTCCAGACGGTTGACCCGCGCTACAAGATCCCGCTCAGCTACAACTGGAACGCGACCTATCAGCGGCAGATCACCAAGGACACGACGGTCGAAGCCGGCTATATCGGCACAGTGGGCAACTACCTCGCCCGCTCTCGCGACGTAAACCAGCTCAAGACCGGCACCATGTTCCAGACTGCGAACATCGGCGCCAACCAGAACTACCTCCGCCCCTACAAGGGCTTCTCGGACATCGCCATGACCGAGCACTCCGGCCGCAGCACTTACAACGCCTTCCAGCTTGAAGTGAACCGCCGCTTCACCAAGGGCCTTATGTATGGCTTCGCCTACACCTACGGCAAGACCATGGACAACAACTCCACTCTGCGCCAGCCCTTCGTCGACTACTTCAACCCGCAGCTCAACTGGGGCAAGTCCGACAACGACGTCCGCCACGTCGTCGTCATGAACGCAGTTTGGGATATGCCCTTCTTCAACAACTCCAGCAACAAGCTGGTGAAGACCACCATCGGTGGTTGGCAGATGTCCGGCGTCGTCCAGTTCCAAACCGGCGCTCCGTTCAGCATCACCCGTACCGACGACTACCTCGGCACGGGCGCCGCCAACGACAAGCCCTGGAACCTCAACGGCGTTACCGATCGGCCCCTGCAATTCGCCAACGAGAACGCCTCCGGCAACTATACCGGCATCACCGACTACTGGTTCAACCCCAAGCCCGGCGGAACCATCTGGGCCACCAAGCCTGCCAACGGCACGCTCCCGAACCAGACCCGCAACTCCATCCCCTTCAACAACGTCGGCTTCCAGAATTGGAACCTCGCGCTCTTCAAAGCCTTCCGCATCACCGAAGCTCAGAGCCTTCAGTTCCGTTTCGAAGCCTTCAACTTCCCGAACCACCCGAACTGGGGCGGCGTCGACACCAACCCGACCTCCACCTCCTTCGGCATGGTCACCGGCAAGAGCAGCGAGCGCAACATTCAGTTGAGCCTCCGCTACACCTTCTAGCCGCTACCGGGGCTTCGATCCCCAGGGCCGGGCGCGCTCCCCTCGGAGCGCTCCCGGCCCTTCTTCTTTTCTGCGAAAATTGCCGGAATGAAGACCTTGCTCGCCGCTCTCCTCCTCGCCCTCCCCCTCGCCGCCGGCGATCTCGAAGACTCCCTCAAAGCCGCCGACCGCGCCTTCGACAAATCCACCCTCGAACGCGGCCTCGACGGCTGGATGAGCTGGTTCGCCGACGACGCCGTTCTCAACACCCACGAAGGCGTCATCCAGGGCCGCGCCGCCGTGCGCGCACACTACTCCGCCATGTTCGCCCGCAAGGAATTCTCCATCCGCTGGCAGCCCCTCCATGCCGAAGCCTCCAAGGACGGCACCCTCGGCTACACCATCGGCTCCGCCGAAACCTCCTTCCGCAACGACAAGGGCGAAATCCAGAAACGCTCCGGCCGCTATCTCACCGTCTGGCGCCGCCAGCCCGGCGGCGGTTGGAAGGTCGTCTCCGATATCGGCAACTGAACGTCAACGGATCATTCCACCGGCGCGTGGTGGTTCACCGGACCCGATCCCCCGCCCAGCCCCGGGTTCGTCCGGATCGCCTCCGTGATAAACCGCTTCGCCCGCGCTACCGCCTCCGGCAGCTCGCACCCCAACGCCAGCGCCGCCGTGATCGCCGCCGACGTCGTGCAACCCGTCCCGTGCGTATGTACCGTCTCCACCCGCTCTGATCTGTACTCGTGGAACTCGCCCCCCACCAGCAGCACGTCCACAGCGTCCCCTTCCAGGTGCCCGCCCTTCACCAGCACCGCCGCGCCGGTCGCTCCCTGAATCCGCCGCGCCGCCTCTTTCATAGACTCGCGCGAATCCACCTCAATCCCCGCCAGCGCCGCCGCTTCGTGCAGATTCGGCGTCACCAGCGCCGCCCTCGGCAGCAGCTTCTCCGCCAAGGCCCGCCGGGCTTCCTCCGCAATCAGCGGCGCGCCGTGCTTCGAAATCATCACCGGATCCACCACCAGCGGAAACTCGAAGCCCGCCGCCAGCTCCGCCACCGCTTCCACAATCGCCGGTTCACCCAGCGCTCCTGTCTTGGCTGCATTCGGAGGAATGTCCTCCACCGTCGCCCGCACCTGCGCCGCCACCAGCTCCGGATCCAGGCAACGCACCGCAAACACGTTTCGGGTGTTCTGCACCGTCAGCAACGTGATCGCCGCTTCGCCATACACGCCGAACTGGTGGAACGTCTTCAGGTCCGCCTGAATCCCCGCCCCGCCGCTCGGGTCAGAACCGGCAATCGTCAATGCAACGCGCTTCACATTTCCAGTGTCACTCAAACCGCAGCCGGCCCGATTGTCTCGTCCCCGCTGCGCTCACCAGCTCCACTTCAACGCCCTCCAGCTCCGTGTGCGTCCCTGATACCGGGAAGTTCGCACGCAAAGTGAACGCCCCGCCATTGCTGCTCTTGAAATAACTGCCGAACGCCCCGCTCACGTCGGCCTCGATCCTGCCCGGGGCCGCGGCCTGCCCGTCTTTGCGGTAGAACGTGAACGCCGCCTTCGTCACAGACCGCGTCGTGTCGTAGCCCGTCAGCACGATCTCCGCGTTCGCCGAGGCCGCCGACGCCTTCACCGCCGTCAGCACCACCGGCTCCGCAATCACTCGGAACACACTCTGGTCCGAATACGCCCCCAACGTCACCCCCACCGTGATCCGCCCCGCCGTCGTCCCCGTCTGGAACGCCAGCTCCGCTGACTCCGCCGCCCCTTCTTCAATCCGCACCGGCACGCTCCGCACCGCCTGCGGCAGCAGCGCCACCGCCGCGTCATCCGGCAGCCCCGCATCCGGCGCAAAATCCAGCGTCACCGCCGCCGTGTACGCCGTCCGCGCCGCCTCTCCCAGCTTCACCTTGAATCGAACCTGCGCCGCCGTTTTCGCCTCGCTCACCAGAACCACCGCCGGCCTCGGCGTCGGAAACTCCGTCACCGTCACTCTCAAGGGGAACACCCGCCCGCCCACGTCCAACGCTCCTTGTGCCGTCCCAGCCTTGTCTCCCGAATAGGACACCACCCAATGACCCGCACTGCCGCCGTCTTCCAGGGAAAACCCCGCCCCCGAAATCTGCGCGGCCGCCGCCGGCGTCGCTCGCACCGCGCGCCGCAGCGTCGATCTCCGCTCCACCGCCCCCAACTCCACCGCATCGCCGGCCCGCAGCACCGCCCAGCCCGTCTGCAGTTCCATCTCCACCACCGGCGCTGCCGCCGCGCTTCCGTTCAGAATCACCTTCTGGTCGTTCACATACAGCGTCGCCGCATATCCGCCCGCCGACGACGGCGCGAACCGCACGGCAAAATCAGCCACCCCTCCCGCCTCGATAAACCGCGGCGGATAGAACTGCTCGAACAACTGAAACACACCCGGATCCACCGAAAGCCGGCTAATCTGGACCGGCGCCGCGCCAGGGGGTCGTCCGCCCGCGTCACGAAGACATAGCGCTCTGTATACAGCGGCACGCGCTGCACCCGGTTCAGCGGCTCATTCTCGAGATAGGTGATGCCGGCATCCAGCTCGAGTTC
>JACQZS010000336.1 GCA_016213725.1 Acidobacteriota bacterium | reverse complement strand
GGGGGCGCTGCGGGCGAACTGGCCGGCGCTGGCGCCGAGGTCGTTGACGCGGCCGCCGCGGGAGGCTTCGGCTGCGAAGTGGTCCTGGGACTCCTTGAGATGGTTGGGGGCGGGGGTGTTGTGGGTGGCGGGATCGGCGGCGTCGAGGGCGGCGGGGCGGCGGCGCATGGGCCGGAGCGCGGTGATGGTGCGCCGCAGGGAATTGATGAGAGCGGCGGCGGGCAGCCTGCGGCCGAGAAAGGGCGCGGCGGATGCAGAGGAGCCGGCCTGGGTGTGGAGATGGAGCAGAGATCCGGGGCGGAGCCAGGTGCGGAAGGGGAGGGCGCGCGAGGCGTGATGGAGCGGGATGCCGTCTGTGTGGAAGCGCAGGAGCTGGTTGGCGGTGGGGCTGACGTGAGCCATGAGGAGCAGGGGCGCGAGGAAGTGGCGGCAGAACTCCTCGTAGGCGGGCCAGGGGCCGGCGGCGGCGGGTGCGCAGGCGAGCGGATGGAGCAGGACGGGGGCGGTGCCGATGAACTGGACATTGAACGAAGAGGCGCGCTGCAGGGCGAGGCCGCGGCGGAGGGCGCGGGAGGCGGCGTCGAGCGTCAGCAGGGCGGCGTCCTTGAGTTGCTCGAAGCCCCATTCGTAGGGGTAGGAGAGGAAATCGACCGGCACATCGCGCGGAAGGAGCAGGCCTTCGCGGACGAGTTCCGCCGGCAGGTGGTTGAAATCGCGGCCAGCGGGCGGGAGAGCGCGGTTCTCAAGCGGAAGTGAGGAGGGATTGAGGCTCAATTTCGTGCTCGCAATCACACGGTCCTAAATAGGTTGAACGCGATTCAGCGGCGCTGCGTTGCGAGACACGAGTAAAGAAGTGTCAAAACGGCGGGGGCCGGATATATGCTGTTTGGTGTGGAAAATGCAATGCGCACTCTTGGGCTGACGGTGGCGATGATTGCGGGGGCGATGGGGCAGGAGCTGTACAAGAATCCAGACGCGCCGTTGGAGGCGCGCGTGGCGGACCTGGTGTCGCGGATGACGGTGCAGGAGAAGGTGGCGCAGATGCAAAACGCGGCGCCGGCCATTCCGCGCCTGGGGGTGCCGGCGTACAACTGGTGGAACGAGTGCCTGCACGGCGTGGCGCGGGCGGGGCGGGCGACGGTGTTTCCGCAGGCGATCGGGCTGGCGGCGGCGTTCGACGCGGGGCTGATGAACCGCGCGGCGGTGGCGATTTCCGATGAAGCGCGAGCCAAGCATCATGAGTTTGAGCGGCGGGGCAAGCGCGGCATCTACCAGGGGCTGACTTTCTGGACTCCGAACATCAACCTGTTTCGCGATCCGCGGTGGGGGCGGGGCATGGAGACGTACGGGGAGGATCCATACCTGACGGGCACTCTGGCGGCGGCGTTCATCAAGGGGCTGCAGGGCGACGATCCGAAGTATCTGAAGGTGGTGGCGACGGCGAAGCACTTCGCCGTGCATAGCGGACCGGAGAGCGAGCGGCACACGTTCGACGCACAGGTGAGCGAGCGGGATTTGCGGGAGAGTTACCTGCCGCAGTTCGAGCGGGCGGTGAAGGAAGGCGGGGCGTGGAGCGTGATGTGCGCCTACAACCGGCTGTATGGGGAGGCGGCGTGTGCGAGTCCGCGGCTGCTGGAGACGATTCTGCGGAAGGAGTGGGGGTTCCGCGGCTACGTGGTGACCGACTGCGGAGCGGTGGACGACATCTACCGGCGGCACAAGGTGGCGGCAACGAAGGCGGAGGCGTCGGCGCTGGCGGTGAAGGCGGGGACGGATCTGGATTGCGGCAACGAATTCCAGGCGTTGAATGAGGCGGTGGCGAAGGGGTTGGCGGCGGAAAAGGATCTGGACGTGGCGGTGAAGCGGCTGTTCGAGGCGCGTTTTCGCCTGGGGATGTTCGATCCGCCGGAGCGGGTGAAGTGGGCGAAGATTCCGTACTCGGTGAACGACAGCGCGGCGCACGGCGCGCTGGCGCTGGAGGCGGCGCGGAAGTCGATGGTGCTGCTGAAGAACGAAGGCGGCGCGCTGCCGCTGAAGAAGGGCCTGAAGACGCTGGCGGTGATCGGTCCGAATGCGGCGGAGGTGGAGGTGATGCTGGCGAACTACAACGGCGATCCGACGGCGCCGGTGACGCCGCTGGAAGGGATCCGGAGGAAGGTGGGGGCGCAGACGAAGGTGCTGTATGCGCGCGGCTGCGACTGGGCGCCGGGCATGCCGGCGTTCGAGACGGTGCCGGCGGCCGCGCTGTTCCACGACGAGGGCGGGATGCGCAAGGCCGGGCTGAAGGGCGAGTATTTCGACAAGGCGCGGTTTGCGGCGGAGCAGGCGCCGGTGTTCACGCGAGTGGACGCGCAGGTGAATTTCAAATGGTGGGATGGTTCGCCGAGGAAGGATCTGAAGGACGATGATTTCGGAGTGCGCTGGACGGGCCAACTGGTAGCGCCGGTGAGCGGCACGTACCGCTTGGGGGCATCCGGGTTCAATGGATTTGAGTTGTACCTGGACGGCAACCGGGTGGCACGGTTCTATCATCCGGATGAGCGTGGCTACGGCTACGGGGAGGTGAAGCTGGAGGCCGGCAAGGCGTATGGGCTGCGGCTGGAGTCGCACCACGCGCTGAACGACGCCGACATCCGGCTGGTGTGGCAGAAGCCGGGGGAGGATCTGGAAGGCGAAGCGCTGAAAGCGGCGCGCGCGGCCGATGCGGTGGTGATGGTGCTGGGGCTGTCGCCGCGTCTGGAGGGCGAGCAGATGAGCGTGCCGGTGGAGGGTTTCGCCGGCGGCGACCGCGTGACGCTGGGCCTGCCGAAAGTTCAGGATGAGTTGCTGGCGCAAGTGCTGGCCGTGGGCAAGCCCGTGGTGGTGGTGCTGATGAATGGCAGCGCGGTGGCGGCGAAGCTGGCCTGGGAAAGGGCGCCGGCGGTTCTGGAAGCGTGGTACCCGGGCCAGGCCGGCGGCACGGCGATCGCCGATGTGCTGTTCGGCGATTACAATCCGGGGGGGCGGCTGCCGGTGACGTTCTACGAGTCGGAAAAGCAGCTGCCGGCCTTCAACAACTACGACATGGCGGGGCGGACGTACCGCTTCTTCCAGGGCGAGCCGTTGTGGGCGTTCGGCCACGGGCTGAGCTACACGAAGTTCACGTACGGGAAGCTGGCGATGGCGGAGCGCCTGCCGCCGGGCCAGGAGCTGCGGGTGTCGGTGGAAGTGGCGAACGCGGGCCGCGTCCCGGGCGAGGAGGTGGTGCAGGTCTATGTGACGCGGGTGGGCGCGGCCGGTGCGCCGCTGCGGACGCTGGCGGGCTACGCACGGGTGGCGCTGAAGCCCGGGGAGAGGAAGACGGTGCCATTCACGGTGGAGGCGAAGATGCTGGGCGGCGGGGGGCCGGTGGAGATCGCGGTGGGCGGACAGCAGCCGCTGGCGAAAGTGGCGGCGACGACGCAGGTGTTGAAGACGCGGGTGGACATTGCGGCTCGCTGAAAAAGAAGTGCTGAAGCGGGACCGGGCGCTGGTGCGGCGGATTGACGACGCGATGGCGGAGGCGGTGCGGCGAAGCGGCAAGTGGGTGGTGTGCCGGCTGGGCTGCACGGAGTGCTGCCAGGGCGAGTTTGAGATTACGGCGCTCGATGGCCTACGGCTGCGGGCGGGAATGGAGCAGTTGGGCGAGGAGGAGGCGGGGCGCATCCGGGCGCGGGCGGCGGAATGGAGCGGGGAGGGTGCCTGCCCGCTGCTGGAGGTGGAGAGCGGGGCGTGCCTGCTGTACGAGTGGCGGCCGCTGACCGGCCGGACGTTCGGGCCGGCGACAACGACGCTGGAGGACGGCGGGATCGCGGTGTGTGAGAAGTGCTACGCAGGGGCCTCGGCGCAGGAGACCGCGCTGTGCGCGGTGAGCGTGGATGACCAGGGGCTGGAGCGGGAGTTACTGGCCGAGCTGCGTGAGCCGGCTGGCCCGCTGACGGTGGCGCGGGCGCTGTTGGACTACTGAAGCGGGCCGCCGCCGCCGCTGTAGAGGTCGTGGTCGCCGGTTTGGGCGGAGCCGGAGTCGGGATCTTCGAGGTGGTCCTGGACGGCGTAGAGGCGTTCGGTGCACTCGGGGCAGCCGAAGAGGTGGTCTTCGATGTACTTGATTTCAGCGGCGTCGTAGGCGAGGCCGGTGGCGTAGCGTTCGAGGTCGTTGTCGGAGAGGTGGTTCATGTTACTTGGACCAGCCGTCGGCCCAGGTCTTCCTGGGCGCGGAGGATTGAGCGGGGGCGTTGCCGCGGCGGGCGAGGTCGGCCGCGACGAATCGAACCAGGCTTTCCAGAAGCGCGGCGCGGGGGAAGGTGGCGCCCATGTTCAGGGCGACGTTGAGGTGGTCTGACAGTACGGCGCCGAGGAAGGTGGATTCGGGGATGATCTGATCGAGTTTGAGGAGCTGCGCGTCGTTCTGTTTGTCGAACGCGGCGAGCATCCGATAGGTTTGCGCGGCGGTCTTGGGCACGCGGTCTACAGAGGTGTATGCCGCGAGCGAGTAGGTGGGGACGGCCGGATGCGGGTAGGACGACAGGAAGCGCTGGCGGACCTCCTTCTTGAGGCTTTTGAAGCCTTCGGCGAGGTTGCCCTTGCAGCCGGCGCGATCCTTCACGCGGCCGAGCCAGGCATCCAGCTGCATGGGGAGGGAATCCGCAATAGGCGAGCCGCCCGAGGCGCCGGCGGTGGAGACGAAGGCGGCGACTTTCTCTTTGACCCCGGGCACGGTGGCGAGGGCGACCTGAATGTCGGGCGTGCCCTTGGAGTAGCCGAAGATCAGGTAGGGGCGCTGGTCCTTCTTCCACTGTTCTTCGAGGTAGGCGGCGATGGCCTTGGCGTTGTCTTCCGAGGAGTCGTTGGGTACGGAGAGGATTTCGGTGGTGAGGCCGTACTTTTCCGTGAGCACCTTGCGGCCCACGGCATAGGCGGGGTTGTCGGAGACGCAGGTATTCATGATGCCGGGGACGACGAGCACGCGGTAAGCGCTGGGGAGTTCGCCGAGCTGGAGGTCCTCTTTGCCGGGCGTTTCAATCCACTTCGAGCAAGGGCCGAGATCGGCGGAGTCGGGATTGTTCTGTTTCAGCACGGAGCAGAAGTAATCGGCGAATTGAACGGCGCGGTTGCCGGATTCGGGCTTGAGGTAGATGACGAGGATGCGGCCGTCGGAGGAAAACTCCTGGCCATGGGCGGTTTTGGCGGTGGTGATGGTGTCGGGCGGGGTGACGTAGGCGGTTTTCACCACCTGGCCGGAGTTCGAGAGCGAATCGCCGATGAAATCGCGCTCCTTATCGGTATCGGGATCGATCTTGTGGGTGACGCCGCCGGTGCGCTGATCCTGGTCGAAGCCGACATCGTGGGTGCCGGCGCCTACCCAGAGGGTGAGGCCGTCGAGCTGGAACGGGGCTTTCCAGAGGCGGAAGTGGTGGCGGGCCATGACGGTCTTGACGGGGTCGGACATGGCGAAGCCGTAGTCCTGCGGGCGGCCGAAGACCATGAGTTCGCTCATGGGCATGGTGAGGTAGGCCTGGCGGGAGAGAGTGCCGAGGGCGCCGCGCAGGATGGTGTCCTTCACGTTGCGGTCCACCACCACCCAGCCGGCGCTGAGCAGCGCGGCGCGCACCTGCTCCTCGGTGCCGAGGACGAGGAAGTTGACGCGGTCTCCGGGATTGTTGTCCTTGTCGACCACGCGGCGGGGGATCTGCGCGAACTCCTTTTCCGTGACCTCGGGCAGAGTGCCCTGGAAGGTCTGGGAGGCGGTGCTGGCACGCTCAATGATTTCAAAAGTGACCTGGAAGCTGCCGGTGGGGGCGGCGCCGGCGGAGTTGAGGCCGAGGAAGAGGCGGCCGGAGACGAGCATGCGGCTTTCGCGGCGCTCGCCGATGAGGAAGGGGCGGGCGGCTTCCGAAATGCCGATGCGGCCGATGAGGGCGCCGCGGCCCACCTCGTTGAGAGGCAGTGCGCGGATGAGATCCCGCCAGCCGCGGGCGAGGCCCTCAGGGGAGGCGGCCTGCTGCGCGTCGGAGTACTGGAGCGAGCCTTCGGCCTGGAAGCGGACGAGGTCGCCGGCGTTGACGTCGAGGCCCGTATCGATCCAGGGCTGCGCGCCTGTGATTTCCACCTTGCGGGACTCGCCGGAGACGAGCAGGGGCAGGGTGAAAGACAAAATCAGCGAGAGGCGCATGACCATCCTCCGGAGAGCAGTTGCATCGAATCTAACATGCATTGGATGTGTGGAGCTACGGGTGAGTTGCAGGCGGAGCGTGCCTGGCGGCGGCCGATTTTTGCTGCTGGCGGTATTCGCGCAGCAGCCGGTCGCGGTCAGGGTGACGGGATGTGTGCACGATGGAGTGGAAGGGGTCGGCTGTGCGTACGACCAGGGTGTCGGTGGTGAGGCCCAGCGCCCGGGCCAGCGCTCCGCCGAACTCATGAGACTCCTCCATGGCCGTGATTTCGTGCCAGGCGATGGAACGCAGGGGTTTGCCGAGGAGGTTCAGCAGTTGGATGCCGCCGGGATCCAGAGTGATTTCACGGGGCCAGGCGCGGATCTCGAGAAACGAAACCACGCCGAGGATGAGAAAGTCGAAGGCGCGGATCTGCCAGGGCGATGTGATGGCCAGAGAGACGAGCGCGCAGAGCAGGTTGACGAACAGGGCGCAGCAGATGAGGATTTTCGGGCGCAGATCGCCGGGGAACCTCAACAGTTCCGGTTGCCGGCGATCGCGATAGGATGCCACGGCTTCATTGTGGCACTCTTGTCCACTTCAGGGAATCATTCTTCGGGGGGCGGAACAACTTTGTAGTAGCGGGCCATCCAGTATGGCAGCGAGTAGTCGAGCCCGGCGTTTTCGATGTTGGGATAGACGCCGCCCTGCAGCTGGAAAGGGCTGCGTTGCCAGAGGAAGTCGGAGGGCAGGCGGTCTTCCACCGGGATGACCTGGCAGGTGCGGTCGAAGCGGCCGTCGCAGGGCGGATAGCGGTCTGAGAGGTCGAGATAGGTGTTCTCCGGGCTGCGGCGGAGGAACGCCTCCAGGGTGTCGCGCACACGCTGGTCGCGCGCTGCGTTGTGTCCATTGACGGAGGTGTCGATGATGTCGAACAGGGCGTTCTGATGGTCTTCGGTGGCCTTGCGGAGGATGTCGAAGCCGTTCTGGTAGCCTGTGCGGAACCACCAGTTGTCGTCGCCGGAGAGGAGCATGTAGAAGGCCATGTGGCCGAGATTGAACTTGTAATAGGAGTCGTGGCGCTCCTGTGTTTCGACGATGATGGGCGCGGGCACGGTCTGTGCCGAGAATGAGGCCAGGGCGCGATAGGCGTTGGCGAAGCGGTCGGAATTGCACCGCCGGCCGAGGCGGAGCAGGGCCAACTGTTGATCCGGGCGGCCCAGGAATGTGGTGGTGATCTCGCCTTCGGGCATGCGGACAAGCCAGTTATCTTCCATCAGGCGATTGAGCATGCGCGTGGCGAGCATGGAGACCCAGCCTTGCACTTCGGTCTCGGGGATGAGGTTCCAGGCGGCGGTGAGGCCGAAGAAGGCGCCCACGTACTGGTCGCGTGAGGTGTCGCCCACCCAGATGTGAGGGATGCCGTTCACCACGCCGGCGCGGATGCCGTGCGCGCTTTCTTCAGAGGCCACCCACTCCATGTAAGGGGAGTCCATCGGCACGGCGCAGCGCGCCAGCACGTCGGTGCCGGTGACATCCACCAGTTTGCGGATGCCGTTGAGGGCTTCCATGACGTTGGCGCGGGCCTGTGGATCGTGCGTGACGGAATAGCGGTAGGACTGCGAGGCGAGGAACAGCCCGGTCCAGAGCGCGGAGTCTCCGCAACGCGTATAGCCCTCGACGACGTCGCCGCCAGGCTCAGCGAGCCATGGGTCCATGACCATGGAGTAGGGCATGTGGCGCGCGCGGACGCGTTCGTCGTAGGCTAACGCCTCCGGTTCGCCGGCGCGCAGAAACGCGGACACAAGGAGAGTTACCGCAATGAGTCGCTTTGTCATCTCTGTAAACTTGGCCAGTCAACAATAGAAGACGAAGCTTCGGCGGCGGAGGTTCCAAGCGGCCGCTAACACCTAGGCCGTGAATGGTTTGCCGGGCTCGGCCAGGAAGGGGGAGGCCAGCTTGACGGGCTTGCCGCGCAGCGTGAGCGAGGCGATTTCCAGCCGCCCGGCCTCCACCTTGAGGGTGAAGTTCTGGCCCAATTCAAAAGTGCCCCAGCCGGTGGCGGTGGACCAGAAAGAGCGGAACGCCGCACGGCGCAGGCGCGGAGCCACCTCGAGCTTGCCGGAAGGCGCGTCGTAGCGGAAGCCGGAGAGCGCGAGCAGCGTGGTCCAGGCCGCCATGGCACGTGCGTAGTGATGGCCGCACTCGGCTTCATCCCACGGATTGCGGCGCTCGCCATCGTAGCGGAAGCGGATGTTTTCCACGCATTCTATGCCCTGGTCCACCATGCCCGCATACATCATGTGCGAGGCGGCGGAGTATTCGTGGCCGGTGAAAAGCTCTGCGTAGTAGGGGAAGGGAATGCGTGGGCGGGTGCCCTTGCCGTAGTCGCAAATGACGAGAATCGACTCATCGTTCAGGGCGAAAGTGCGCTGCACGTTCACGTGCTCTTCCAGCGAGCGCTTGTAGTTGTAGCGATAGATGGACGCCAGCGCCTTCGACATGTTTTCCGGCTTCAGCAGCGGGCCCAGGCCGCAGACATCGGCCTGATACTGGCCGATGAGCTGGTCCACCAGGCAGCCGTCACCCACCTGGTATTCGGGCTGCTCCGTGTCGTCGGAGCCCATGTCCGAAATCAGGTTGGCGGCGATGGAGGACTTCTTCACACCCTGCACCTTCTGGATGTAGTACTCGCCGTTGAAGAGATTCGCGTCGATCCACTGCGAGCCCCTCTCGAAGAGGCCGCGGCATGTGGCGGCGAAGCCGGCATCGCCCACCGCGCGCGCCATCTCCTCGGCGGCGCGCAGGGCGCCCAGGTAGTACACTCCGCATTGCGGGTTCGGGCCGTAGAACTCCACGTCGTAAGTATTGTGCTGCGCGCCTTCCAGCACGCCGTCGCGGTTGGCGTCCCAGCCGCCCTGGATCCAGGCGAATTCGACTGACTTCTTCACCGCCGGCCAGATGGCAGCGAGCCAGGCCTTGTCGCCGGAGAGGCGGTAATCGAGATAGGCCTTCATGATCTGGCCCATCTGGCCGTCGGCGGCGGCCAGGCCGGAGCGGCCGGAGCCCTTCGGCAGCACTTCGCGGAAGTGGATGGCGCCGCGCTCGTCGAGCATGTGCGAGAACGCGGCGTTACGCAGGCTCTTGGCCAGGGAAGGGAAGAGGTGCGCCGTGGTGGTTTCGTAGTTCCATACGTGCGTACACGAGCCGTGGCAGCAGCCGGACTTGTCGTTGGCGCCTTCAAAGCCGTGAAACTCGCCGTCGGCCGTGCGGAAGCAGACCTGAGTCACCAGCGTGGAGAGGTTGCTCATGGCGGCGTCTTTCACGGCGCCGGGCAGCGTGGAGGCGCGCATGGCGGCGGTGAAGGCGCGCGTCTGCTTCTCGAGTTCAGGCAGGTGGGCTGCCAGATGTCCGGCGGCGGCCCAGGAGTCCTCGAAGCGGGTGGCGTAGTAGTTGCCGACGATGGCCTTCTCCTGGCCTTTGCCGCCGCGCCAGCCGCAGTGTTCGGGCGTGCGGTTGGGGAATCGCCAGGCGAGCACGAAGACGAACTCCTCGGTGGCGCCGGGCGCCACTTCCTTGCGGATGGACACCGCGCCTACCGGCCCGCGCTGCGGCGGCTCGGCTTCCAGGCGGCCCTTGGCGGAGAACTCGTCCCAGAACAGCATCGGGCTGTTCCACCAGCGGCCCTTCGGCCATCCGCGCCAGATGCTCACTTCGCCGCCGCCCACGGCAGCGAGCGTGAAATCGCCGCGCACCGGGCTCTCTGCGGGCAGGCCGGCGTTGGTCATCACCAGGCCGTGCAACTGGCCGGAGTCTCTGCGCTCGTTCTCCCGCTTGTCGACCGGCGGCCGGGCGTTGTTGGCGTCGCGCTGCACGCCCACCGGGTTTTCGATGGACCAGCACAGCGCCACCTGCGCCGGAGCAGTTCCGGGGTTGGTCACCTTGTAGCGCAGCACGGCGGCCGGCAGCCCGGAGGCGTCGGCGTCGAGCGGGAAGAACGGCGTGAAGGCTTCCAGCGAGAGCTTCACGGGCAGGCGGCGGTCTCTGAAGTCGATCTGAGCCAGCGGATACTCGCCGGTGAAGACCGCCGATTCCAGCCGCGGCAGGCCCGGCGCGTTATTCGACCCCAAACCCGACGCGCCCTCATATGGCGGCTGGTAGCGCGCCTCCGCCACCTTCGCCACCGGCTTGCGGCCGGGCACCTGCACCCAGATGGACGGCACGGCATAGGCCGGCTGGCTGCCCTTGTCCGGACGGTTGTAGATCTCCCAATCGCGCAGTTGCCCGCGCCCGCCCAGGCTGATGGAGCCTGCCGCGATGCCCCCCAGCGGAAAGGCGATCTGCTTCAGCTGCCTGCCCGTGAACTTTCGCGGCCAGGCGATGGCCGCCGGCTTCGGCGCCGCGGCGGCGGGCGATGCGGCCGGAGCGGCAGCGGGCGATGCGGCCGGAGCCGGGGCGGGTGGCTGCTGAGCGGCTACCGCCGCCGGCAGCGCCGTGGCGGTTTTCAAGAACAAGCGCCGGTTGCTGGACATGGGTTCACAATATCGCAAATCAGCCTCTTGACGTATTGAGAAGAAAAAGCGAATATAAACCATGCTCATCGGCATCGCCAAGCAGGCCCGCCAGGGCGCTGTGCTCGAGGAAAAGGCTCGCGTGGAATATCGTGAGCTGCCCACGCGCCGGCTGCTGAACCGTTGCGCGGCCGGCAGCCTGATGCCCTTTGACTGGACGCTGAACCCTTACCGCGGATGCGAATTCGGCTGCAAATACTGCTACGCCAGGTATACGCACGAGTTCATGGAGTACCGCGATCCGGCGGACTTTGAGCGGCTGATCTTCGCCAAGGGCTTCGATGCGGCCGGCTTCGCGCGGGAGCTGAAGGCCGTGAAGCCGGGCGAGTGGATGGCCATGGGGACGGCCACCGATGCCTATCAGCCGGCGGAGCGGCGCTACGGCATCACGCGCGCGGTGTTGGAGGTCCTGGCCTGGAAGCAGGGCTATCAGCTTGCCATCACGACGAAGTCGGACCTGGTGGCGCGCGACGCCGGGTTGCTGGCGCGCATCGCGCAGCGCAACCGCGTGCGGGTGAATATGACGGTGACGACGATGGATGCGGCGCTGGCGAGGCTGATGGAGCCGATGGCGCCGCGCCCGGACCTGCGCACGGCGGCGATCAGGAAACTGGCCGATGCGGGCGTGGAGACCGCGGTGTTCACCAGCCCGGTGATGCCTGGCATCAACGACTCGGAGGAGAGCCTGGAGGCCGTGGCGAAGGCCGCGGCGGAGGCCGGCGCGCGCAGCTTTGGTGCGCAACTGCTCTTTCTGAAGGAGTGCGCGCGCGTGGTGTTCCTGCCCGTGCTGGCGGAGAAATACCCGCATCTATCGAAGGCATACAGCGCCGTCTACGGCCGCAGCGGCTATGTCCGCGGCGAACAGGCCGGGAGGCTGAAGGAGCGTGTGGAGGGCCTGCGCGAACGCTACGGACTGCGGGGAACCAAAGCGGAGGCGGTGTGGGGACAGCTGGAGCTTTTTCCGCGGCAGCCGTCAGGGCTCGATGCGGAAGCCGGGCGGCGTGTAGCCGGGCGGGCGGTGGGCCTCGGGGATGGTGACGGTGTTGCCGTCGCGTACCGCGAAGTAGTTGGGTGACATGATCTCGATGCCGGCGCGATTGAAGGAGTCCTGGATATTGGAGTGGAGGCGGGCGTAGGTGAACTCGAACTCGTTGGGACGGTCTGTGTAGGCGTTGATCTCGTAAGCGACGTTGAAGTCGTTGAGGCTCGTCTGGAGGACGAATGGGCGGGGATCGGGCAGGATCGCTTCGGTGGCCAGCGCGGCGTCGATCAGGGCCTGATGGACCTCGCGCCAGGGCGCATCGTAGCCGATGGTGATCGTCGTATGCAGGATGAGGCCGCGGGTGCGCACCATGGCCGAATAGTTGAGGATCTGGTTGCCGAGGATGGCCGAGTTGGGGATGACGACTTCGACGTTCTTGATGGTGCGGACGCGGGTGACGAGCAGGGTCTTCTCCAGCACGTCGCCCAGCGCGTCGGCGATCTTCACGCGGTCACCCACGCGGAAGGGCCGCATGTAGGTGAGGACGAGTCCGGCGAGGATGTTGCTGACCGATGAGCCGGAGCCGAACGAGATGAGCACGCCGACCATGATCGAAATGCCCTTGAAGGCGTCTGAGCCGCTGCCGGGCAGGTAAGGGAATGCCACCACCAGGGCGAAGATGCAGACCAGGATGCGCACCAGCTGGAAGGTGGGCTTGGACATCTCGGGGTGGAAGCCGGGGATGGAGAGATCTCCATGCTGGATGGCCGTGGCCATCAGTTTCAGCGCGCTGAGCAGGTAATGGGTGAGCAGTGCGACGATGATCACCACGCCGCCGTTGGGCAGATACTGCAGGAAGCCCGACGCGATGCCGGTAAAGACCGACTTGAGGTAATCCAGAAACGTCGTGGAGATGTTGGCTGTCTGGGGAAAGAGGCCGAACGTGTAGGAGAGAACGAAGGAGAACTGGAAGAGCAGGAAGATGGCGATGGTGAACTTGACCGCGCCGAAGACGATGGAGGCGGCGCGTTCCCACAGTTGGAGGCTGAAGCCGCGAGCCTGCCGGGCGGCGGTCTCCTTCTGTACCCAGCCGCGGATCATCATTGCGGCCCACTGGTAACTGCGGCGCAGCAGGAAGATGAGCAGAGCGAACGCGCTCCAGGCGGCCACCGTCTTCAGCGCGCCGGTGAAGTAGGCCGCGAAGGAATGCGACTGCTTGGACTCCGCCAGGGACTTGTTGATGGCGGCGGCCCATTCGGCGGCCAGTTTGGCGGTTGGAACGCCGTACGCCGCGGCGTCGGCGGAGGTGGTGAGCAACACGAAGAAATCTCCGCTGACCAGGGCGAAGCTCTTCTGTTCCGGCAGCTCCACGATGGTGATCACGGGGAGCCTCTTCGACTCCGCCAGCGAGGCCAGCCGGCGTTCCACCTCCGCGGCGCGGAGTTCGGCGGTGAAGGGCGGCACGCCGGCGCGAATCTCCAGAATCTCGCGCCCTTCGAAGCGTACAGGCGCCCGCGTCTCCTGCGCGGGGAGCATCCAGGTAATGGAGAGGAAGGCCAGAATGAGCCGCAGCATTTTAGACACTAGGTTAAACCAATGCCGCGGGTTTCGGTGCCGGCGGGTTTAGTCGTCGGGCAAAGTGACCGGTGAGAGATCGGTCTGCCGCTCAGGAACGGGCAGCAGGGAAGCCCTTACGGGCGGTGCCTGGTAGTCCTTCTTGAACGCGCGGCGCACCAGGAACTGAGCGCCTTTGCCGGCTTGGTAGATGGGGTTGTTGAAGGTGAAATCGTTGCCGATGGTGAGCACCACCTGCCGGCCGAGCCGCTGCCACCAGCCGCCGCTGACTGCCATGGGATCCTGCGCGGGCAGTGTGCGGTAAGGGTTGCGGCACGGGTTCAGTTCCAGCACGGCGACGGCGCCGTCGGTAAGGATGTGCTCGCCTGTGGCCACTTCGGAAGAGTTGGGCACCCACGGACGGTGGATGATCTCGGCGGCGTCCACGCAGCCGGTGTAGACCAGGTCGTTCACGATCTTGGCGCGCTCATTGTCGATGTTGCGGTCGATGACGTGAATGAGGCGCCGGTTCGAGAAGGAGACCGTGATGGCCAGGTCCTGAGTGGACGAGGCGGCCAGCACCGGGTGGCCGTTCCAATGGTTAGCCTGATTGAAAACGCGCAGGTGATGGCGCCGCGAGTAGTTGTTCAGAGACTTGGAGAACTGCAGCGAGGCGGGGTTTTCGTCGAGCGTCATCGGGCTCATGGGCGCGCTGGGGTAGGGCCGCGCCTCCGCGAACGAGTGGAACGTCTTCCAACCGGTGGATTTTGAGAGCCGGTCCGCCGCGGCCCAGCCGGCGGCGTTGAAGGCGCGCTCCAGCCATTCCGGATCGCCCAGGAAGACCAGGTTCACAATGTCGGCCGGTTTGGCGGAGCCCTTGGTTTGCGTGCGCCACGTCATGGCCCGGATCTGGTTGAGGATCTGCCTGCGGCTGTCTTCGGTGGTGGCCAGTTTCGGCAGCGGAGTGGACCAGGTGGTGTCCACGTCGAGCGGTTCGGTCAACCGGGCCTGCATCTCCGTGCCCGCGGGGAAGTTGATTTCGGCTTCAGGGAAGTTCAGCACGACGGCGGTGGTGCCGGCGAGGACGACCTGGATCATTGGATCCCAGAAGAAAAGATTGCGCGCGATGCCTGCCGCACGGTAGCCCATGGGCGCAGTGGCGCGGATGCCGACGATCTTGCCCGAATCGTCCACCTTCTCGCGCGCGTTATCCACGGCCGTCAGCCGCGTCTTGAGGTCGTGCGAAGTGCCGTCGGGGAGCTGGATGCTGTCGAAATCGATGCGCAGCGAAGCGCGCAGGTTTCTCAGGCCCCAGCCGATCCGTTTCACTTCGCTCAACTTGCCGCGGACCGTGGAACCCATCGGGAGCAGCGTGTCGCCGTTCACGCGCACCGGCGCGATCAGAGTGGCACGAACTTCTGAGCCTGGTCGCGAAGAGTACGACGTAACCTGCTGCTGAAGACGCAATTCAAGCAGCGTACCGGTGCGGATCTCCGCGGCCGTCAGGGAAACGGCCCAGAAGGCCAGACAAAACAAACTACACGAAAGGCGTTTCATTCGAACAGGAATAAGAATTTTTCATTATATCTTAGGGGGGACGGCAGACATGCCTCTCTTCCGGGTAGCATGGTGGCCGAAACAGGAGGGCGTTCCATATGAACAGGCGGCAGTTCCTGGCTTCCGCGGCAGATGGCGGAGTGATGATGCTTGCGGCGGCACAAGGCGGTTCGACCCCCTGGTATTCGAGCATGCGGCGCCTTGGCCAGCTGAATATCAACGAATCCGACGCCGCCACGCTCGACGTATCGCGCTGGATCGACTACTGGTCCCGGATGAAGGTAGACGGCCTCATTGTGAGCTGTGCCGGCATCCTCGCCTTCTATCCAACCCAGGTTCCGCTGCACCGCAGAGCGCGCGGCCTGGGCGCGCGCGATCTGTTTGGCGAATACTCGAAGGCCGCCCGCCAGGCCGGAATCCGCGTGATTGCCCGGCTCGACCCCTCCTACGCCTCCGCGGAGGTGCTCAGCGCCAGGCCCGAGTGGTTTGCGCGCGACGCCGCCGGGCGTCCGCGCGAACACAACGAGGCCAAGGGCCTGTTCCGCACATGCGAGTTCTCCGAATACTATTCCGGGCACATGACGGCGATTATCACCGAGCTTTGTGAGCGCTACGACCCCGACGCGTTCTACACCAACGCCTGGCCCGGCACCGGCCTCGGCAGCATCTGCTACTGCGATACGTGCCGCAAAGTCCTGGGCGCACTGCCCGCGCGCGAAGACCGCGGCGACCAGGCCTTCCGCCGCTGGACGGAGCAGCGGCTGGAGCGCGTGCTGGCCACCTGGAAGCTCTGGGATTCCACCGCCTCCCGCGGCCGCGCGGACCGCGTTTATGTGGGCAATCTCGGCGGCAGCATTCGCGCCGAGACCGATGTTCGCCGCATCGCCCAGGCGGCCCGTTGGATGAATGCCGACCACCAGGACCGTAGCGGCGCCGTGCCGATGTGGGATTGCGCGCAGCAGGGCCGGATCGGTTACGCCGTCATGCGCGGCCGCCCGGTGACCAACGTCACCAGCGGATACAACATGAGCGACGCCATCTGGCGCCACACCGCCAAGAGTCCGCTGGAGATGCGCATGTGGCTCAAGCAGAGCGCCGCCAGCGGCATGGTGCCCTGGCTGACCTGGCTGGGCGGCGACCCGCAGGATACGCGCTGGATGCAGACCGGCCTCGAGGTGTTCCCCTGGCTGCAGGCCAACGAGCGCCACTTCCGCAACCGCGCCTCGCTCTCCACCGTCGGACTCGTCTGGCCGCAGCGCACGCAGGTGTGGCACTCCACCTCCGGACGCAACACCGATGCCCTGCAGGGCTTCTATTTCGCCCTGCTCGAGAACCGCATTCCCTTTGACCTGATCCATGACGGCGACCTGACCCAGGAACGTCTCTCCGCCTACCGCTGCATCGCTCTGCCGAATGCCGCCCTGCTCAGCGATGCCGCCTGCGCGGCGCTTCGCCAATACTCCGAACGAGGCGGCGGTCTCGTGGCTACATACGAGACTTCGCTTTACGACGAGGCCGGAGCCCGCCGCCCGGACTTCGGCCTGGCATCCGTTTTCGGCGCTTCCTTCGCGGGTGCCGTGGAAGGGCCGCTGAGGAATTCGTACTTGCGGATAGAAAGACGGCACTCGATCCTGGCCGGTTTCGAGCAGACCCGCTATCTTCCGGGCCCGCAGTACCGTGCCGCCGTGAAGGACTCGCCCGAATCCGCGCTGGTCCGCATCCCTCCTTATCCGGCTTTCCCGCCGGAGATGGTCTACCGCGACAACGACCGCCCCGCCGGCGCGGAGCTCTTCCTCCGCGAACAGCCCGGCCGTGTCGCTTACTTCCCCTCCGATGTGGACCGCACGCTCTGGCGCAGCTGGAATCCTGACCTTTCGCGCCTGCTGGCCAACGCCGTGCGGTGGGCGGCCCAGGACCGGCTCGGCGCGCAGGTCGCCGGAGCCGGCCTCGTGGACCTCTTTTACTGGCGAACCGAGCCGGGCCTCGCGCTCCACATCGTCAACTACACGAACCCCGCGCTGATGCACGGCCCGGCCCGCGAGGTCTTTCCGCTGGGCGGGCAGAAGATTCGCCTGGCGCTGCCTGCGGGTTTCCGCCCGCGCTCGGCGCAGGCTTTGGAGGCCAAAACAAAACTGGCCTTCCGTGTTGCGGAAGGCCAGTTGGAGTTGGAACTCCCCGGAGTCCGGGAGTATGAGGTGGTGGCCGTGGAAGGCTGAGCCTGTTAGCGCTTAGACTGGTCGAAGCTCACGCGGATGCCCATCGTGAGAATCGTGTCGTTCTTTTTCTTGCCCATCAGCGGATTGGAGAGGTAGCGGTTGTTGAAGCCGATGTTCCACTCCAGCCACTTGCTCACGGGCACGCTGGCGCTGGAATCGATGGTGAAACGGTATTCGCCTGTGTCGGTGAGGTTCGGGAAGAACGTCAGCCGCTCAAACAGCTTCAGCTTCGACATGGGCTGATAGCTGAACTCCTCCGAGATGGTGGCTTCCATGGAATTCCTGGTGACGGGGCCGGTGATGGGCGAGAACTTTTCACGATTCCAGTTGCCGCCGCCGCCGACATCGAAATAGCCCTTTTTCGACTTCCAGGTGTGCCAGCCGAGGCCGCCGCCGGCCACGATCCGCAGATCGAGGTCCAGGAACTGATCGTAGTCGTAGGTGTTGGCGCCATAGACAAACAGCCGCGGCGCGATATCCCGGTCGATTCTGAAGCCGCCGTTGATGCGATTGGCGGTGGCGCCGTAGGGCAGCGTGGTGTTCTGCGAGGCATACAACTGGGCGAAGTTGAGCGACATCTTGTTCTTTCCTGCAACGCGCACGGCCGAGCCCGTGGTGCTCACGGAAAGGGTCTTCGAGTTGCCGGACGCATTGGCGAGGCCCAGCGTCACGAAGCCGCTCCAGAAATCGTTCAACCTGGGATGATGCAGCCGCTCCTCCTCGCGCTCCCACGCCTGTTGCGAGGCGTCGTCGCGCAGGGCGGTGACGGCCGCGGGCGGCACTGCGATCACAGATCCGTCGGCTTTGCTCAACTTCGCTTCACTCTCCGCTGCGTCCACCTTGGCCTGGATCTTGCCCTGGTCTTTCAAGGTGACGTTCAGGGGTTTGTCGGTTTGAATGCCCGCGATGGTTGCGCGGTCGATCTTGATCTCGCCGGCGAAATCGGTCTTCAGGGTGAGCGTCTTGTCGTCGGCAGTGATGATGGAGCCTGTCAGCCGGTCGCCGTTTTTCAGCGATACGCGGTCTGCCAGAGCCGGCAAGGCGAGGGCCGCCAGCAGAACGGAGATAGGGAGAATACGCATGAATTGGGGAAACCTCACTGACATTTTTGGATGCCTCGCCGCCGGGAGAAGTTGCAGGGTCTTGCGCAATTCGGATACGGCCGGCAACCGGTTTGTGAGCGAGGTTCCCCAAACCGTTCAGGACAGGGCGCCGCGCCCGAGTTTCCCGATTTCTCCGTATTCCACCCGGCGGCCCTCTTCCATGGCCAGGTTCGAGAGGATCACGCCTGTGGAATCCGCCAGGCCCACTTCAAGGTCCGCCTTGGGCCGTGCGCCTGTCCGCACGCAACGGAAGAAGTCCTCCAGCGACAAATCCACCGGATTGCGGTCCTCTTCCGGCGCCACAATGTCGTGCTTGTACAGCCACTGCCGCGCGAATTTCAACTCCTTCTCCACAAAGCTGTCGCTATTCTGCACCACATCTTTCGGCAGCAGCAGCGGGAAGCCCTTCGAGGTCATCTTTTCGGTGGATACCGTCGCGCCGGCCACCCAGTTCTCGCCCTTGTTTCCCGCCGCCGCCTTCGGCGCGTTCGGCTCGCGGAACCACAGGGCCATCGCCGGGCCCACGGCCGGGTTGGCTGCGTCGCCGATGGTGATGTGCAGCGTGCCGGCCGTGCCGCAGATCTCCTCTCCGAAGTTGGGCCGGCGGCCATAGAGCAGGTCGCAATGGCCGTTGTAGGAGATCGACGTGTAGACCAGTTTCTGCCCCTTCGGGTAGCGGAAGATCAGGTGGATGTTGTCGTAGGTCTCGCGCCCGTCCTTCCAATAGTCGATCCCGCCCACGCCGGTGACAAACTCGGGCGTGGCGCCGAACATCCAATCCGCCACGTCCATCTGGTGCGATGCCAGCTCCGCTGCCGGCCCGGCGGAGTAGTCCTTGTAGAGGCGCCAGTTGATCTGCTCCTCCAGGCTCGGATCCTTCACCGGGCGCCGGCCGGCGCCGTTGCGGTGCCACTGTGCGCGGATGTGCATGACGTCGCCCAGCAGGCCCTTTTCGATCATTTGCCGCGCCGCCTGGTACAGCGGGCTATAGCGCCGCTGGAGGCCCGTCTGGAGCACCTGCCCCGGCCGGGATTCGCTGAGAGCGCGCAGCGCGTGCACTTCTCCGGCGTGAAACACCAGGCTCTTTTCACAGAAAGCGTGCTTGCCGGCCAGCAGCGCATCCCGGGTGACATCGAAGTGCCGGAACAACGGCGTGGCGATGATCACCGCCCGCACCTCCTTGTCGTCCAAAGCCTCGCGATGGTCTCTGTACTGCTTCACGCCCTGCGGGGCAAACTGCAAAGCGTTCTTCAGGTTCGGTTCATAGGTGTCGCAGATGCCCACGCACCGGCCGCCGGATGTGCCCGCCAGGCGCTTGAGGAGGAACGACCCGCGGTCGCCCGCGCCGATGAGCGCGTATGGGACGTCGTCCTTCCGTGAAACTGCGGTCGAGCCGGCCGGTCCAGACCCGCCACAGGCGCCCAAGCCTGCAGCCATCGCCGCCGCGGCCGTCTGAAGCGCCTCTCTTCTTGTGACTTCAGCCATTTTGCCGGTACCTCCTGTGCCTCTCACACTGCGCCTGTCCGCGAAGCCCGGCAATGATCGAAACAGTCACAAACAGGTGAGAAAAGCTGTTATTTTAGTGGGCGATGTCCGCGAAGGAGCCCGAAGCGATCAGTCCGGAGGCAGTTCTTCGAGAGCTGGAGCGGCTGCTTGCCAGCCCCGCCCTCAAGGGCTCCAAGCGCAGCCAGGAGTTTCTCCATCACATTGTGGACACCACCCTCCGCGGAGGGGCCGATACCCTGAAAGAACGTACCATTGGCGTTGCACTGTTCCACCGCACGCCGGATTACGACACCAGCGACGATGCCATTGTCCGGGTAAAGGCGAATGAAGTGCGCCGCCGCCTGGTGCAGGCTTACCAGGAAGCCGGCCCACCCACGGAAGTGGAGATCGTTCTACCAACGGGCGCGTATGTGCCGGAATTCCGGCCGGTTTGTGCCCCCGTTACGTCCGCGCCGGTGGCGTTACGAACGGGCAGGGTGCCTTCGTCCCGCTGGATTGGGGCCATGGCAGCCCTCGCTCTGCTCGTGATTGGCATCTCAGCTGGCGCTTTCTGGTGGCGCGGCAGAAGCCCTTCCCGCATCTTCTGGCGGCCCTTTCTTGCGGCGGAGGGCACCGTCCTCATCTCCGTGCCTCACCCCACGGTTTACGTCCTCTCTCCGAAGGCGCGCGAAGCCGCCACACCCACCGTGGACCGCGCCGAGATCCACCAGAACTCCTCTGACTACATCGGCGTGGGCGATCTCATGGCCTCTTCCCGCCTCGCCGCCCACTTCTCCAATCGCGGCAAGCCCTACCAGATTCGGCCTGGCAACGACACCTCCTTTGCCGAGTTGCGCAACGCGCCTGCCGTCTTCGTTGGTGCGTTCACCAATCAGTGGACCATGCAGATGAGCGAGGGTTTCCGCTACGTCTTTCGCAAGGAGAACGGGGTCAACTCCATCGAGGACACCGGTGGAGACCACAGGCGCTGGACCATGACGCGCACCAATTCACTAGTGGATTACGCCATCATTACGCGCCTCTTTGAATCCCGCACTGGCCGCCCCGTCATCATTGCGGCAGGGCTTGGCCACTACGGCACCCAGGCGGCCGGCGAACTGCTCACCAATGAGGACGCCTTGGATGCGCTGCTGCGGCAGTTGCCATCGGACTGGCCCAACCGCAATTTCCAGCTCGTCATCCAGGCCGAGGTGCTCGGCAAATCTCCGGGGCCGCCGCACCTGGTGGCTTCCCACCTCTGGTAGCCGGGGCTCGGGCTTCTTCCCTGGCGCGTCCGGCGTCTATTCCGGATCCGTCACCGTCACGACGAAGCTCAACACCAGCGGCTTGCCCTTCTCCAGAGTGAAGCCCTGCACCGTCTCCGTGCGTCCCGGGAACGATGCGCCCACGAAGCCGTAGTTCCGCAGGCACCACTGGTAAGGCACGCCGGGGTTTTTTTCAGACGGCGTGATGCGCAGCGTGGCCTTCTTGCCTCCATAAGCGGCCGTCAGCTCGGCCCACTTGTGGTTGACCAGGTCTTCGTCCTTCGCCACCGGCCCTTCGGCCGAGTTCAGCGCCGTGCCTTCCCGTGGCGCGAAACGCGCGCTGAATCCGCCGTAGCTCTTGCCCCGTTCCTGAGAGCCGCGGATGGTCACAGGCTCAGAGACCGCTTCCAGTTTCAACGTCACTTCGAACCTGCGGCTCTTGCCTTCGGCGGGGAACAATTTCACCTGCACCTCTTCCGCCATCAACTTCTTGTCGCCCGCATACCAGCCGTTGGCCGCCACCAGCTGCGCCGTCTTCTTCTGCATCCCCTTCGAGATCCACTTCTCGAAGCGGTGCTGCACTCCCTTGTACATCCACAGGTCATACTTGCCCGACGGCGTCTCCACCACCGGCCACGCCCAGAAGACGCCGTGGTGGTGGTAATGGTCCCTCGGAAAATCGTCCAGCATGGAAACGCCGGCCGGCGTGTACACCGGGAAGATGTAGCAGCAGCTGCGCCGGTCTTCCGGCGCGCCTTCCTTCAGCTGCGAGTCAAAGTTGTACACCAAGGCGGGTTTCCCGGCTTCCTTCAACTCGATGCGGCCGCCGGCGGGCTCTGCGATCGTGATCTGCGCGGCCAGCGGCGCGGCGAACGCCAGAACGGAAGTGCAAAGAAATGTTTTAGTCACGGGAATCTCTCCTCACCTTCTCTTCGTCCACCTCCACACCCAGCCCGGGCCCGGTGGGTACTCGCAGCGCCCCGTCTTCCAGCACAAACGGCTTCTTCAGCCACGACCCGGTGAGGAACTGCAGCCCGTTCAAAGCCGCCGGGAACTTCAGCCGGTACGCCCCATAGAGCGCCAGCGACGCAGCCAGCGAAACATCCGGATCGGTGAGTCCGCTGCCGAGGAACATCATCGTGTTCCGCTCCAGATACTCCACCTGCCGGCGCGCGTCGAACAGCCCCGCCGTCCGTGCCGGCTTCATCGCCACGCCGTCCAGCAGGTCCAGCTTGTGGAACTCTTCCAGGTCCACGACGCTCACCACGCCTTCGTCGAACAAAATGGGCAGCGCGCCTTGGCGCTTGATGGCGGCCAGCCCGGAGAGCCGGTTCGGCGGCAGCGGCTGCTCCATCACGTTCACACCCAGGTCGCGCAACTGCGGCAGCACCGTCAGCGCGTCGGTCAGCGCGTAGCCGCCGTTGGCGTCGGCCCACAGGAAGCAGTCCGGGGCCAGTCTCCGCACTGTCCGCGCCAGCTCGTAGTCGAACTTCGGATCCGGCGCCACCTTGATGTTGAAGTGCTTGTAGCCGAGCTTGCGCCCCTGCTCCATCAGCGGCGCCACTTCGGCGATCGTCTTCACGTTCACCGTCCAACTGAGTACGATCTTTTCCAGCGGCTTGCGGCCCCACAGTTCCGGCAGGCTCTTGCCCGCCAGCTTGCCCGCGATGTCGTGCAACGCCAGGTCGATGCCCGCTTTCGCAATCGGCATGCCGGTGGAGTACGACGGCGAAATTGCCTTGTTCATCAGCGCGTGCGCGCCTTCGAAGTCGGTCGGATTCTTACCGATCAGGACCGGCGCCAGGTAATCGCGCAGCGCTGAGGTGGCGGATTCCAGCGTTTCGTAGCTCCACGTCTGCACCGGTACGCTCTGGCCCCAACCCACCGTGCCATCCTCGCAGGTGATCTTCACGAAGATCGCGGGCCGCTCCGGCTTTGCGAAAAACTTGAAAAAGCCGCTGACCGGATAGCGGATCGGCAGCACCTCGATCTTGCGGACCGGAGGCGCGTCCTTCGCCAGTAGCGACGCCATGCTCATGGTGAACGTCCTCCGTGTCATACGATTTCCAGAGTCTCGCGGTTGAACTTTGTCTTGCGGCCCGTTTGCAGTGAAACGGCCGCCATGCAGCCGGCTACCGCGTGCGAGAAGCCCGCCTCCACCGGGGCCCGCGGCGTGCCGCGCGTTCTCATGCATCGCAGGAAGTTCGCCATGTGCGATTCAACGCCCTCCAGCTTCCTGATGTCGTAGGGCTGCATCACGCGATCCGGATCCTTGCTACCGTCGCCCGTCACCTTCAAAGCCTCCGGATCCAGAACGCCTTTCGTCCCAAACCACAGGTGCCGGTTGCCGGCCGAATTGGTGAGGCTCATCGCAAACGTCACCAGGCAGTCCTTGTACTCGAGCATCGACTGGAATACGTCGCTGGTCTCGCGGCCGTCCTTCCAGAGATAGACGCCGCCCATCGACATGACGCCCTGCGGATACGGGTCGTTGAGATACCAGGCCATCATGTCGCTGAAGTGGCACAGCCACAGCCCCGCGATGCCCGACGTCGCATCGGAAAACAACTGCCACTCGCGGAACTTCCGGGCGTCGAACGGACCCTTCATCCGTCCGCCGAACTGGAACGCCTCCCAGTCGATGTCCTCCGCCTTGATCATGTGATAGTCCCGCCGCCAGCGGGGCTCCTGGAAGTGATACTCCATCGAAACGCGCGTCACCTTCCCGATCGCGCCCGTCTGAATCAGCTTGGCCGCCGCCATCAGCCCCGGATCGCTCCTCCTCTGCGTCCCCACCTGCACCACCTGCCTGGACGCCTTCACCGCCTTATACGCCATCCGCGCATCCGCGATCTCCACCGCAAACGGCTTCTCGACGTATACGTCTTTGCCTGCCGCCACGGCGTCCGCCAGGATCTTCGGATGCGTCACGTCGGGCGTGGCGATCAGCACGGCGTCGATGTCCTCCATCGCCAGCACATCCTGGTAGCGCGTGGTCTGCTTCGGCGCGGCGCCGAACTCCTTTTCCACATTCGCCGCCATCGCCTCGCGGTTCACCTTCCACACGTCGCACACCGCCGCGATCGTTACGTTCTCGCCTGATGAGCGCACCATGTTGAAATGGTCGCGCCCGCGCCCTCCGGCGCCGATCATTGCCACCCGGATCTTGTCTCCCGGCGCACCCCGCAATGCCGTGGCTGCGGCGGAAGACATCAGGAAAGATCTGCGGTTGGAAGGCATGGCTCACTCCTCTCGGACTCTGTCATTCTACTGCGAAGCCTGCCTGCGAAACGCTCCTCTAGCGCCCGCGCGGCCACCACTGCGGCCCCGCGTTGTCCGCCGTCCACCGCCGCCTGGTCCGCGGTGCCTTCGAAATCTCGTCGCATCCTGCCTGCTTTTGTCTTCCGCGCGGCTGCCCGTCGATGTCGTGCGTTACCTCGGCCACGTCCTCTGCCGCTTCGCGGGGCGTTCGCGGGCGCGGCACTCCGTCCCCGTCCTTCACGAACTCCGAAGCCTCGCCAATCCGGTTCGCCGCTACACGCACCTGCTCCGGGGCCAGCGTGAGCGACGCATTTCCCCCATTCGTGCCGATGACCGCCGGCTGCGCGCAGCCGATCAGCGTGTTGTGCGCGATCAAGGCCCCTTTCACCTGCAGATAGCCGTTCAGAGGCGAATCCGGCAACCCGTTCACTACCGAGATCGCCGCGCGGAAGCCCGTCCCGTTACAGGCCTCCAGCAAGTTGTTGATCACCACGTGCCCTTCTCCAATCACCCGGATTCCGCCCGCGCTCCTGGAGCCTCCTCCGAAAAAGTGATTCCCGTCCACCAGGCAGCGGTTGCCATGCCGCAAAGTCAACGTGGCTTCGCACCGGTCGAAGAAGTTCGACCGGTAGATGTTGCCGCAACTCTTGTTTGAGATCGCCTCGATCTCGCCATCGCAGCGCTCAAAGTAGTTGTTCTCCACCAGGGTCATCGAGTCCAGCATGCTGGTGGAGGAGTCGCCCACCCGGATGGTCTCGCCGCCGTTCACTCCCAACGGAGGCCGCGGCCCAAACCAGCACTCGCCAATCCTGTGGTTGTTCGGCGCCCCGTTCAACCACACCACCACGGTCGCTCCGAGGTTTCGCTTGCCCGCCAGGTAACATCGCGACACCTCGTTCCCCGCGCCGTAGAGCGATATCCACCGCGTCGTCAATTCCCGATTCCCAGGATTGCAGTCCACTATCGCGCAATCGAGCAGTTTGCAGCGCGATGCCAGGCTGGATGGCGACGTTCGGAATTGCACCAGGTCGCCCGCATAAGCGCACTCTCTGAAATGCACGCCCTCCACCGTCGTGAACCGTCCGCCCAGCCTCAGCCGCGAGCGCCCCGTGAGCACCGTCTTCCCCGGTTCGGCCGCCATCACGCGCACCGGCGACGCCTCCTCCCCCTGCGCGTCCACCAGGAGATCGGCGTCCTGCCACTGCCCCGCCGCCAGCAGGATCAGGGCGCCGGGCTTGGCCGCCTTCAGGGCTGCCGCCAATTCCTCCGGTGTGCCCACGGTCTGGGCCCCGTTCGGCTTGGCCACGGGAAGCAAGGGGAGCGTGCTGAGGAAGTCGCGGCGGGAGGGGTGCATTTGAATCCCAGTCTAGCCGCTCCCGCCGGCCTCACACCCATCTCATAATGGAAGGCGATGCGCCTTGCTTTCGCTCTTCTGATCCTCTGCACCACGGCCCTCTGCGCCGCCCCGCCCGTTCTCGTCATCGCGGTCGATGGCTTCCGCTACGACTTCGCCCAGCGCGACAACGCCACACACATCCTCGCGCTCCAGAAAGAGGGCGCCAGCGTCCAGGGCCTCGTCCCGGCTTTCCCCTCCACCACTTTCCCGAACTTCCACACCATGGCCACCGGCCTCTACCCCGCGCGCAACGGCATAGTGGCCATGGTGTTCTTCGACCGCCAGAAGAACCGCCTGTTCAGCTACACCTCCACCGCCTCCGAAGGCGAATGGTACGGCGGCAAGCCCATCTGGCTGCTGGCCGAGGAACAGGGCGTCCACGCCGCCACCTATTTCTGGCCCGGCACCGATGCCGAGATCGGCGGCCAGCGCCCCTCGTATTGGAAGAAGTACGACGGCCGCGTGCCCCATGAAGAGCGCATTGCTCAGGCCGAGCAATGGCTGCGCATGGAAGGCGCGGAAAAGCCCGGCCTGGTGATCGTCTACTTCAGCGATGTGGACTCCGCCTGCCACCGCACGGGTCCCGATTCGCACGAGACCCGCGCCGCCATCGCCAAGGTGGACGCCTCCGTCGGCGACCTGGTCCGGCGCGCCCGCGCCGTCCAGCCCAACCTCAACATCGTCCTGCTATCCGACCATGGCCAGGCCGCCGTCCAAAGCAACATCGACCTCACGCCGCGGGCCAACTTCGCCGGCTGCCGAGCCGCCAACGAAGCGCCCATGACCATGCTCTACTGCGGCCAGCCCGAGCGCGTCCGAGCCTAACTCCTCCAAAACGCCCCCTAGATCAACGTCTGGCGCCCGGCCGAAGTCCCCGCTCACCTCCACTACCAGGGGAGCCCCCGGATCGGAGACCTCATCCTCACGCCCAAAACAACATCCATCATTTACGTTGTTCCTCCGGGAGACCCATCCGCCAAGCCCGTCCCGGACCTCAAAGGCATGCATGGCTACGATCCCCAGAAGTTCCCGCAGATGCGCGGCATCCTGATCGGGACCGGTCCCGCTTTTCGCCGCGGCGTCTCCCTCCCGTCCGCCCAAACCGTGGACGTCTACGCCCTGCTCTGCCGCCTGCTGGGCCTGAAATCCCCGGCCGGCCTCGACGCCGACTTCAATCGCGTGCGCGGGCTGCTTCAGTAAGCATCCGCTCGATCCTGCTCCAGAGCTCGGGGACGTATTCCATCCGCGCGTGTTCGTTCATCACCTGCCGCTGCACGAACGACAACTCGTCCGCCTGCGCGTCCTTGCGTCCTTTGAACGAAATCTGCGTGTTCTCGAGGATCCGCGTCTTTGCCGCATCCGCCGCCGTGATCTCCGCTGCGCCTTTGATCACCAGGTGGTCGCGCTGAAACCAGTTCGCCGCCGCATGCACGTTCGCCGGCACCAGGTAGGAGTCCTTGCCGAAGGCGTCCACTACCAGCAGCAGACGCACGGTGACGCCCATCCCCTCCAGCGTCCGGCACAGCCAAATCGCCGCGCGCCCGCCCAGGCTCTGCCCGAAAACCACGATGCGCGCCTTTGCGGCCTCGTCCTTCGACAGCGTGCCGTCGCGGTTGAAGTCGAACGCCTTCTTTACGAGTTCCTCCGCCAGTTCCAGCCTGTGGTTCTCCACCGTTTCCACGTAGACGCCCGGCAGATTCTGGCGCTTCACCGCGATGGCTGTCCGCCGCACGCACCGCACCGGATTGTCCCAGCGCTCCCAGCCGCCCACCACGCCCAGCACCAGCGTTTCGCCCGGCTTCACCGGCAACGGCATCGTGAAGTCGGAAAACGCCTGATTGCGGCTGTCCGCCGACACCGCCGCCGCAAACAGCAGCAGGCCGGCGATGAGGGCGAATGGACTCACAATCTCATCGATTCACGTGCACTACCTTCGCCGGCGGGAAGCCGTTGAAGTAGGTGGAGCTGGCATTGGAATACGCGCCGATATTCTCGGCGTAAACAAGGTCTCCGATCTCCAGCCGGGGCAGCTCTTCCGATTGCGAAATCGTGTCCAGGCCGTCGCAGGTTTGCCCGAACACCGAACACACTTCGGTCTTGCCGTTGCGGAAGCACTTGATCGGATACTGGCAGTGGTCGAAGATCATCCCCGAGAACGTGTGATATACGCTGTCGTCGATGTAGTATCCGGTCTTGCCGTCGCGGTGGGTCCGTCCGATCACGGAGGCCACCAGCGTCGCCGCCGATGCCACCAGGTAGCGCCCCGGTTCGGCCAGGATTTCGAGATCCGGCGCGAACAGCCGGTCGATCTCGGCATTGAGTTTCCGCGCCAGAGCGTCGATGGTCGGAACCTGCGCGTTATACGGGGCGGGGAAGCCGCCTCCGATGTCCAGGATCTTGATCTCGTGCCCGTGCGCCCGCGCCTCATCCATCACCGCCGCCGCGATGTTCAACGCCTGCACGAAATTGTCGTCGTTGATGCACTGGCTGCCCACATGGAAAGAAATCCCCTCCACGGTCAGCTCCATCTTGAACGCCTTCAGGATCAGCTCCAGAGCCTCGCCCGGGTCGCAGCCGAACTTGGACGAGAGCTCCACCATCGATCCTGTGTTCGGCACGCGCAGCCGCAGCGCCACTCCGGCCTTCGGTGCGTACTTCTGGATCTTCTTCAGCTCGTCCAGGTTGTCGTAGGTGACCAGCGGCTTGTACTTGTTCAGCGCCTCCAGCGTCTTCTGCGGCTTGATCGGATTCGCGTAGACGATCTTGTCCCACACGAAATCCTGCCGCTCCTTGGCCGACAGCCGCCTGATGTTGCGGTACACCAGCAGGAACTCCGGCAGCGACGCCACGTCGAAGCTCGAGCCTTCGCGGTACAGCGTTTCGACGATCTCCGGCGCCGGATTGGCCTTCACCGCGTAATAGGGCTGCACCTTGGGCAGATGCCGGCGGAACTCCTGGAAGTTGCGCCGGATCTCGTCGTGATCGATCACCACGACGGGTGTCCCGTGATCCCGGGCGATGGCCTGCAACTGTCTCGCGGTCATGCTAGTCGAACTTCGGCTCGGAGCCGTCCAGCATTTTCACCTTGTTGTGCTTGAAGTATTCCTTCGTCAGTGCGGTGACCATCTGCGGACGCTGGTCGTACAGCCGCCGGAGCTTCCGCTTCGGACGCTTGGCCAGCGCGTAGCTGGTGAGCAACGGCATGGCGATGGTGGTGTCCGTGTAGCAGACCACGGCGTCCGGCAAACGGTCGGGATCCACTTTGCCCCAACTCACCGCTTCACTGGGCGTCGCGCCGCTCAGCCCGCCCGTGTCCGGACGCGCGTCGGTCACCTGCAGGAAGTAATCCTGCCCGAATTCCTTGATTCGCAGCACTTCCTGGATCTGTGGCTCCGTCTGCAACATGAAGTTCTTCGGGCTGCCGCCGCCCCACAGCACCACGGCGCTCTTGCCGCCGCCGCGCTTGGCCGCCAGGACGAACGCCGTCGTCTCATTGACGTCGATCGACGGGTTCAACCGCAGCTTGTTGCCCCGCAGCTCCACGCCGGCGACGTTCATGCCGATCGTCGAATCGCCCGGCGAGGAGGTGTAGCACGGCACGCCCGCGCGATAGGCCGCCGCCAGCACCGAGACGTCCTTCAAGCCCGCCTTCCGCTCCCACTCCGCCGCGTACTTGCCCAGCAGGTAGTGCAGCTCGGCCGTGCCCATCTCTTTCTGGAACTCCGGCTGCACCAGCATGTTGCGCAGGATTTCGTCCGTCGCCATCAGACAGTCGCTGTAACCCATCAGCACGTCGTAGACGCGCACGATGTCGTTGTTCCGCAGCTGCGTGTCGTCCATCCTGAAGTCGCCGACGTGCACCGGATAGTTCAGCGCGAAATGCAGATCGTGGTAGAGGTTCGCGCCAGTGGCTACAATCCAGTCCACGAAGCCCGCTTTGATCAGCGGGACGATCGACGAACAGCCCAGCCCGGCCGGCGTCAGGGCGCCCGATAGGCTCATGCCGATCGTCACGTCCGGCTCCAGCATCTTCTCCGTGAAGAGCTGCGCGCCTTCCTTCAGGCGGGCCGAATTGTATGCCAGAAACGTGTTGTCGATGATGTCGGCGAGCTTCTCTTTGCCCGTCAGGTTCTTCGGCAGAATCCGCTTTCCGGCGAGGAACTTCTCCCTCATCGGACACTTCTTCTGCTTCAGCCAGTCCGGCATCTCCGTCATGTCTTCGCGGTAACGGCGGGTAGTTTTGGATTTCGTGGCCATGGTCGACAATACGATTATGGCAGAACGCACCACAAAGACCGAAAAGACTCCCGCACAACTCGGCTACCGCATGCCCGCCGAGTGGGAGAAGCACTCGGCCACTTGGCTGGGCTGGCCCCACAATGAAACGGATTGGCCCGGCAAGCTCGACACCATCCGCTGGGTCTACGGAGAGATGGTCCGCAAAATCGAGGCTGGCGAGGCCGTCCGGATCCTCGTCAACTCCCGTGCCGAAGAGAAGCTCACACGGTCGTATCTGTCCAGGGCCGGGGCGCAACTAAAGCGCGTTGAGTTCATCGTTCACCCCACCAACCGCGGCTGGACCCGCGATACCGGACCCATCTGGATCACCCGCGCCGCCGGCACGCGCCGCGAGAAGTCCATCGTCCACTTCCATTTCAACGCCTGGGCCAAGTACGCAGACTGGCAGAAGGACCGCAAAGTCCCCGACACCGCCGCCCGCCTGCTCAGGAAGAAGCTGTTCGACATCCGCCTCGACGGCAAACCATTCGTCCTCGAAGGCGGCGGCATCGAAGTGAACGGCAGGGGCACCCTGCTCACCACCGAGGAGTGCTACCTTGACCCCGTCACCCAGGTTCGGAACCCGGGCGTTGGCCGGGAGGTTTTCGACAGCGTCCTCAAGGAAAGCCTCGGCGTTACCAATGTCTGCTGGCTCGCCGCCGGCCCCGTCGGCGACGATACCCACGGCCACATCGACGACATCTGCCGCTTCGTCAACCCTAACACCCTCGTCCTTATCAAGGAATCCAATCCCAGGGACATCAATTACCGCCCGCTCAGCGAGAACTGGGAGCGCATCGGCAGCCTGCGCCTCGAAGACGGCTCCAAGCCCGATGTCATCGCCCTGCCCATGCCTTCGCCGCTCTATTTCGAAGGCGAACGGCTCCCCGCCAGCTACGCCAATTTCTATATCTCGAACGCCGCCGTCATCGTTCCCACCTTCAATGATGTCAACGACCGGATCGCCCTCGGCATCCTCGCCGAACTCGTCAAAGACCGCCCCGTCGTTGGCATCCACGCCGTCGATCTCGTCCTCGGCTTCGGCTCGCTCCACTGCCTCACTCAGCAGGAACCTGTCTAGTCCTGCGCTGCCACCGCATGCCTCCTTCCGGGCCCCAGCGCGGCGGCCCCAAAGCAAAGAGCCCGGCCCCCGTTGGGGAGCCGGGCTCAATTGTCTTAGCTACGCGGTTGGCTTACTTGGGGCAAGCCAGCTTCTTGAGAAGCTTGGCGTCGACTTCCTTCGCGCTCTTG
>JACQZS010000340.1 GCA_016213725.1 Acidobacteriota bacterium | reverse complement strand
CCTTCGGCCGCCAGCCGGTCGATGTTCGGCGACTTGATTTGCCTGTGCCCGTAGCAGCCGAGCTGCGGGCGCAGATCGTCCACCGCAATAAAAAGGACGTTGCGCTTCTGTTCGGCCGCGCGCGCCGCCGCAGGCGCTGCCGCCGCGGATGCCAGGAAATCTCGCCGTCGCATTCCGAGAATCTATCACTCCGGAGGCCCGCACCCCAAACCCCTTCCGGGTTAGCATATGAGGATCATGCGCTTCGTCCTGGGCTGCCTTCTCTGTCTCCTTCCCCTGCCGGCACAGGACCACACGGACTTCCTGCAGATCTCCGATACCCACGTCGCCAACTACGACGGCGTCTCCGCCAGCCTCGCATTGCAGCGCGTCCAGAACGCGTTCACCCGCTCGACTTTCTCCGCATTCCTCGCCGGCATCCGGGAACAGCCGCCGGCCTTTGTCCTGCACACCGGCGACGCAATTGACGCCGTCTGCTTCGAGGGCGCCGCCGGCTCAGACGTCTGCGGCCAGATCCCGCTGTTTCAGGCCGCGGCGGCGAAGTCTCCCGTACCGATTTATCTGGCCCTGGGCAATCACGACACCGAGCGGTACATCCTCAGCGGAACGCCTCCGAAAGCCGCCGGCGACCACTCCATCTCCGCCGCCGCGCGCCGCCAGTGGCGCGCAGCGCTGCCCACTTTCCAGGAAGGCACCTACTACGCGTTCACGCGCTCCGCCGGCAAGACCAGCTTCCGCTTCCTCGTGCTGGACAACGGCGAGCCGGGCACGGCCGGCTCCGAATACGGCCGCCAGCAATTAGCCTGGCTGAATCAGCAGATTGCTTCCGCCCGGGAGTGGGTGATTCTCGCCTTTCACATTCCTCTGGCGGCCGACGATTTTTCCAAGGCGGTGAAAGCCGCCGCGGCCCGCAACTCCAGAGTGATCCTCGCGCTCGCCGGCCATCGCCACACCAATGCCGTGGAAGAGATCGACCTTGGCGCCCGAAAGCTGCTGCAGGTCCGCACGGCCTCACTGGCGCTGAATCCAAGCTCCTACCGCCGATTCCGCCTACGCCCGGACCGAATTGAGATCTTCGATCCCGGAGAAACCAACACCATCGCAAGGGTTCTCGAACTCGTGCAATAGCCAACTAAGGAAAACACCATGCGCAACACCGGAAAGATCACCACCGTGGAAGAATACCTCGCCGCGGTGCCCGAGCCCGCTCAATCCACTCTCCGGAAGATCCGGAGCACGATTCTGGCCGCGGCGCCGGCCGCTGTCACGGAATCCATCTGCTACGGCATGCCGATGTTCAAATTGAACAAAGTGATGATCGCCGGATATGCCGCATTCAAAGACCACTGCAGCGTCTTCCCCGGCGCCCAGGCCGTGGAAGTTCTCGCCAAGGAGTTGAAGAAATACCCGACCTCGAAGGGCACCATCCGCTTCCCCTCCGATCAGCCGCTACCGGCCACCCTCATTCGCAAGATCGTCAAGCTCCGCATTGCCGACATCGAGAGCCGGAAGCGGAAAGCCGGATGAAAGGAAGTTCCCGCGATGGCTGTCGTCCAGATCTTCGGCGTCAAGAACTCCGCTGAAACCCGCGCCGCGGAGCGCTTTTTCAAAGAACGCCGCGCCGAAATCCAGATGGTCGATCTGACGGTGAAGCCCATGGCCGCCGGCGAGATCAACCGCTTCATCCAGCGCTTTACGCTCAACGGCCTGCTGGATGCGGGCGGCAAGGCTTACCAGTCTGCGGGCATCGCTTATCTGCGCCTGACGGAGCCGGGCCTGCTGGCGCGCATCGCGGCCGAGCCGAGACTGCTCAAGCTGCCACTGGTCCGTTGCGGTAACCTGCTCAGCCTGGGTCGCGACGAAGCCGCCTGGAAGACGATGCTCTGACGCCCGCTTCCGGGTATCCTGTAGGAACACCTGCATGGCTTCCATCCGCATCGAGATCCCGGGCGTCGCTCCACGCACGCTTCCCCTGGCCGGCCAGACGCTGACGCTCGGCCGCGCTTCGGACAACTCCCTCACCTACCCGGAAGACTCCGTTCTCTCCCGCCGCCACCTTCGGATCGAAGCCGATGCCGGGGAATGGTATGTGCTCGATCTTGGCAGCAAGAACGGCACCGTGCTCAACGGCCGCAAACTCGCCGAACGGCATAAGCTGGTCCACGGCGACATCCTCTCCGCCGGCAGCGTCACGCTGACCTACGAGACGCAGGCATCACGCCAGCCCGACATCGCGCGCACCATCATCTTCACGCCCTTTCCGGAAGAGGACACCTCCAGCCGCACCAGCGTGCACATGAACCTGCAGCAGGCGGTGGCCGCCGGCAAACTGCAGAGCGCCCTCACTGCGCCGACTCAAGCCGGCACGCCCCGCGTCCAAACGCTGCTGGACGCCGGCCGCGAACTGGCCAGCCATCGCCCGCTGGAGGAGCTTTTCCCCAAGATCCTCTCCCTGGCCCTGGACGCAGTGGGCGCGGAGCGCGGCGTGCTGCTCACCAAGGACGGCGACAATCTGAACCTCCGCGCCAATCACGGCGAGGGCTTCCGCATCAGCCAGTCCGTGCGGGACCGCGTGCTCAACGGACGAGAGTCGCTGCTGGTGGTGGACGTCAACCAGGACGAGGCGCTCATGGCCAGCCGCACCATCATTTCCAGCGGCGTGCGCAGCCTGATGGCGGTGCCGCTGCAAACGGACAGCCAGGTGATCGGCCTGCTGTACCTCGACTCATCGAGCTTCCTCAAGGCATTCAGCCAGGAAGACCTGACGCTCGCCACGGTGCTGGCCAACATCGCCGCCATCCGCATTGAACACGCCCACTACGCGGAGCGCGCGCAAGCCGAGAAGATTCTCCAAAACGAACTCCGCCAAGCCGCTGAAATCCAGATCAGCCTGTTCCCCGCGGAAGCTCCGGCCATCCCCGGCTACGACATCGCCGGCATGAGCGTGCCTTGCCGCAGCTGCGGCGGCGACTACTTCGATTACGTGGATCTGGAGGGCGGCAAGCTCGGAGTCCTGCTGGGCGACGTTTCCGGCAAAGGCCTCTCTGCCGCGCTGCTGCTGGCCGGCCTGCAGGCGCGCGTGCACGTGCTGGCCGAGCAGTCCTCGCAGGCCGACGACCTGATGGCCAAGCTGAATCGCCGCATCGCCCCGGCGTGGCCCGGCAACCGCTTCATGACCATGTGCATCCTCTCCCTGGACCCGGCGTCAGGAGAGTTCACATACTGCAATGCCGGCCACAACCCGCCCTGGCTGCTGCGAGTGAACGGCGAAGTGGAAATGCTCACCGAAGGCGGCCCCGTCCTGGGCATCCTGAAGAACGCCCCATATTGCGCCGCGGGCGGCACGATGAACCCCGGCGACATCCTGCTGCTCTTTACCGACGGCGCCAGCGAAGCGGAAGACGCGGCCGGTAAGGAGATCGGCGAGAACGGAGTGCTCGAACTCCTCAAGGAGGCGAAGGAAGGCTCCTCCACCGAGATCATCCGCGTGGTCTACGACGCCGTGCAGCGGCACCTGGCCGGCCAGCCCGCCGCAGACGACGTCACCTTGCTGGCCATTCGCCGCTTGTAGATTTCTCCGCCGCGCGCGGCAGGCCGGCAGCACGCGGGCCGGACGCCGCTTTGCGCGGCCCTCCTGTAGCCATTCCACAAGCGCTTCGCTATAATGAAATTTCATGTCCGCCGCACGGCTCACCACCCGCCATCATCACCACCATCATGGGATGGGCGGGCAGAGCCTGTTCTGAGCCTCGTGCACGGATCAGATTTCCCCGCCCGCCGGTTTCCCCGGCGGGCTTTGCTTTTTTGGAGTGCAATTCAAGATGGATCTCGACTTCGCTAAGACCGGCGGCATGATTCCCGCCATCGCCCAGGACTACAAGACAGGCCGTGTCCTCATGGTCGGTTTCATGAACGAAGAGGCCTTCCGCAAGACCGTCGAAACCGGCTTCACCACCTTTTACAGCCGCTCCCGGAACAAGCTCTGGATGAAGGGCGAATCCTCCGGGCACCGGCTGGTGGTGAAGTCCATCCAGACCGATTGCGACAAGGATTGCGTGCTCGTCCAGGTTGAGGCGCTCGGCCCCGGCGTCTGCCACGAGGGCTATCAATCCTGTTTCTTCCGCACCCTCAGAGACGGCCAGTGGAGCGTCACTGAGGACAAGACCTACGATCCCAACCAGGTGTACTAAGCCATGAAGCTCAAACTCGGAATTCCCAAAGGCTCGCTGGAGAACGCAACGGTCGATCTCTTCCGCAAAGCCGGTTTCAACATCACGACCTCGTCGCGCTCCTACTTCCCCGCCATCGACGATCCCGAGATCGAGTGCATGCTGATCCGTGCCCAGGAGATGGTCCGCTACGTGGAGGACGGCGTGCTGGATGCCGGCCTCACGGGCCGCGACTGGGTGCTGGAGAACGACGCCGACATCGTCACGGTCGCCGATCTCATTTACGCCAAGCAGTCCTTCGGCAAGGTGCGCTGGGTGCTCGCCGTGCCCGAGGCTTCGCCGGTGCAAAGCGTGAAAGACCTGCAGGGCAAGATCATCGCTACGGAACTCGTCGGCGCCACCAAGCGCTACCTGGCTCAGTTCGGCGTCACGGCCAAGGTCGAATTCAGCTGGGGCGCCACGGAGGTGAAGCCGCCGGAACTCGCCGACGCGATTGTCGAAGTCACCGAAACCGGCTCTTCGCTCCGTGCCAACAAGCTGCGCATCGTCGAAACGGTGATGGAGTCCAACACGCAGCTCGTCGCCAACAAAGACGCCTGGGCGGACGCCTGGAAGCGGCAGAAGCTGGAAGACATGAAGATGCTGCTGGAAGGCGCCATCAGCGCTCTGGGCAAGGTGGGCCTCATGCTCAACGTTCACAAGGAAAACCTGGCCGCCGTGCTCGGCGCGCTGCCGGCTTTGAAGAACCCCACCATCAGCCACCTCAGCGATGGCGAGTGGCTGGCCGTCAACACCATCCTCGACGAAACCACCGTGCGCACCATCATTCCGCGCCTCAAGCAGGCCGGCGCGCAGGGGATCGTCGAATATCCTCTGAACAAGATCGTGATGTAAGCCATGCTGCGGATTCTAGCTGCCAAGGACGCCGGCCGCCTTCTCTCACGGCGCGCCGCCAGGATGACGGAGGCGGAAGCCACTGTCCGCCCCATTCTCGAAGCCGTGCGGAAGCGCGGCGACAAGGCGCTGATCGAGTACGCCCGCCATTTCGACAAGCTCGACCGCCGCTCCGTGGCCGTGCCCCAGCCGGAGCTCGACGCCGCCGCCGCGCGTCTCAGCCCGGCCTTCCGCAAGGCCGTGCGCACCAGCGAGCGCAACGTCCGCGCCTACGCCAAGCTCCAGCTGCCCCAACCGAAGAAGGCGCAGCCTGCGCCCGGGCTGCAGTTGAGCCAGATGGTCCGGCCGCTCGACTCCGTCGCCGCCTACATCCCCGCCGGCCGCTATCCGCTGCCCTCCACCGTCATCATGACCGTGGTGCCCGCCACCGTGGCCGGCGTGCCCAACATTATGGTTTGCACGCCGCGGCCGGTGGATGAGATCTTCGGCACCGCCGCGCTGCTCAAGGCCACGCGCGTCTTCCAGATGGGCGGCGCCCACGCCATCGCCGCCTTCGCCTACGGCACGCGCACCGTGCCCCGCGCAGACCGCATCGTCGGCCCCGGGAACATCTACGTGGCGGCCGCCAAGAAGCTGCTGGCGGGCGAAGTCGGCATCGACTTCGTCGCCGGCCCCACCGAGATCCTCATCATCGCCAACATAGCCAATCCCTCCTGGATCGCCGCCGACATGCTGGCGCAAGCCGAGCACGATACCGACGCCTCCGCCATCCTCCTCACCACTTCACGCTCTCTGGCTGAAGCGCTGCCGGCGGAAATCGAACGCCAGCTCGAGACGCTTCCCACCGCCGCCACCGCGCGCGCCGCCATCAACAGGAACTCCGCCGTGATCCTCGTCGACAGCGACGCACAGGCCGTCGAGCTCAGCAACCGCTTCGCCCCGGAGCACCTCTCGATCCATGACCCCAGCCTGCTGGCGGGTATCCGCCACGCCGGCAGCGTTTTCGTCGGGCCTTATTCCACAGAGGCCGCCGGCGACTATGCCTCCGGCCCCAACCACGTGTTGCCCACCTCCGGCGCGGCGCGCCTGCGCGGCGGCCTCTCCGCCGCGGACTACGTCAAGGTGATCAGCGTCCAGCAGCTCAACCGCAAGGCGCTCGCCGCGCTCACCCCGGCGGTCACCACACTGGCCCGCGCCGAAGGCCTGGAAGCCCACGCCCGTTCCGCGGAGATTCGCAATGCCTGAACCTCGCAGCGCCGTCCGCCGCATGGCGCCGTACTCGCCACCCAGCTCCGGCCGGGAAGGCAAGCTGCGGCTCGACTTCAATGAGAACACGGTCGGCTGCTCGCCCCGCGTCCTCAGCTTGCTCGCCGAGAAGCTCACCACCGAGCAGCTCACCATCTATCCCGAATACGAGGCCACGCGCCGCGCGCTCTCTGATTACTTCCAGGTGCCCGAAGCGCAGTTCCTCATCACCAACGGCACCGACGAGGCCATCCAGGTGCTCATCAACACCTACGTCGACGACAACGACGAAGTGCTCATCCTCCACCCTTCCTACGCGATGTACAAGTTCTACGCCGAGGTGGCCGGAGCGCGGGTTCGCGAACTCGGCTATCGCCCCGCCGACCTCTCGTTCCCCGTGGAGGAACTCATCGCCGCCGTTGGTCCCCAGACCAAGGCCATCCTGATCTCCAACCCCAACAACCCCACCGGCACCGCCATCGGCATCGGCGACATCGTCCGCATCCTCGACGCCGCGCCCAACGCCGCCGTCCTCATCGACGAAGCCTACTACGAGTTCTACGGCGTCACTGCGCTGCGCCTCATCGACGAGTACCCCAACCTCTTCGTCTCGCGCACGTTCTCCAAGGCCTTCGGCATGGCCGCCCTGCGGGTGGGCTGCCTCTTCTCGCAGGCCGAAAACGTGAAGTTCATGCACAAGGCGCAGTCGCCTTACAGTGTGAACCTGCTGGCCGCCATCGCCGTGCGCGCCGCCGTGGAAGATCGCGAATACGTGGACAACTACGCCCGCGCCGCCGTCGAGAGCCGCGCGCTCCTTTGCCGCGGCTTCGACCAGCGCGGCATCCGCTACTACCCCAGTCAGGCCAACTTCGTCCTCTTCCACGCCGGCGCGCAAGCCATCCCGGTTCGCGATGCCCTGCGCGCGCGCGGCGTGCTCGTCCGCGACCGGAGCTACGAACTGCCCGGCACCGTCCGCGTCACCGCAGGCACTCCGGCGCAGGTCGAGCGCTTCTTCTCGGCCCTCGATGAGGTCTGGCAATGAAGCCGCTGCTCGTTTTCGACATGGACGGCGTGCTCGCAGAAGTCACCGAGTCGTACCGCGAAACCATCACCCAAACAGTCCGCCACTTCACCAGCGCTACGGTCACCAACGAGCAGATCCAGAAGTACAAGGACGCCGGCGGATGGAACAACGACTGGGCGCTCTCCCACCGGCTCTGCCAGGATCTCGGCGTCGATGTCCCCTACCAGTCCGTCATCGACCAGTTCAACGCCATCTTCCTCGGACCCAACTACGACGGCCTCATCCTCCAGGAACAGTGGATGCCGCGCAATGGCCTGCTGGAGCGGCTGTCGGAGAGCCGCCAGCTGTCCATTTTCACCGGCCGCCCCCTCGACGATCTCTCCCACACCCTCCGCCGCTTCGCCTCCGGCATTGTCTTCTCGCCTATCATCACCATGGAGAGCGTGACGCGCCACAAGCCCGATCCGCAGGGCCTGGAACTGATCCAGGCGCAGCACCCCGGCGCGCCCATCGTCTACGTGGGAGACACGGTCGACGACGCCCGCGCCGCCGCCGCGCTCCGCCTGCCGTTCATCGGAATCACCGCCAAGCCCGCCACCGCCGCGCGCCTCCGCGAGGAGGGGGCGCTGGCGGTCATCGCAGACATCAACGACATCGAAGGAGTCCTGCCCCAATGAGAACCGCCACCATCAATCGCGTCACGAAGGAAACCCAGATCCGCGGCACGCTCAAGATCGACGGCAAGGCCCGCTACGAAATCTCCACCGGCGTGCGCTTCCTCGATCACATGCTGGAACTCTTCGCCAAACACGGCGGCTTCGATCTCGCCCTCATCGCCCGCGGCGATCTCGACGTCGATCAGCACCACACCGTCGAAGACGTCGGCATCGTTCTCGGCCAGCTCTTCGCCCAGGCGCTGGGTGACCGCAAGGGCATCAATCGCGCCGGCTACTTCGTCCTGCCCATGGACGAAACGTTGGCCGTCGCCGCCGTCGATCTCGGCGGCCGCCCCTACCTCGTCTACGAAGACAAGGTCAAAACCCGCCTTGTGGGCGACCTCCAGTCTGAACTTCTCGAGGACTTCTTCCACGGCTTCACCACGCACGCCGGCGCCAACCTCCACGCCAAGATCCTCTACGGCCGCTCCAACCATCACAAGATCGAAGCGATCTTCAAGTGCCTGGCGCGCGCCATGAGGTTTGCCTGCTCCAAGGACGCCCGTCTCAAAGACCAGCTCCCCTCCACGAAAGGACTCCTGTGATCACTGTCGTCAACTACGGGGCCGGCAATCTCCGCTCCGTCGAGAATACGCTCGGCGAGGTCGGCGCCAGTTACTTCATCACTCAGAGTCCGGCCGATATCCGCTCCGCGTCAAAGCTCATCCTCCCCGGCGTCGGCCACTTCGGCCAGATGCTCTCCGCCATCGACTCGCTCGGGCTGCGCGAAGCCCTGGGCGAGAAAGCCCGCTCCGGCGCCCCCTTCCTCGGCATCTGCCTGGGCCTTCAGGCCATGTTCGAATCCAGCGAAGAGGCCCCGGAACAAAAGGGGCTAGCTTTGTTTCCGGGCTCCGTGCGCCGCTTCCCCGCGCACTTCCGCTGCCCGCACATGGGCTGGAATGAGATCGTAGCGGTGAAGCAGTCGCCCTTGTTCGGCGGCCTCGGCCCCAAACCGTACGTCTACTTCGCGCACAGCTACTACTGCCCTATCTCCGAGGCCACCGCCGCCACCTGCACCTACGAGATCCCCTACACCGCCGTGCTCCAGAGCGGCAACATCTTCGGCGTCCAGTTCCACCCCGAGAAGTCCGGCCCCCTCGGACTGCGGATGATTCAGAACTTCGTAGAGCTATAAGCATGCTTGCCAAACGCATCATCCCCTGCCTCGACGTCACCGGCGGCCGTGTCGTCAAAGGCGTCAATTTCGTCGGCCTCCGCGATGCCGGCGACCCCGTCGAGCTCGCCGACCGCTACAACCTCCAGGGCGCGGACGAACTCGTCTTCCTCGACATCACGGCCTCCTCCGACGGCCGCGACACCATGGTCGACGTCGTTGCCCGCACCGCCCGCAAGGTCTTCATCCCTCTCACCGTCGGCGGCGGCATCCGCAGCGTGGAAGACGCGCGCCGCATCATCCACTCCGGCGCCGACAAGGTCAGCCTGAACACCGCCGCCGTCCACCGTCCGGAACTCATCACCGAGGTCAGCAACGAGTTCGGCGCCCAGGCCTGTGTCCTCGCCATCGACGCCCGCCGCAATACGCGCGGCGGATGGAACGTCTTCACCAAAGGCGGCCGCGTGGACGAAGGCATCGACGCCGTCGAATGGGCCGCCCGCGGCGAGGCGCTGGGCGCCGGGGAAATCCTGCTCACCTCCATGAACACCGACGGCGTGCAGACCGGCTTCGATTGCGAGCTCTGCCGCGCCGTCTCGCGCGCCACCAAGATCCCCGTCATCGCCTCCGGCGGCGGCGGCAAACCCGAGCATTTCATCGAAGTGCTCACCACCGGCGAAGCCGATGCCGCGCTCGCCGCTTCCATCTTCCACTACGGCACTTACACCGTCGATCAGCTCAAAGAGGAGATGGAGAAGGCCGGCGTCCCCGTGAGGAGAACCGCATGATCATTCCCTGTATCGACCTGCAGGACGGCAAGGTCGTCCAGCTCGTCCAGGGCCGCGAGAAAGCGCTCGAAGGCGCGCCGCCGCTCGAAATGCTCGCCCGCTTCGCGGCTTTCCCCGAGATCCAGGTGATCGACCTCGACGCCGCCATGGGCAAGGGCCGGAACAACTCCATCGTGGAAATGCTCGCGTCCAAGGCCCGCTGCCGGGTGGGCGGGGGCGTCCGCAATGCGGAGCGCGCGCTCGAGCTCGTCCGCTGCGGCGCACACAGGATCATCGTCGGCACCGCGGCCTTCCACCGGCCCACCATCGAATCGATCGCCGCCGCCGTCGGGCCGGAACGAATCCTCATCGCCATCGACTCCAAGCACGGCCGCATCGTCGTCAAGGGCTGGACCGAAGCCATCGACCAGACCGCCGAAGCGGTCCTCCACGACCTCGAACCCTTCTGCTCCGGCTTCCTCGCCACCTACGTCGACAAGGAGGGCATGATGCAAGGCACGGATCTCGATTGGTTCGCGCGCCTCCGCGCCGCCACTGATCGCGACATCACCGCCGCCGGCGGGATCACCACCCTCGACGACATCCGCGCACTCACCGCCCTGCGCATCGATTGCGCCCTCGGCATGGCCATCTACACCGGCCGCCTCGACCTCGCTGAACTCGCCCGCATCAACACCCAAAGCCAGGCCCAATGAAACTCAAGGCATCCATCGTTGACGTCGAGACCACGGGCCTCGACAACCGCACCGACGAGGTGGTCGAACTTGGCATCGTGCTCTTCGAGTTCGACTACATCACCGGCCAGGTGCTCGCCACCCTGGAAGAATACTCGAGCCTCCGCGACCCGGGCCGCCCCATCCCGCCCGGCGCCACCAGCGCCCACGGCATCACCGACGCTGAGGTGCGCGGCCAGCGCCTGGACGACGACAAGGTCCGCTCCATTCTCTCCAGGAGTTCCTTCCTCATCGCCCACAACTCCCGCTTCGACCGCGGCTTCCTCGAACGCCTCTACCCCGAAACCCGCCGCATGCAATGGCGCTGCTCCATGGATGAGGTGCCCTGGCGCAACAAGGGCTTCCGCTCCAAAGGCCTCCAGGAGCTCCTGCGCAACCACAATCTCACCGCCGAAGCCGCCCACCGCGCTCTCGACGACGCCAGAAACACGTTGCGCCTGCTTTCGCAGGCGCAACCCGATGGGAAAACTTATCTCGCTGAACTGCTGGCGGCGAAGCGCTAGATGCCGTAGTCGGCCAGCGCCTTGCGTCCCGTCTTGATCCCTTCGATCTCGTCCAGCTTCGACCCCTCATACTCGATGCCGACGAAGCCCGAGTACTTGGAGTCCTCCATCACCTTCAGCATCTTCGCCACATCGTACTTCTCTTCCTTGCCCCCCGGCCCTTCGAAGTAGCACTTGAAGCTCATCCCCTTGGCGTAGGGCGCCAGCTTCGCCACCGCCTCGTACTTGTTCACTTCGGGCGGGAAATTCCCGAAGTCCGGCAGGGTGCCGAAGTTCGGCAGGTTCACCTTCTTCATCAGAGCCACCACGGCATCCGGATCCGAAGAGAGCCCCCAGTGGTTCTCGATGACCACGTTCACGTTGGCCGGCTTGGCGTACTGGCACAGCGCGGTGAAGCTCTCCGTGCAGTAGCCCAGCACCGTCTCGTTCTCGGCCGGCGACTTCGGCGTCTTATCCGAGTGCATGTTCGTGCGGATCGAATGGCAGCCCAGATCAGCGGCGATGTCCACCCACTTATGGTGATTCTTCACCGCTTTCATGCGCACGGCCTTGTCCGAGTGGCCCATCTGGCCCTCATCGTCCACCATGATCAGCACGGCCTTGGTGCCCGTGTCGGAGATGCGCTTCTTCAGCCGCGCAATGTAGCCTGCCGTGGGCACGCTCCACAGGGCATTGACGAACTCCAGCCCCTCGCAGTTGTTCTCTTTGGCGATGCGGGGAAAATCCAGATTCGTCAGCTTGCCCTGCTGAATGGCTTTGTGAATCGACCATTCGGCCAGGGAAACCTTGAAGCGGCCCGCCGCGGGGGCGGCCAGGCCTGCCGCCGGAACGGCGGCGAGTGCGGAAAGAAGTGTACGTCGGGTCATGATAGTCGGGGCGTTTCAGCCGACGACTAGGATACCAATTCGGAGGGGTGCGAGATCCAATAGTCGGGCTCGTGGCCGCGCATCGCGTCCTTGTCGCCGTAGCCCCACGTCACCGCGCAGGTCTTCACGCCGGCCGCCCGGCCGGCTTCCATATCGGGGCCGGCATCGCCCACCATCAGGCACTCCTCAGGCCGCACGCCGAAGACCTCCAGCGACTTCAGGATGACGTCGGGCTGCGGCTTGGAAGGGAAGCCGTCCGTGCCCTGCACATGCTGAAAAAAGGCCGCCAGTCCGAACTGGGTGAGGATGTTCCGCGCCGTCTCGCTGCTTTTGGTCGTCGCCGTCGATTTCAATCCGCCCAGCCGGCCCAGCATCTCAGGCACGCCGTCGTAGATGCGAGTCGACTTGTGCTGCCGCCCCAGGTAGATCTGCCGGTAGCGCGCCCGCAGCTGTTCATTTTCCGCCCGGCTGTGATGCGGCAGCACCTCTTCGAACAGGTCGAAGAGGTGGAAGCCCACAAAGCTGCGCAGGTAAGCCTCGTCGAGACCGGTGACGCCCTGCTCGGACAGCGCATCACGCACCGCCGTGCAGATGTCGGTGGCCGAGTCCAGCAACGTGCCGTCGACGTCGAAGAGATAGACCTTGAATGCGGGGATCACGCCGGTTGCGGGCTCTCCCCATCGATCAGTCCGGGATTGGCGCGCCGCGGAGTCTCCGGCCGGAGCACTTCCTGGTGGCCGCCGTCGTCGGTCGCCGGCGCCTCGGGAGAGCTTTGCGCCACGCGCCCGGAGATGATCGCTTTCACGTCCTCGCCGTCGATGTTCTCTTTCTCGAGCAGCGCGGCCACAATCTTCTCCAGCGCCCAGGAGTACTCTTCGATCATCCGCGTCGCTTCGTGATCGGCCAGTTCCACCATCCGGCGGACTTCCTCGTCGATCTTGATCGCCGTCGCCTCGCTATAGTCGCGATGCTGCGCGATCTCGCGGCCCAGGAAGATCTGTTCGTCCTTCTTGCCGAAGCTCAGCGGACCCAACTGGCTCATGCCGTAGTCGCACACCATCGCGCGGGCCAGCTCCGTGGCCTGTTCGATGTCGTTGCGCGCGCCGGTGGAGAGCTGGTGCGTGTAGCGCTTCTCGCCGATCCGTCCCGCCATGGCCACGCACAGCCGGGCTTCCAGCTGTTCCTTGGTCCGGTTCAGGACGTCGCCCGTCGGCAGCTGCATCGTGATGCCAAGCGCGCGGCCGCGCGGGATGATGGAGACCTTGTGCAGCGGGTCGGCGTCCTTCATCAGGACCGCCACCAGGGCGTGGCCCGCCTCGTGATACGCAGTCACCTTCTTGTCTTCTTCGGTGAGGATCATGCTGCGGCGCTCGGCGCCCATCAGCACCTTGTCCTTGGCCAGCTCGATGTCGGCCATCGTCACAACCTTGCGGTTCTGGCGCGCGGCCAGCAATGCGGCCTCATTGACCAGGTTCGCCAGATCGGCGCCGGCAAAGCCCGGGGTCCCGCGGGCGATCACCGATAGATCCACGTCGTCGGCCAGCGGGATCTTCTTGGTGTGGACCTTCAGAATCAGTTCGCGGCCCTTCACGTCGGGCAGGTTCACCACCACGCGGCGGTCGAAGCGGCCCGGCCTCAGCAGCGCGGGATCCAGCACGTCCGGGCGGTTGGTGGCCGCCACCAGGATCACGCCTTCGTTCGATTCAAAGCCGTCCATCTCCACCAGCAACTGGTTCAGCGTCTGCTCGCGCTCGTCGTGGCCGCCGCCCAGGCCCGCTCCGCGGTGCCGGCCGACGGCGTCGATTTCATCGATGAAGATGATGCACGGCGCGTTCTTCTTGCCCTGCTCGAACAGGTCGCGCACGCGGCTGGCGCCCACGCCCACGAACATTTCCACGAAGTCGGAACCGGAGATCGAGAAGAACGGAACGTTGCCTTCGCCGGCGATCGCGCGCGCCAGCAGCGTCTTGCCCGTACCCGGAGGGCCAATCAGCAGCACGCCCTTGGGAATGCGGCCGCCCAGCTTCTGGAACTTCTGCGGCTCGCGCAGGAATTCGATGATCTCCTGCAGCTCTTCCTTGGCTTCTTCCACGCCGGCCACGTCTTTGAAGGTGACCTTCTTCTGCTGCGAGCTGTGCATGCGCGCCCGGCTCTTGCCGAAGCTCAGCGCCTTGTTCCCGCCGCTCTGCATCTGCCGCATCATGAAGATCCAGAACGCCAGCAACAGCACGAACGGAATGGCGTTGATAATCACCGTCACCCAGTTGCCCGACGACGGCTCCTTGATGCGCGTCACCACGCCCTTGGCTTGCAGCAGGTCATAAACTTTGTCGTAGCCCGGCGGAATGGTGGTCTTCACCTCGGCGTTGCCTTGCATTTTGCCCGTCACCTCGGTGCCTGCCACGGTCACCTCGGTCATGCGGCCCGCCTCTACCTGCTTCATGAAATCGCTGAAGGCGAGTTCCTGGACCTGCCGCGCGTTGTTCGTTTTCACCACGGTCCACAGAAGAACCACGACGCAAACTAGCACGATCCAGAAGATTGCTGTTTTGACGTTAGAATTCATTCCCTCTCCAACACGCCAACGCCGAAAGGAACCGGCAAGGTTCGAATTGTTTTAACCCTACTGACTAAGACGCGAAAACGGAGGCCTTTGATTCACCTCCTACCATTTTCCCCTGAGGAAGTAGCAAAGGTTAATCTTCGAGCTCCAGAATTCGCAGGACGCGCTCGCTCCGCGGCCCGGCCGCCGCCCACGCGGCACAGCCAAACTTGCGGCTCCAAATCAGCCGCCCTGCACACTCTACCATCGGCCACTGCGGCCGATCCCAGCAGGGCACGCCCGCCGGACCGAACATCTCCTTTATTTTCCGCTCCTTAGAATGCCCGGCCGGCCGGTATCGGTCACCGGCCCGCCAGCCTCTGAGGGTCCACGGAAATGGCACACGCTCAGCGTCCAGCAGTTCGCTGCCACTATTATAGCGGGAATCCGCCACTTCCCGGCTCACTCCTTGATGTTGTTTCGCCTCAACTACTTCCACCCGGAACCCGGAGCCCTCAACGAACCCCGGCCCGGCAATTTCCACCGCCGCGGCGCGCGCGGCATCCGCGGCACCGGCAAACCGGACCCACTCCAAAGATCGCCACACATCCACGCCGGGCAGCCGCATGCGGCCCTCGCCGCTCTCCCCGGCCGCCAGCCTCCAGACCCCCTCCACGTGGGCTCGGGTGAACCGCCGCAGCGAACCCGACGTCCTTTCCAGCACCAACCGCACCACTCTCTGCCCAAGCGCCGGCCCTAGGGCTGACAATGCGCTCCCCCTTAGGACCACCGTCCCCGCCGCGGCGCGCTCCACCAGTCCAGTGCAGGCCCGCTCCGCCTCCGCCCTCCAGAACTCCTCATCCTCCGCCGCCCCGGCCGCCAGCCGGCTCAGCGCCGCCTCCACCTCCGGATTGATCCGCGCCAGCCGCGGCAGCACCTCCAAACGCAGGAGATTCCGGGCCAGACCCGGATCGTCATTCGAAGAGTCCTCGCGCCACCCCAGCCCCTCCGCCTCCAGCCACTCTCGAATCTCGCCCCGGCCGACTCCCAGCAATGGCCGGATCAGACCTTCCCGCGTCACCGGCAGGATGCCCCGCAGTCCCGTCTCGCCCGTTCCGCGCGTCATCCGGAACAGCACCGTCTCCGCCTGATCGCTCCGCGTGTGCCCCGTCGCCACCAGGTCCAAACCCAACTCGCTCCGCGCCGCGGCGAAGAACCGCAGGCGCGCCGCCCGGCCGGCCGCCTCCAGGTTCCCGCCTGCGCGCCGCACATCCGTCCGCCGGATCATCGCCTGCAATCCCAACCCCGAAGCGAGCCCGCGCACGAACTGCTCATCCTGCTCAGACTCGCCGCCGCGCAGCCCGTGGTTCAAATGGAGCACCGCCAGTTCCAGCCCCAGCTCGCCCCGCAGCCGCACCAGCGCATGCAGCAGGAACACCGAGTCCGCCCCGCCCGAAACGGCCACGCCGACGCGCTGCCCCGGGCGTGCCATGTGATAATCGAAAATGGTTCCTCGAACTCGCTCCAGTAGCACGGAAACCCCATTGTAAGGCCCAGCCTTCCGCCGCGGAACCAACCAGCAAGGAGAATCGCTCATGCCCCCCGTGGTCACCCCTGAAGTCCGCCAGCGCGCCGCCAGGATCAAGCTCGTCCTCATGGACGTGGACGGCGTCCTCACCGATGGCAAGTACTTCCACGTGCCTAACCCGCAGGGCGGTCTGTTTGAGGTGAAACTCTTCGATTCCCAGGACGGTATCGCCCTGCAGTGGCTCTTCCGCAAAGGCATCAAAACCGGCCTCATCAGCGGCCGCGACGCGGAGGCCACGCGCGAGCGCGCGCGCTCCTCCCATATGGCCTACTGCTACATGGGCCACACGGAGAAGCTCCCCATCTTCCAGGAAATCCTGGCCGACTCCGGCCTCAGCGCCGACGAAGTCGCCTACGTTGGAGACGACCTCACGGACGCCATCCTCATGAAGCGCGTCGGCCTCGCCGTGGCCGTCGCCAACGCCACATCCGAAGTCAAGAAATGCGCCCATTACACCACCAAGGCCGCCGGCGGCTCCGGCGCCCTGCGCGAAGTCACTGAGGTGATCTTCGACGCCCAGGGTCTGTGGCGGGACATCCTCAACCAATACGAAGTAGAAAGATGAACCGCGAGCGCATCGGCATTGTCATCGAGATCCAGGACGCCCCCGGCGTCCTGCACTCGCTCACTGGCATCATCGCCCGCCACGGCGCCAACATCACTTCCGTCGAGATGTTGGGAGGCCTCGAAGCCGGAGTCTCGCGGCTCTATTTCGAACTCGATCCGGCCGCGCCGCCCGACAGCCTGCTGGCCGAACTCGCAGCTGCCCCCAGCGTCCGCGGCGTTGCCCAGGAGCCCAGCCTGCAGAAGATCTACGGCAAGCGCATCATCATCATGGGAGGCGGAGCCCAGGTTGGCCAGGTCGCCATCGGCGCCATCAGCGAGGCCGACCGCCATAATATTCGCGGCGAACACATCTCTGTGGATACCATCCCCCTGGTCGGCGAACAGTCGCTGGCCGACGCCGTGCGCGCCGTGGCCCGCCTGCCCCGCGCCCGTGCCCTCGTTCTCGCAGGCGCGCTGATGGGCGGCGAGATCGAAAGGGCGGTCCGCGAAGTCCGCGCCAAGGGTCTGCTCGTGGTCAGCTTGAATATGGCAGGCAGCGTCCCCGATGCCGCCGATCTGGTGGTTACCGATCCCGTTCAGGCCGGCGTCATGACCGTCATGGCCGTAGCCGACACCGCCAAGTTCACCGTCGGCCGCCTCAGCCGCCGAGTCTTCTGAGCCGCTACTTCACCAGCAGCGAAAACTCCCGCAGCAACCCTCCGTCGGCGCCCAAGACTCTCACCCAGTAGCGCCCGGCCGGAAGCCCGCTGCCGATCCGGAGCACCCCGGTTGCCTCTACCTGCGCCTTCTTCGCGGCGGCCCCGTTCTGGTCCACAACTTCCACAGCATAGCCCGCCGGCCCCGGCAGGCCCTGCAAGTCCAGGCTGACCTTCAGCGCCTGGCCCGCCCGCGCGGCCGGCGCCGAGGTCACGTTCCGCTCCACTGCCAGCGAAATTTCCGCTTCGCCCATCGGCTGGGGCGTCCGCAGGACGAACACCCCCACCGCCAGCGCCGCGGCCAGCCCGACCAGCGCAAAACCCAGCCCCCGGCTGGAGAACCACGCCCGCCCCCGCTGGTCTTCCTTCACTCCATTCCAGGCCCGCTCCAGCTGCTCCGATTCCAATCGCCGCACCGCAGCCTGCATGGCCGACACATAGCCCTCTTCCTTCTCCACCATGTCCTGGCACGCGGCGCAAACCAGCAGGTGCTCCTCGATCACCTCCCGCGTGGTCCCGGACAACCGATTGAAAAGAAAGTCCTCTACCTCTGTTTCGCTCAAGCACCGCTGGGACGAGCGGCTGTTCAAGAGTCCTCCTTGAGAGTCGTCATCCTCCCAGTTTAGTCTTGTGGTCATAAAGTGTTTACCTCACTTCTCCGGATGGACAGTCTCGGCTCGCAGAACTGCCGTCCGGTTCAATCCAGAGTAAATTTGTCGGTCTTGTGGAATTGGTGCCGCGCCGGCCGGGAATTTCTCAAAAAAAATCAGCCGGCCCGGGAGAAGAGCGCCAACTGACCGCCCGTGTGCCAGAACAGCACGTCCTTCGCTTCAACCATCGCGCCAGTCCGCACCCCGGCCAGCATCCCGGCAAACGCCTTCGCCGTGTAGACGGGATCCAGCACGATCCCCTCCAGCCTGGCCAGCAACCGCAGCGCCTCTTCGCTGTCAGCCGACGGGATGCCGTAGCCCGGGCCCGTAAAGCGGTCGTCCACGCTGATCTCGCCCTGCAGCGAGCACGCCGCCGCGTCCAGATCCACCTCAACTCCCGCGATGATGCCCCGCACCGTTTCTGCAATCTCCGCCGCCGGATCGTCCGCGCTCACGCCCAGCACCCGGGTCGCCCGCATGCCGAACAGCGCCAGGCCCGCCACCAGGCCGGCCT
>JACQZS010000335.1 GCA_016213725.1 Acidobacteriota bacterium | reverse complement strand
GGGGCGACGGTTCCTGGATTGAATGCCAGGTACGACGAGGGGCGGGCGCTGGAGCGGGGCGGGCGGGCGGCGGAGCGTCCCAGGGGGAATTCGGGGGGGGGGGGGAGGCGGGGTCGCTGAGGCGGACGATTTTTCAGTCAAAATTGCGGTGGGACGGGTCAGGCTGTCCCGCCCGCTGCAAGGTGTTGAGCAGCTTGGGGATAGCGGGACGATTTTTCAAAACTCGCGGTGGGACGGGTCAGGCTGTCCCGGTTTGTTGTCCCGGTTTGTTGTGTAAATCTTGCGAACTTTGGCGGGGGTTCCCGCGTTGTCACTATACATAGAGACGACAAGGGAGCCACATGGGAAAACAGGAAGCGATTTCGGGCGAGTTTCTGCCGGGGACTCTGGCGCTGTTGATTCTGAAGGCGTTGGAGCGGGGGCCGCTGCACGGGTACGGGATTGCGAAGCGGGTGAAGGAGTCGAGCGGCGAGGTGCTGGCGGTGGAAGAGGGGTCGTTGTATCCGGCGCTGAACCGGCTGCTGGTGGGGGGCTTTGTGCAGGCGGAGTGGGGGATTTCGGACAACAACCGGCGGGCGCGGTTCTATGAGCTGACGCGCGAGGGGCGGAAGCGGCTGGAGGCTGAGAGCCGGGAGTTTGAGCGGCTGGTGGGGGCGATCCAGATGGTGTTGAGGACGGCGTAAGGGGAGGAAGCGGCGATGAAGAAGCTGTGGAGCAAACTGGGCCACTGGCGGGGCCGGGATGGTTTTGACGCGGATCTGGAGGAAGAGATGCGCGTGCACATGGAGATGAAGGCGGAGGAGTATGAGGCGGAGGGGATGACGAGAGAGGCGGCCAGGGCGAGAGCGCGGAAGGAGTTTGGGAGCATGGCGCGATTGCAGGAAGAGACACGGGACGTGTGGCGGATGCGCTGGCTGGAGGAGCTGGTATCGGATTTGAAGTATGCGCTGAGGGCGATGGGGCGGACGCCGGGGTATGCGTTGGCGGCGATCTTCTCACTGGCGTTGGGGACGGGCGCGAACACGGCGATGTTCAGCCTGACCTCGGAGTTCCTGATGAGCGAGCCGTCGGTAGGCGGTGCGAAGAGCCTGGCCATCCTCCGGGTGAACGGGGCGAGCCATTCGGCGCAGAGAGAGTGGAGATTTCTGAAGGACGCCAAGGTGTTCGACGGTCTGGCGGGGATGAAGGAGAGCGAGGTGAATTGGCGGCAGGGGGACGAGACCTACAAGCTGGCGGGGATCCGGGTGACGGAGAACTTCTTCGATGTGGCGCGGATGCCGGTGTGGCTGGGGCGGGGGCTGGAGGCCGGCGAGAAGGATGCGGTGGTATTGAACTATTCGTTCTGGCGGCAGCGATTGGGAGCGAGGGAGGAGATGGTGGGGCGGACGCTGGTGTTGGATGGCAGGCCGTACCGGATTGTGGGCGTGCTGCCAAAGGAGCACCGGACGCTGGTGGGATTTGGATACACGCCGGACATGTATGCGCCTTTGACCGATGACCGGGATGCAGTGAAGATGCTGGGGCGGATCCCGGCCGGGATGGCGCGCCCGGCCGCGCTCGAGAAGCTGCATGCGGCGTGCGATGAGCTGGACAAGGTGTACCCGCCGGCGGGCGGCGAGCCGCGGCGGAAAGACACGGTGCTGGAAGGGGTGACGAGCGTGGACCGGCTACAGGGCCGGAAGATGGTGACCGTGGCGGCGTTCTTCGGCATGCTGTTGACGGTATCGGGGCTGGTGCTGCTGGTATCGTGCGTGAACGCGGCCAGCTTGAGCCTGGCGCGAGCGGAGAGCCGGCGGCAGGAGCTGGCGATCCGCGTGGCAATGGGAGCGAGCCGGGGGCGGGTGATGCGGCAGCTGCTGGCCGAAAGCCTGGCGCTGGCGGTGGCGGGCACGGCGTTGGGCGTTGGCCTGACTGCGGCCTTGGGGCGGTGGGCGAGCACGCTGGCGCTGCCGTTGCCGGTACCTGTGCGGTTGGACATGCACGTGGACTGGAGGCTCTTCGGATATGCGGCGCTGGTGGCGGTGGGGAGTGCGTTGGTATCGGGCTGGATTCCGGCCTTCGCGGCGACGCGCAGAGACGTGCAACCGGGGCTGAAGCAGGGCGAACGGAGCGCGGGGAGCGAGCGGCGGAGGATGCGCAGCGTGCTGGTGGCGGCGCAGTTGGGCGTGACGACCGTATTGATCTCCACGGCGCTGCTGTTTCTGAGGAACCTGGGGCAGGCGTCGGAGACGGATCCCGGGTTCGACGTAACGCACACCACGTGGGCCGCAATGCGGCTGGTGCCGGAGCGGTATGCGGAGAACGAGCGCCGGGTAGGCGTGGCGGAGAGGGCGCTGGAGAGGGTGAAGAACGTGGCAGGTGTGGAAACAGCGGCGCTGGCGGACGTGGTTCCGCTGAATGATTCGATGACGATCGGGACCATGATGAAGACGGATCTGGATGCGAAGGGGAAGCAGGTCCGGGCGCAGATCAACCGGGTGTCGCCGGAGTATTTCCGCACGATGGGGATCGGTCTGAAGGCGGGGCGGGACTTCACGGAGGCGGACCGAGTGGGAGCGTCATCCGTGATGATCGTGAACGAGGCGATGGCAGAGCGGCTGTTTGGGGCGCAATCGCCGGTGGGACATACAGTGGGTTGGGAGTTTGCGGGCGGGCGAAAGGTGTTTGAGGTGGTGGGCGTGGCTCGGGACAGCAAGTACTTCACGCTGGGGGAGGAGAAGACAGCGGCGTTCTACACGCCGTGGAGGCAGGAAGCGGAGCACGGGGTGAATCTGCACGTGCTGGCGCGTTCGGACCGGGCTCCGGAGGGCCTGGTGCGCGAGCTGCGCGCGGCGCTGCTGGAGGTGGACGGAACGGCGGCGGTGGAGGTGCGGCCGATGCGCAACGCGCTGGCGCTGGCGTTTCTGCCGAGCAAGGCGGGGGCGTACCTGTTAGGGAGCATGGGGGCGTTGGGGCTGCTGCTGGCGGCGCTGGGGTTGTATGGGGTGTTGTCGTATGGAGTGAGCCGGAGGGTGCGGGAGATTGGATTGCGAATGGCGATGGGGGCGAGTCCGTGGCGCGTGGCGCGGCTGGTGTTTGGGCAGAGCCTGGCGCTGGCGGGAAGCGGGGCGGCGGTGGGGATGGCGGTGGCGCTGTTGGTGACGCAGCCGCTGGCGATGTTCCTGGTGCCCGGCGTGAAGCCGGGGGATCCGCTGGTGTATGCGGGGGTGGGGGCGCTGCTGGCGACGGTAGCCGGTGCGGCGACGGCGGGGCCGCTGTGGAGGGCGCTGCGGGTGGATCCAGCGCGCGCGCTGCGGCAGGAATGACGCTCAGCGATCCGCGGTAATCGAGGAGGCGGTGGAGAGATCGGTGGTTGTGGCTCTCATGAGAGGGCGGGGTTCGGGGGGCGTGAACTGGCGGAGGACCTCGGGGGCGGGCTCATAGACGGCGGAGTGGAGGTGGGGGGAAGGCTGTTCGAGCCGGAAGATGCCGAGGTAGGAGATGGTGCCGGCTTTCAGGTTGTAGGTGCGGAGGAAGCGGCTCAGCGGATTGCGGGGCTGGCCGGAGGGGGTTGGCAGAAGGAAGCCGGCGAAGCCGAACTGGCCGGGTTCGAGGCGGAGGAGATAGAAGGCGGTATTGGGGAAGTCTGGGAGTTGGAACCGGCGGCCGTGGTTTTCGATGAGGTGCGGGTGGGTTTCCTGCTCGTGATCGGAATGGCGGCGGTAGTCCAGGATGCCGGCGAGATCCGTGGAGAGGGGCTGGCCGTCCGGCTGGTAGGAGAAGCCGAAGAGGACAAAGGCGGGGCGGCGGGATTCGTCGTAGGGGCGGCCATCGAGGAATTCGATCGAAGCGGAGCCGGGGCAGGGCTGCACTTCACCGATGGCATCGAAGGCGGTGGCCCGCACGGATTGCGATCCAAGGAGAATGTCGTGGAGGAGAACGGTGTAGTGCCGCTCGCCGCCGGCGGCGCATTGGACGGAGACGCGGAAACGGGCATCGGCCCAATCATCGCCCGAGAGATTGACGAGGGTGGCGGAAAGGGCGGGGATGTTCTCCTGGCGGCCTTCGCTGAAGCGCCAGGGCTGGACGTTCTCGAATTGGAAGGCAGGAGCGGCGGCGGCGAGCAGCCCCAGGACGGCGGGGCTCATGCGTAGTCTTCGGGGCCCTGGTAGAGTTCGCCGATTTCCGTGCGGAAGTTATCGAGGACCTTGCCGCGGCGGAGTTTCATGGTGGGGGTGATTTCGCCGGCATCCATGGTGAATTCGCGGTCGAGGATTTTATAGCGGCGGATCTGCTCGAAGCTGGCCAACTGGCGGTTGACCTTCTGCACGATGCGCTTCACCTCTTCGAGGACGGCGGGGTGCTGGGAGAGTTCGGCGAGGGAGAGTCCGGCGCGGACGCCGGGGAGCTGTTCGGCGGCCTGGGGGCTGATGGTGACGAGGGCCGTGACGTAGGGCATCCGGTCGCCGATGAGGAGGATCTGATTGACGAGCGGCTCGAGCTTGAAGAGGACTTCGATGCGGGACGGGTAGATCTTCTTGCCGGCGGAGGAGACGATGAGTTCCTTCTTGCGGCCGGTGATGTAGAGGAAGCCGTCTTCGTCGAATTCGGCGAGGTCGCCGGTATGGAGCCAGCCGTCGCGGAGGACGACGGCGGTGGAGTCGGCGTCCTGGTAGTAGCCGGAGAAGATCATCTCGCCGCGGATGAGGAGTTCACCGTCGGAGTCGAGGCGGAGGTCGGCGCCGACGAGGGGTTTGCCGATGGAACCGGGCCGGGGATTGCCGATGGGGTTGAGGCAGACGACGCCGCCTTCGGTGAGGCCGTAGCCTTCGACGAGGGGCAGGCCGATGGAGGCGTAGAAGTCGGCGAGGTCTGTGCCGAGCGGGGCGGATCCGGAGGCGGCGATGCGCAGGCGGCCGCCGAGGCGCTGCCTGATTTTGGAGAAGACGACGGCGTCGAAGAACTTGAGGGACGACTGAATCCAGGGTGAAGGATTGCGGCCCTGCTGGCGGGCCCGCGCGGCTTCAGAGCCCACGCCGAGGCCCATGTAGAAGAGGCGGCGGACGAAGGCCGGCTTCTTGCGGATTTCGGTGGTGATGCTGGAGTAGACGCGTTCCCAGACGCGGGGAGGCGCGACAAAGAAAGTGGGCCGGACGGAGCGCAGCTCGATGGGCATCTTGGAGAGGCCCTCGCTGAAGAAGACCTGGACGCCCATGCGAAGCATGAGGATCTCGACAATGAGGCGCTGGGTGATGTGCGCCGAAGGGAGGAAGGCGAGGATGCAGTCGTTGTTGCCGACGGGCAGGGCGGGCGGCCCGCACTCGCAGTTGGCGAGCATCGCGTTGTGGGTGACCAGGCCCATTTTGGGCTCGCCAGTGGCGCCGGAGGTGAGGTAGAGGATGCCGTAGTCGTGAGGCAGGACCTCGCTCTCGATCTGGGGGAGGAGGGCAGGATCCGCCGCGATGGCGCGACGGCCGGCGTCGAGGATGGACTGGAACGTAGTGGCGCCGGGCGCCTCGCCGCTGAGGAGAAAGAGTTGGACCGGGAATCCGCTGAGTCCGGCGGCCAACAGGGATTTCAGCGTCTTCGGGTTCTCGACGAAGATGGCCTTGGGGTTGCAGGCTTTGAGTGTTTTGACCTGTTCGGCCGGGGGCAGGGAGGTGTAGACGGCGGCGGAGATGGAGCCGTTGACCATAATGCCGAGATCAGCGAGATAGAACTCAGCGCGGGTTTCCGAGGCGAGGCCGACGATGTCGCCCTTGTGGATGCCGAGGGAGCGCAGGCCGGCGGCAGCTTCCTCCGCATGGCGGCGGTAGTCGATGAAAGAGTAGGTCCGGTAAGTGCCGTCGCCGTTGGGTTGATGCAGTGCGGGCGCGGCGCCCCAGGTGGCCTCGGACTGCTTCAGCAGGCGATAGATTGTGCGTTGGCTGGTGGGGACGGCAGGGGCCATTTTGCCCATACAGCGATACCTCTCTCAGGCAACCGGCGGAACTCGGCAGGCGGCACCCAGAGGCCACCCCGCGCGGCTGCGATTCCTTACCAGCTTAGAATATCGGGCATGGGTTACGAAAGAGAGCTGGCGGCAGCCAGGGAAGCGGCGCGGCGAGCGACGGAGCTGGCCATGGGGTATTGGCGGCGCGGCGTGGAGGCGGAAGACAAGCCGGACGACTCGCCCGTGACCGTGGCGGACAAAGAGAGCGAGAAGTTGATCATGAAGCTGTTGAAGGAGGAGTTTCCGGACGACGGCTTCCTGGGAGAAGAGGGCAGCACGGAGGCGGGGACGAGCGGGCGGCGGTGGATTATCGATCCGATCGACGGGACGCGGGACTTCGTGCGCGGGAACAGGTTGTGGTCGAACCTGCTGGGGCTGGAAGCGGGCGGCGTGGTGGTGGCGGGAGTGGCGACCTTCCCGGCCCTGGGCGAGCAGTATTGGGCGGTGCGAGGCGAAGGCGCGTGGAAGTATGCGGACGGAGTGGCGAGCAGGATGCGGTGCTCGGCGATTACGGAGACAAAGCGGGCGGTGGTGTGCTTCAACCAGTTGAATCGCGTGCTGGCGCATCCGGGACCGGAGAAGGTTCTGCCGTTTCTGGCTCAGTTCGGAGCGTCGCGGTGCCTGGGCGGAGCCTGGGACGCGATGCTGGTGTCGGAAGGATGCGCCGAGGTGTGGCTGGAGCCGGTACTGAAGCCGTGGGATCTGGCCGCACTGTCAGTGATCGCGAAAGAGGCCGGGTGCGCGTATTTCGACTACAAGGGTGAGGACACGATCTACGGCGGCAACGGCGTGATTTGCGTGCCTGCGATGGTGCCGGTGATGCGGGCTTTTCTGGGCCTCAGCTCGTAAGGCGGTCTTTGGAGACGGGTTCCAGCGGCCACGCTTCGAGGTGGCTGGCTTTGCCGCTCATGGAGATGCCCGCGGCGGGGCCGTAGACGCGGCCGGTGAGCCACGTGCGGCGGTTGGCGAAGATCTCGATGACGGAGCCGTCGAGGAAGATGCGGAGATCGACGGGGCCGGGCGGGAGGGGCGCTTCCGAACGCCCGGCGCTGAGGGTGCGGGAATCGGGGTCGAATCCGAGTAGCTCGTGGCCGCCGCGGCTTAGGCTGAAGGGCTCTTTGCCGGAGAGCGAGAGCTGGATCTCACAGCAATCGGAGGGGGGAGCCTCCGTTTGGCGCCTGCCCCGGAGGCGCTGGTATTCGACGGCGGGATCGAGCAGGAGCGTGCCGTCCTTGGCAAGCGAAGGGACGGCGGCGAGACTCATCACGCCGGACCAGCCGGCCTTGAGCTGCGCCTCCTGGCTGCGCTGTTCGCGCAGCCAGGCCCAGATGATGCGGCGATTGCCGGAGGCGTTGGAGCTCTTGGGCGCGTAGCCGGCGCCATGGACGAGGGTGCCCTGCGTCCTAGGCGTGAACTGGCGGTTCTTCCAGGAGCCGAGCCAGTAGCGGACTTTGTTCTCAGTGGAGATATGGAGCAGCCACTGATTGCCGACGGGAAAGAAGTCCGGGCACTCCCACATCTCGCCGCGGGCGACATCGCCGCCCTTGGCTTTGGGGTCGATGGCGCCGGTGAGGAGGGGGTAGAGATAGGTCCAATCGATGAGGTTTTTGGACTCGTAGAGCAGGGCTGTGCCGCCTTTATTGCGGAATCCGGCGCCGACCAGCATGAGCCAGGAATCTCCATCGCGCCACACGTGAGGATCCCGGAAGCCAGGGGAGTCCACGCCCGGAGGGGGGCCGGCGAGGACGGGATTGCGGGGGTTCTTGGTCCAGGTTTCGAGGTCGGCGCTGGTGGCGACGCATTGCACCTGGGGATTGACGCCGGTGTAGACGATGGTGGGCGTGCCGCGGTCGACCACCATGCAGCCGGTGAAGCAGCCGTCCTTGTCGGGGCCGCCGGGGGTGGGGGCGAGGGCGATGGGCCGGTGCTGCCAGTGGAGGAGGTCAGGCGAGACGGCGTGGCCCCAGTGCATGGTGTCCCATTTGGCGGCTTTGGGGTTGTGCTGGTAGTAGAGGTGGTACTGGTTGGCGTGGAAGATGGGAGCGTTGGGGTCGTTCATCCAGTTTGCTGGAGGGAGGAAGTGGTACTGAGGGCGGTCCGGGTCGGCTGCGAGTGGGGAGGCAGGAGCGAAGGCGGCGGCGAGAAGAGCGCGGCGGGAGGGGGTCATCATGGACATGATATGGCAGGGGTCATGGGGGCAGAAAGGTGAATCGCAGGAACTTAGACTTGCATCCACTTAAAAGTACAAATAAGATAAACAAGTATTTTCATCTAACGGTCCAGAGGTGCCCATGATCTATTCCCGTTCCGCTGAGTATGCGATTCGAGCATTCGTGAAGCTGGCTGCTGTGCCGGAAGGCAAGTACGCAATGGTGAAGCAGATAGCCGAGGAAGCGGACATTCCCGCCC
>JACQZS010000334.1 GCA_016213725.1 Acidobacteriota bacterium | reverse complement strand
TCCGGCGCGCTTTCCACACCGGGGGTGTCGAAGGTGACACGCTGCCAGCCGCCGGGCAGAGTGGTGGGTGGAACGGGGATCAGCGGGCGCTCCGGCAGCCGGGAACAGGCGGCCAGCAAGGCCGCGGCCACAAGCCCCGTACAGAGTGCGACGCGCGAGGCAATTGCCATCTCACCTCCATCAGAACACAAGTGCCGGAAGAGCAGCGCCGCAGCGCGAGCACGGGCCGCCGAACGGGTGTGGTACAAGGAGCACGTGAGGTTAGCACTACACCACGACGAGCCTTCTTCGGCGCATCTGGCGGCCAGATTTGCCGAAGAGCGGGTTCTGTCCAAGATTCAGGCCGTCGATTCCAAGGCCCGCCGGAAGGGCTTGTCTGCGCTGGATCCCGCCAAGGGCGCCCTGGTGCGTCTAGGCGTGGAGACCGACGGCTGCGGGCGGGTGACGCGCAACGCCTACACGCAGTTCCGGCCGATTTGGGCGGCTGCGCGGATGGCGGAGTGGGCGGCCGCGGCGGACGCGGAAATGGCCGGCTGGAAGAGCGGAATGCGCTCCGTGATCTGGGTGGCGACGGGCGGCCTGGCGGCAGACAAGCTGGCGTTGAACGCCTGCGGGTTGCTGGCGAAAGGGCCGAAGCAGTATGTGCTGGACTCGAGCGATCCAGGCATGCTGGAAGCGATTCTGCGGACAATCGAGTCCCGCACGCGGTGTCGGCGGAAAGAGGCCTTGGGCCGGACCGCCGTGATGGCCGCCGCCGGTCCGGACGACGCCCAGACACCGCTGGTGGTGGACGCGCTGGTGAAGCTCTACGAAAAGCACGCTGTGGACGTACCGGCGCACTTCCTGGCGATCACACCGGCCGAGGCGCGGCTGGGCCGCTATTGCGCGGCGCGCGGCATCCGCGTGACGGAGTTGGCGCTGGACAACGATGCCGGGGCCGCCTGGCGCCACAGCGCGCCGCTGACGCGCGCCGGCGTCTACGCGCTGGCCCTGGCAGGGGTGGACCCGCGGGAGTGGGCGCGGGGCGCCGCTCTGAACGAGGCGCAGATCCACAGCGCCTGGTCGCTGGCCTCGTTTCTATGCCAGCAGGCGGCGGCGGGCCGCGGCAAAGTGACGCTGCTGCTGTCGAAGTCGCTGCAGGGGGCGGCTGGGTGGACGAAGTTGGCGCTGGAAGAGAGCCTGGGGCAGGGCATGGGGCCGGCGCTGCGCATCATCACCGGGGAACCGGCGCGCCTGGCAGACTACCGTCCGGCGAAGGATGCGCGTGCCGACCGCACCTTCGTGTTGGTGGAGCGCAAGGGCGAGCCCGCGGTGGAGCGCCAGAAACTGGCGCTGCTGAAGCGGGCCGGTTATCCCGTGGCCGTGCTGCAACTGGACGCCGCGGCGCCGTTATCGGCCTATCTGCAATTCATTCACTGCGCCGTCTTCGGGCTGGCCTGGCTGCACGATGTGAATTTCGCCGTGCGGCCCGCGGCCGCGCTGAGCGCCGGGCTCACTGAAGCGCTATATCAGAACGCGCTGTTTCAGGGCGGCGTGGAACGAACGGGGGAGTGGCTGCGCTTCCGCGATTCCATTCGGCGCGTGCCGTGGCGGGCGGGCCTCTGTTTTCACTACGACCGCATGCCCTGCGGCGTGGAGGCCGGCGGCCGCGATGCCGCCTCGGCCTATGCCTCCATCCTCCAGCAGTTCTCCGACGCCGGCGTGGTGAACTGCGGCGAACTAATCTGGTATGGAGATTCGCGCTACTCCGCGGGCGGCGGCAAGGTGCGCAAAGCACTGGAGCGCGGCGCGGCCCGCCTCTACCGCGGGGCTCTGAAGATGCCCTGCGACGTGCTGGAAGGCCCGGCGCTGAGCGAGGCGACCATGGGCCAGGGCGGATGCTTCACCACGCTGGTGCTGCCCTGGGAGATGGCGTCCGGCGCGGGCAGCGGATACCTTCGCGCGCAATTCCTGGCCGCGCAGGCCTGTCTGGAGAAGCGTGTGCGCCTGGTGGTGGTGCTCAGCGTGAAAGACGCCAGTGCGGAGTCCGCCACGGCCTTGGAGGAGTTCTTCCGCGCGGCGGCCGCCGGCCTGTAGCGCGTTCCGGGCCGGGTGCTACGATGGTTCCCGTATGGCGAAGATTAAGCCGGCGAGCGGCAAAAAAGGGCCGGCCGGACCGAAAAACCCGCAGGCGATCGGCTGCCTGGTGCTGATAGCGATTGCGGTGGCGGTTGTGGGCGCGGTGCTGTTCTATTCGATGGGCGCGAAATAGGGAGAGGCGTGCGATGAGAAGCGACAAGCGGCGTGCGGACGAATTGCGTCCCGTCAAGATCCAGACGAATTACCTGATGACGGCCGAGGGATCGTGCCTCATCGAGGTCGGCCACACGCGCGTGCTGTGCGCGGCCACGGTGGACGAGACGGTGCCTTCGTTCCTGCGGAACTCGGGGCGCGGCTGGGTGACCGCCGAATATGCCATGCTGCCGCGCGCCACCGCGGAACGCAGCCCGCGCGAGGCGGCCAAGGGCAAGATCTCCGGCCGGACGCACGAAATCCAGCGGCTCATCGGCCGGTCGTTGCGCGCCGTGGTGGACATGGAAGCCCTGGGCGAGCGGACGATTGTGATCGATTGCGACGTGATCCAGGCAGACGGCGGGACGCGCACCGCCTCCATCACGGGCGGCTACGTGGCGCTGGGGCTGGCCGTGAAAAAGATGCTGGAGTTCGGCGCCTTCAAGAAGAACCCGCTGCGTGAGCAGGTGGCCGCCACCAGCGTCGGCGTGGTGCGCGGCGAAACGCTGCTGGACCTGTGCTACGAAGAGGATTCGCAGGCGGAAGTGGACATGAACGTCGTCATGACCGGCGCCGGCGAGTTTGTGGAACTCCAGGCCACGGCGGAGAAGCTCAGCTTTCAGGACGCGCGCCTGCAGGAGATGCTGGCCTCGGCGCGCAAAGGGCTGGAAGAACTCTTCCGCATCCAGCGGGAGATTCTGGAGCGCAAATGATCCTGCGCTGCGCCACCACGAATGCCGGCAAGCTGCGCGAGTTTCACCTGGCGGCGGAGCGGCTGGGCTTTCCGCAGATCGACATTCAGCCGCTGGACGGGCTCAAGCAGATTGAACCCTGCGAAGAAGACGGCGCGACGTTCGAAGAGAACGCGGTGAAGAAGGCCGTCTACTACAGCCGGTACACGGCGGACCCGATCTTTGCCGACGATTCCGGCCTGGAAGTGGACGCGCTGGGCGGCGAGCCGGGCGTCTATTCGGCGCGCTACAGCCCGGAAGGAACGGATTCGGAGAACAACCGGCTGGTGCTGGAGCGCATGGAGGGCCGCGCCGATCGCACCGCGCGCTTCGTCTGCGTGATCGCCCTGGCGCACGAGGGCAGGCTGGCGGCCACCTTCCGCGGCACGGTGGAAGGCCGGATCGCGCAGGGCGAGAGCGGCCCGCACGGCTTCGGCTACGATCCGCTGTTCTATTACCCGCCCTTCGGCTGCACCTTCGGCGAAGTGGAGCGCGAACGCAAGATGAGGGTCTCCCACCGCGGCGAGGCGCTGCGCCAGCTATTGGACTACTTCTTCCTCAACTTCCACATCGAATAGCCGATGATCGTTTTGGCGTCCTGAATCTCGCCTTTGTCGATCATTTCGCGCATCTGGGCCAGGGTGAACCACGCGCACTCGATGCGCTCGTCGTCCATGGGCTGGGCCTGGCCGGCGGTGAGATCCTGCGCCACGAAGATGGTCATCGCCTCTTCCACGAAGCCCGGGCTGGGGAAGAATTTCACGAGTTTCGTCCACTTTTTGGCGCGATAACCGGTCTCTTCGAGCAGTTCGCGGCGCGCGGCCTTCAGCGGGGTTTCGCCCGGATCCAGGCGGCCGGCGGAGAGTTCCCAGAGGTAGCGGCGCGCGGGCAGGCGGTACTGCCGGACCAGCAGCACGCGGCCCTTCGGGTCCACCGGCATCATCACGGCGCTGCCGCTGTGGCGGACGATGGCACGGCGGATCTCGAAGCCGTCCGGATCCACCGCGTGGTCCATGGTGACGCGGAAGATCGGCGTGGAGATCAACTCCTCGGAGGAGATCAGTTTCATGGGCATGCGAACTAGTGTCGCGTAGAGGCCAGGAACTCCGCCAGCGGCAGGGTGTTGAGCACGTCGGAGGCCGAGAGCCAGCCGCGCCGGGCCATGGTGACTCCGTAGTGGAAGTTGGAGAGGTGGCGCGGGTGGTGGGCGTCGGTGGAGATGATGAACTTGCAGCCCAGTTCGCGGGCGCGGCGGATGAGCGGGGCGTGCAGGTCCAGCCGTTCGGGGCTGGAGTTGATCTCGAAGGCGACGCCGCGCGCGGCGGCGGCGCGCGCCACGGTGTCGAACTCGTAGCGGTAGGCGTCGCGGTGCAGCAGCACGCGGCCAGTAGGGTGTCCCAGCACTTTCACCGACGGGCATTCGATGGCGCGCAGCAGGCGGTCTGTCATCTCGGCCGGCTCCAGGCTCATGTAGGAGTGGACGGAGGCGACGACGAAATCGAGTTCGGCCAGGGCGCCGTCCTCCAGGTCCATGCGGCCGTCGCGCAGGATGTCGCATTCCAGGCCCGACAGCACGCGCAGCGGCGGGCCGCCGGCGTTGAACTGGCGCACCTCGGCGGCGAACGCCACGGCGCGGCGCTCATCCAAACCATTCGCCATGGCCAGCGACTTCGAATGATCCGTGATGGCGATGTAGGCGTGGCCCAGTTCCTGCGCGGCGGCGGCCATCTCATGGAACGTGGCGCGGCCGTCGCTTTCGCGCGTGTGCATGTGCAGATCGCCGCGGATGTCGCGCGGCTCGATAAGCGCCGGGAGGGTGTGATGGAGGGCGGCTTCGATTTCGCCCTGGTTCTCGCGCAGTTCGGGCGGGATGAAGTCCAGGCCCAATGCGGCGTGGATCTCCGCTTCGGTTTCGCCCGCCACGCGCGTCTCGTCCGACAGCCGGAACAGGCCGTATTCGTTCAGCGAGAAGCCGAGCTTCAGCGCCCGCTGGCGCAGTGCGACGTTGTGGTCTTTCGATCCGGTGAAGTAACACAGCGCCGCGCCCAGGCTTTCGGGCGGGACCATGCGCACGTCCACCTGCAATCCTTCGGCTCCGAAGCGAGCGCTGGCCTTATTGCTGCCGGCCGCCAGGGCGTCGTGCACGCGCGGATGCTGGAGGAACAGCTCCAGCGCATTCTCGCGCGACGTGAGCAGATCCAGGTCGCCGACGGTTTCGCGGCCGCGCCGCAGGCTGCCCGCGGGGGTGGCGCCAAGCAGCGGCGCCAGCTCCGCGGCCACCGTGGAAACGTGGTTGATGAGAAACCGCCCGGCAGACTGCCGGTAGTGCGCGATGCCCTGCAGGATCTTCTCCTCCAGCTTCGCGCCCATGCGCGGCAGCGCGCGCAGTTTCTGCTCCTGGCACAGCCGCGCCAGGTCTTCGAGCGTCGAAACGCGAAACTGCTCCCACAGCGTCCTGACCGTCTTCGGGCCCAGGCCCGGGATGCGCAGCATCTCCAGCGCCGTGGGCGGATACCGGGCCAGCATCTCGTCGCGCCGCGGGAACGAGCCGCGCGCCAGGATGTCGGCCAGCGCGGAGGCGATGCCCTTGCCGATGCCTTGAATCTGCGTGATGTCGCGCCCGGGGTCGGCCAGAATGTCGGCCACCCGCTCCGGCATGCCGTCCAGGGTGGAGGCGGCGTTGCGGAAGGAGCGGATGGAGAAGGGATTCTCGCCGTCGATCTCCATCAGGTCGGCGGTCTCGGCCAGGATTCGCGCGATCTCAGGATTCTCCATGCCAGGCCCTTTCCCCGTACGGCTCCACGTGCACCAGGACGTCCTGCACGAAGTCGAGATCGGCGCGGATCTTGTTGCGCACCTCCTCGGCGATGGCGTGGCCGCGCCGCACGGTGAGTTCGGGGTCCACTTCGAGGTGCAGGTCCACGTGGTAGCGCAGGCCGGTTTTGCGGGCGAAGCACTTCTCCACGTCGAGCGCGCCGGGCACGCTCAGGGCGGAGGCGCGGATGGAGCGCACCATCTCCTCGTCCGGCATGGTGTCCATGAGGGTGTAGGTGGTTTCGCGGATCACCTGGAAGCCCAGGACGATGACGATCAGGCCGACCGCCGCGCCGCCGTAGTGGTCCGCCGCCAGAAAGCGCGAGGGATCGTAGAGGGTGAGGCCCAGCGCGAAGAGCGCCACCGAGCCGGAGAGGATGTCCACAAAATCGTTCCAGGCGTCGGCGGTGATCGCCGAACTGCGAATCCGCTTCCCCACGCTGAACTTGTACGTGGACAGCGCGCTCTTCAGCAGCACGGAGGCGATCAGCGGCCAGATGGTGTAGAGCGCGGGCGGCTGATGGAAGTCGCTCACGTTCTGGAGCGAGCGGAGCGTAATCAGCGCGCCGATCATCGCCAACCCGATCCCCACCGCCAGGCCGGTGAGGGTTTCGAACCGGCCGTGCCCGTAAGGGTGGTTCTCGTCGGGCGGCCTGGAGGCGACCGACAGGCCCAGCAGAATAATGCCCGACGCCAGCACGTCGCCGGCGCTCTCCACGCCGTCGGCCAGCACCGAATTGGAGCCGCCGATCCAGCCGATGAGGAGTTTCGAAACCGCCAGCGAAGCGCTCACGGCCATGCTGATGATGGAGACTCTTTTGCCCAGCTCTTCCGCTTGCGCCACTGAATCAGAATGTACCGCAGCCGGGTGCGTTTTCGCCATGATCCCGGCCCCGGACGTGAAGCCCTTCCCTATGAGGGACTTGCGGGGGTGGGGTGAGTCGGATTACACTCGTGTGCAGCATAGCCGTGACGGGAAGCCTCGTGTTTCTCCAGCCCGGAATCGCCACAGACTGGGTTTACCCCGCGCGGGCAACACCGGTCAGAAGCGGGACTTATTGCCTCGGAACCCGCAGAAATGCGCTAGTCAGTAAAGGAGGGGCCAAATTATGGAAGAAACAAGAAAAGCCCCATTGGTGCCGAAGAGACCCGGCGCCGAGAAGTTGTCGCAGAACATCCAGGAAGCATTTTTGAACAACGCCAGGAAGGAAAAGACCTTCCTGACCATCTATCTGATGAGCGGCGTGAAGCTTTCGGGCAGGATTAAGAGCTTCGACAAGTACTCGGTGATCCTCGAAACAAACAACCAGGAGCAGTTGATTTTCAAGCACGCCATCTCCACCGTGGTGATGTCCAGGCCAGTGCATGCGGCTCCGCAGCACGCTCCTTTGCCTGGCGCAGGTGCTCAGCAGCCCGGCGCTCCGGCTCCTGACGGCACAGAGGACTGACCAAACAATTGAATGAATCGAACCCCAGGAAAAGCTCGCGCGAGCGGGCCATCCTGATTGGCGTGGACCTTCTCGGGCGCCGCCGCGAACCGGGCGCTCCAGAGGCCGAGGAGTCTCTTGCGGAGCTGGCCGGGCTGGCCGAAAGCGCAGGCGCGGATGTAATCGAACGCATCCTGCAAACCCGGGTCACGCTGGATCACGCGACGCTCATCGGCTCCGGCAAGCTCGAAGAGGTCCAGGCACTCGTGCGGGCGATGGAGGCCGATCTCGTCCTCGTCGATTTCGAACTGGGCGGCACGCAGCAGCGCAATCTGGAGAAGACGCTGGACTGCAAGGTGGTGGACCGCACGCAGCTCATCCTCGACATCTTCGCCCGCCGTGCCCGCACCCGCGAAGGCCAGCTTCAGGTGGAGCTGGCGCAATTGAACTACCTTCTGCCGCGCCTCACCGGGCGTGGAGCGGCCATGAGCCGCCTCGGCGGCGGCATCGGCACGCGCGGCCCCGGCGAGACGAAGCTGGAAACCGACCGGCGCCGCATTCACACGCGCATCAAGAAGATCGAACGCGACCTGGCCGGCGTGCGCGGCTCCCGCGGCGTGCAACGCGGGCTGCGCCAGGCGGTTCCGCTGATGACCCTTGCCCTGGTCGGCTACACCAACGCCGGCAAGAGCACGCTGTTCAACCGGCTCACCGGCGCCGGAGTGCTGGCGGACGCGCGCATGTTCGCCACGCTGGACCCCACCGTCCGCCAGGCCGTGCTGCCTTCCCGCCGCCGGGTGCTGCTCTCCGACACCGTCGGCTTCATCCGCCAATTGCCCACCACGCTGGTGGAGGCCTTCCGCGCCACCCTGGAAGAGGTGACCGAAGCCGCGTTGCTCATTCACGTGGTGGACGCTTCCTCTCCTTCCGCCGCCTCCCACAGCGCACAGGTGCGCCGCGTGCTGAACGAGATCGGCGCCCATGAGACGCCTCAGATCCTGGTGCTGAACAAAGCGGACGCCTTGCCGCCGGACGCCGAGGACGCCGCCTCCCTGGGCCGCCGCCTTTCCGGCGAGGCCGGCGGAGTCCCCGTGGTCTCCATCTCCGCCCGCACGGGCGAAGGACTGGATGAGCTGCTGCAGCTCATTGACCGCTCTCTGCCTGACGACCCGGTGGAGCCGGCCGTCTTCCGGGTGCCGCTGGGAGAGCTCACCGCCGTACACTGGCTGCACGAGTACGCGCGCGTCACGTCTGAACGCTACGAAGCCGACGGATGCATCGTCGAAGCCGATGTGCCGGCCACCCTTCTGCGCCGCCTGGCCCGCTACCGGGTGTGAGCCCCGGCCTGTGGAAAACGCTGTGAGTATCTTGCGGATTGTCGTGCATGTGATTGGTATTCAATGAGATAGATATGGAGAAATATTCACAGGCGCGCATCGGATGCGGATGGCGGCGGCCGGGGAGGCGCCTCTGGCGGGAGCCGACTGTGTTTTCTTTTCAGTTTGGTTTATCTTGATAGGGATCGATGAATCTCCCGAACGCATTGACGTTGCTGCGGATCTTCTTTGTGCCGTTGCTGGTGGCGGTGCTGGTGCAGGAGGACTCCACCTACGCGTTTGCGGGCCTGGTGCTGAGCAACGAAGTTGTGGCGCTGGCCATCTTCCTGGCCGCGGCGGCTACGGATCTTCTGGACGGTTACCTGGCCCGGCGTTGGAACCAGATCACCACCGTCGGCATGCTGCTGGATCCCATCGCCGACAAGCTGCTGATTTCGGCGGCCTTGATCGGACTGGTCCAGGTCCACCGCGTGCCCGGGTGGATGGCCGTGCTCATCATCGGCCGGGAGTTTGCCGTCTCCGGCCTGCGCAGCATTGCGGCCAGCGAAGGCTACACGATTCAGGCCAGCGAACTCGGCAAGACCAAGATGGTGACGCAGGTGCTCGCCATCGCGCTGACGCTGGCGGCGGTGGAGCAAGTGTGGCTGGCCGGCACGGCGCGCTTCATGCTGTGGGGCACCATGGTGTTTGCGCTGGTTTCAGCGGCCGATTATGCGCGGAAGTTCTGGCACAAGATCGATGAGAGCATCAAAGAGCGCCGCCGCATGGAGTTGATCCGGCTGGAGCGTGGGCGCCGCAAGGCAGTCCGCCGGGCCAACAAGGCAGCTCCCACCCAGAGGCGTCTGCGCCAGACCTAGTGGAGACCCGGCTGGGCGGGGGGCGCGTCTTCCGGCTTGGGCGCCGGAGGCTGGACGACGGAGTATCCGTCAGACCAGAAATCGAGGGTGCGCACCTGGCCGCGCGGTCCGGGGGCGGGAATCTGCTTTCCGTTCCACTCCAATTCCACGCCGCCGGCGTTGCCGATGCGGATGCGCATCTTGTCTTCCACGCCGAATCCGCGTGTTTCTCCCGCCTGCATCACCGAAGAGAACAGAATCTTCTGGCCCTGCCAGACGCCCACCCAGGAGAGTTCCGTGGCGCGGACGATCACCCGAACCGGTCCTTCCGGTTGGGACGGGGTCTGCGCCGAAGGCTGCGGCACTTCGGGAGACGGGGCTTGCTGCGGCTGGGCCGGAGGCGCGGTTTCCTGAGGCGGCGGCGGGGCGGGCGCGGCGGCCTTCCCTGCCTGGGGTGGAGTGGACGCCTGGTGGGCGGCTTCCAGTTCGGCCGTCTCTTTGGCCAGGCTCCAGCGCTGATAGAGCGTGAATGCGCCCGTGCAGGCCGCCATGACGAGGATGAGGATGCCCAGCCCGGCCAGGGCGCGGCGCGTCTCCTCTCTGCGGTCTGTCTTCCCGGTGGGCATGCGCGGGACGTTCAGCTTGCGGTCTGGCAGGGCGGTTTCCCGGTTTGCCATCTCCGACGACTCGGCGGCCAGGCTGCGGTCGAGTTCCGGCTGGTAGACGGACTCGGGCAGCTCCATCAATCTGGCGTATTGCCGCACGAAACTGCGGTAGAAGAACCCGCCTGGCAGCGACGAAGTATCGTCCTTTTCGATGGCGCGGAAATAGTCGGCATGAATTCGTGTTTGGGCGGCGAGTTCATCGATAGACAGACCTCGTTTTTCCCGCTCCTCACGGAGCCGCTGGCCCAACGTTTGCATGGCTAATCCGGGTTCTGATGGTATGATACAACACGTTGGAACACGGATGTTTTCGGGCGTCTGAGCCTCCGCGCGTCAGCGTGGTGATAGTCAATTGGAACCGGGCGGAGCTGCTGCGGGCCTGCCTCGACTCATTGTGCGCCGGGCAGGGCGCGGGCTTTGAGACCATCGTCGTCGACAACGGCTCCGGCGATGGATCCTGCGAGCTGGTGGAACGGTTGCGGCCGGCGCTTCCTTACCCCGTCCGCCTCATTAGAAACAGCGCCAATCTCGGCTTCTGCGCGGCCAACAACCAGGGCATTGAAGCGGCCCGCGGCGAATTCGTCGCCCTGCTCAACAACGATGCCGAGGCGGCGCCCGGCTGGCTGGGCGCGCTGCTGACCGCATTCGAGGATCCGGCCGTCGGCATGGCCGCCTCCAAAGTGCTGGTCTATCAAGATCCGCGCGTCATCGACAAGGTGGGCCATCTCATCTATCTCGACGGCCAGAACCGCGGCCGCGGCACCGGCCAGATCGATGCCGGCCAGTTTGACCGCGTGGAAGAGGTGCTGTGGCCGGACGGCTGTGCCTGCATGTACCGCAAGGCGATGCTCGACCGGAGTGGCGGCTTCGACGAAGATCTGTTCGCCTACGCCGACGATGCCGAACTCGGGCTGCGGGCCAGAATCGCGGGATGGAACTGCCTTTACATCCCCACGGCGGTGGTCCGGCACCACCGCGGCTCCACGCTGGGCAAGCAAAATCCGCGCCGGGTCACGCTGATCGAGCGCAACCGGGTGCTGCTAGCGGCTAAACTGTTTCCTGGAACTCTACTTTGGCGAAACGTCGCATATTACGTGGCAAGGCTGGCCGCCGGACTGTGGGCGGCGATGCTCAACCGGGGGGAAATCAGTCGTTTCCAGAGCCCGGGGGGCAAAATGGCAGTGCTTTGGGCGATGGCCCGGGGCGATTGGGAAGCCCTGCTGCTGCTGCCCAGGATGCTCCGCAAGCGGCGCCAGATGCGCAGCCTGAGAAAACTCTCTCCCCGCCAGGTGAAGCAACTACTCCTGCGGCACAGGATCAGCCTGAAGGAACTCAGCCAGGGCGTGGCCCAGAGGCCGTAAGAACCAGTTCCGAGAAGGCCGCGGCCCCCGACGCGGAAGCGGCTGAGACCCCCAAGCCCGTGGCCGTGACCCAAGTCCAGGTGGAGCCCGCGCCCGCTGCCGCGCCGCCCAAGTCTCCAGCCAAAACCGTCACCGCGGAAACCGGCAATGAGTGTCCTGCGTGCGGCGCCCGTGAGATGCGCACGCTCTGCCATGGCTCTGACCGGCTGTACGGCACTACCACGCGGAGCTTCCTCGTGGTCGAGTGCGGCGGTTGCCGCCTGATGCGCCTCTACCCCCGGCCGGCGCTCAAAGAACTTCAGCACTACTATCCCGACAACTACTGGTACGACCCCGGCGGCGGCGCCGCCGACCGCATGGCCGAATCCTGGCGCCGCTTCGTGCTGCGCGACCACGTCCAATTCGTCCGGCGCGCGCTGGAGGCCGCACCCGCCGGCGGCAAGGTGCTGGACGTCGGCTGCGGCGGCGGACTCTTCCTGCGCGAAATGAACCTCCCGCAGGACCGCGCCTTCGGCCTCGATTTCTCGGTGAACGCCGCTTCCGTCGCCTGGTCCACCAACGGCGTTCCGGCGGCTTGCGGCGCGCTGACGAGCGCGCCCTTCCAGCCCGGCGCTTTCTCGCTGATCACGATGTTCCACGTGCTCGAGCACCTCTACGATCCGGTGGCCTACGTTGAAGCAGCGCATGGCCTGCTGGCCGCCGATGGCCGGCTGGTGATCCAGGTGCCCAACGCCAAGTGCTGGCAGTTCCTGCTCTTTGGAGAGGCCTGGAACGGGTTGGACATTCCTCGCCATCTGATCGATTTCAAGGAAGACGACCTGGTGTCGCTGCTGGGCGATTGCGGCTTCGAGGTGGTTCGCCGCAAGCACTTCTCCCTGCGCGACAACCCGGCCGGCCTGGCCTCCACTCTGGCCGTCGGGCTGGACCCCATGGCTCGCCGCATCCGCCAGCTCCCCGAGACTCCCCGGCTGCGCCTGGCGAAGGACCTGGCCTATTTCGGACTCGTGCTGGCGTCCATTCCTTTCACCGTTCTCGAGGCGGTCTGCGGCGCCGGTTCCACCATCATGGTGGAGGCCAGGAAAAAATCATGAGGTACGCTCTGGCCCGGCGCTGGCTGCCGTCGGGGCTGCGCAGATTCCTCTACTCTTTCGAAGCCCTGATCGAGGATTCAGTCAGCGCGCTGGCCGGCGGCCTGCCCGCAGGCGCGCGTGTGCTGGATGCGGGCGCCGGCGAGGGCCAGTATTCCGAACATTTCCGGCGGCAGCGCTACACCGGAGTCGATCTCGGCATCGGCGACGCGGCCTGGAGCTACGCGCGGCTGGACGCCATTGCGGACCTGACGGCGTTACCCTTCCGCGCCGGTACGTTCGACGCAGCGCTCAGCATCGTCACTCTGGAGCACCTCCGCGACCCGCTGGCGGCGCTGAGAGAAACAGCGCGCGTCCTGGCGCCGGGCGGCGTGCTGCTGCTGGTAGCCCCCATGGAGTGGGAGGTCCACCAGGCGCCGCACGACTACTTCCGCTACACGCGCCATGGCTTGGAGTACCTGCTGCGCGAGTCCGGCCTGCGGGTGGAAGAACTGCAGCCGGCGGGCGGCATTTTCCGCCTCCTGGCAAGACGGCTGCTGAATGCCAGCCAGCTGCAGCCGTGGCTGTTGCCTCTGCTGGGGCCGCTGGCGTTGCTCCTGGGGCTGCTGGATGGCCTCGATCGCCGAAAAGACTCTACACTGGGTTATAAATGCATCGCTCGAAAACTCTGACCCTCGCCGCGGCGCTGCTTGCGCCGCTCGCACTTGGAGCTGATTTCAGCGGCGCGCAGGCATTGGAGTATACGAAAGCGCTGGTGGCCTTCGGCCCGCGGCCAGCCGGCACCCCCGCGCTCCAGAAGACGCAGGACTACATCGTGCGCCAGCTGAAGGCGCAGGGCTGGACCGTCACCGAGGACGCCTTCCCGGCCAGGACTCCGGCGGGCGTGCTGCAGATGAAGAACATCATCGCCTCGCGCAAGGGCACCAACGGCAAGGCGGTGGTGGTTACCGGCCACTACGACACCAAGCGCTTCCCCTTCAAGTTCGTGGGCGCCAACGATGGCGGCGCCTCCGGCGGCCTGCTGCTGGAGATGGCCCGGGCGCTCAAAGACCGGCCCTTCAAGAGCGACGTCTACCTGGTCTTCTTCGACGGCGAAGAGGCCGTCAGGGATTGGACCTCCACCGACAGTCTCTACGGCTCCCGCCACCTGGCCGAGAAATGGCAAAAGGACGGCACCAACGCCCGCATCACCGGCTTGATCAACGTGGATATGATCGGCGACCGCGACCTCCACGTGGTGAGCGAGATGTACTCCTCCGAGCCGCTGCGGCGCCTGCTGTGGCAGGTGGCGGCCCAGTTGGGCGAGGCGAAGAGATTCGACGGCCAGGAACTGCCCATCGAAGACGACCATGTGCCCTTTCTCCGCCTTGGCGTGCGGGCGCTGGACCTGATCGATTTCGAATACGGCCCCCGTCACGCGTGGTGGCACACCACGGAGGACACCGTGGATAAGCTCAGCGCCGACAGCCTGCAGGCGGTGGGCAAGGTGGTGGCGGAAACCCTGCGGCGTCTGGACCAGTAGCTTCCCCGCCCAATCCGATCAGGCGAACTTGTCGCGGCAGGCGGCGGAGCAGAAGTAGTGCGTCTGGCCGCCCTTGTTCAGCGTTACGGCCACCCGTTCGCTCACGTAGGTTCCGCACACCGGGTCCTGGCGCAGTGTTCCGCCGGCCGGCGCCGGCGGCGGAGTGCCCGGCCGGCGCTGCGGCTGGGCTTGCTTTGGACCCATGGTGAAGTTGACGAAGGCCCGTCCGATCAGGCCGGTCACCATGCGAATCAAGGGCACGATGAAGATAAAAGCCAGCAGCAGCCCTAGGAAGCGAAGCATCTCAACTCCAGAATAGACGACTGGCGCAACACAAAAAGAAAGGGCGCCCCGCGCAGCGGAGCGCCCTCGTTTTGACGGCAGTGCGCCGTGCTTACTTCTTGCCCTTCTTGGCCGGGCCTTTCTTGGCGTCCGGGTTGACGTACTGCGTTTCCAGCTTGCCGCCCACCAGCGCCACCAGGGCCTTCGCGCCTTCGGCGTTCACGCCGTTCGGCTCCAGTTCCAGGTACTTCTCGCAGGCTTCCTTCATGCCTTCGGGAGGAACCGGAGTGCCGTCGGCCTTCATCGTCATCTTGCCGCTCAGCGCCGAGCAATACTGGAACCACGCCGGAGCATACTTCGGATCGAGTTCCACGGCCTTCTTGAACGCGGTCACGGCCGGATCGGTCTGGCCCGTGTTGATCAGCACCGCGCCGAGGTTGAACATGTACTTGCCGCCGCCCGGAGGATCGAGCGCCGCGGCCTTCTCCAGTTCCGCCTGGGCTTCGGTGAACTTCTTCTGCTGCGCCAGCACGAGGCCGTAGTTGTTGTGCAGGCCGGCGTCGGCGGGCTGCATCTCCAGCGACTTCGTGTAGAACTCGGACGCCTTGCCCAGCGCCGCTTCCCGGTCGGGACCGGTCTTGGACTTCGCCAGGCCGTCATAGGCCTGCGCCAACTGGATCCACACCGCGGACTGCTTCGGGTCGATTTCGCCGGCCTTGGTGAAGTTGTCGATTGCGGCCTGGAAATCCTTGGCCTGCATCGCCGTCATGCCGGCGTTGTAGGCGTCGTTCAGGGCCTTGTTCTTCTGCATCTGCGCGGAGCGCTCTTTCAGCTGCTTTTCATAGGCTGCGCGCTGCTCCGGCGTCATTTCCTTGGCGAGTTCCTGCGTCATCTGGCCGGTGGCGGCAGCCTGCTCCATCGCTTTGCGCTTGGCGGCGGCCTTCGCCAGATTGCAGAAGTCTTTCAACTCCATGGGGTCGCCCATCTGGCTGCGCACGCCGTTCAGCGTGTCCACCACGGCGCCGTTGTATTCGCAGGAAATGGCGAACTGGCCGGGTACCGGCATGCCACTGTAGGTCCAGTCGCCCTTCTTGTTCGTCTTGGTTTGCCAGTTGCCCTTGATGTCCTTGCGTTCGATCTTGATGACAACGCCCTGCACGCCTTTGCCGTCTTCGCCCACAACCCGGCCGGTGAACGTGCCCATCTGGGCCGAGGCGAGACCTGCGCTGACCAGGCAGGCGGCGCCCAGCAGCGCCGTTTTTCTAAGCATACGCAGCATGAAAGAGACCTCCAACTCTGAATACAATCTACAAACCTAGCGTACTACAGGATCATTCGTTTTTGCATGACCAGAGAGTACAGAAAGCATGAAGTTTCGCTAAGAGTACTTCTTGCCCACCATGGCGGCAAAGCCCGCCAGGGTGAACTCGGGACTCTTGGCATAGTCCATAATCTTCTTCTCCGACGAGCGGATCTGATCCACGGCCTGTTTCAGCTCTTCCAGCGGGACGTCCGGGATGGAGAGCAATCCGTTCTCGTCGCCGTGCAGCAGATCGCCCTGGCGTACCGGCATGCCGCAAATGGTGACGGGCAGCCCGCAGCGGATGACGCGGAAGTAGGCGTGCGAGGCGCAGACGCCGCGCGAGAAGTAGTGGAAGCCGAGCGCGCGCACCTCGGGGATGTCGCGCACGGCGCAATCGGACAGCAGCCCGATGGCGCCCAGCCGCGTGAAGAAGGTGGCCATCACTTCGCCGCAGTGCGCCGCGTAGTCTCCGAAACCGCCGATCTCCTGCAGCACGATGATGGCCGGCTTGGGGGCCGATTCCAGCAGCTTGTAAAGCTCGATGTGGCCCGCCACGTCGCCGGGCGTGGCTTCGGTCATCGTCTCCACCTGCGCGGTGACGGCGTAGCCGGCCATGCGGCCGAATTCGGGGAAGAGGCAGCGCACGCCGAGCGGGGTGAAGCCCTCGCTGCGCCTGCGCACCTTCAGCAGTTCAATCGCGTTGGAGAGCGTCGGCGTGTCGACGGTTTTCAAGTATTCGAGGTCGGTGATCATTTGGAAAGCCTCAAGCGGGTGAGTGTCAGGTAGTTGTATTGCATGCGGCTGGCTCCGGCGGCGCCCCGCTCGTAGAAGCAGAGCAGGTCGCCGTTGGGCGCCATGGCGATGTCGGAATAGGCGGCCCAGCCCGGATCGACGACGTGCTTCTCGGGCCAGGTGCGCCCATTGTCGCGCGAGACGCGCACGGCCAGGTTCTTCCTCTGGCGGTTCTCGAAGTTGTCGGGGTTGATGAAGAGCAGGCGCTTGCCTTTGGGGTCTTCCAGCAGCGAGCCGAAGCAGACCGGGTCGGGCAACTCCGGTTGAAACTGCGGCGCGGACCAGCGTGTTGCGCCGTCCGGGCTGGTCAACACGGTGCGCCGGGCTCTGGCCCCCTCGGTGCGGAGATTCAGCATCACCTCGCCGCTGCTCAACTGCGCCAGCGCGCCCTCGCTGGGGTTGACGAACTCGGGCCCGTTCGGCACGGCGATATCGCCGTTGCGCCAAGTCCTGCCATGGTCGTCGGAGTAGATGGTGGCCGCCGCCGAGGGCCGGTGCGCATGGCTGCCGGTGCCGGTGGAAAGCCACACGGCCGCCACCAGCCTTCCGTTGCGCAGCTGGATGCCATGGCCGGGGCCGATGGCGATCACCTGCCAGGGGTATCCGGGGCGGAAGGACTGGAAAGCGGAGGTGATCTCCTTCGGCTGAGACCATGTGGCCCCGTCGTCGTCGCTGCGAATGTGGAACGCCCGCATGTATTCGACGCAGAACAGCAGATGGACGCAATGCGCCTTCCTGTCGCTGATGGCCAGCGGGTTGTCGTAGAGCACGCCCGGCGCGGCCAGCTTCTGCGCCACGCCGGCGGGGTTCTCCGCCACCGGGCCGGCGATATGGGCGATGTTGGCTGGCGGGGCAAAGCTGCGGCCGCCGTCGGTGGAGCGGCGCAACAGGATGTCGGTTTCGCCCCAATCGTTCGGATTGCTCTTGCGCGCCTCGCAGTAGGCCAGAACGCTGCCTTTGGGCGCAACGACGATACCGGGGATGCGGTAGCTTTCATAGCCGCCGGCGCCGGACTCGAAGAGGTCCAGCGGCTTGCCGGATTCGGCGCCGGAAGCCAGCGCGGCGGCCATGAAGTCGCGGCGTCTCACTGCGGCTGCACCGTCCAGTCTCCGGCCGTCAGGTCAACGCCGGCGATCAGCTCCGAGCCGAGCCGCGTCTGCGCCGCTCCGCCGGCTCGCGGAGTCAGCGTGTAGAGCGTGTTCTCGTCCACCGTGAACCACTCCGGAAACTCGTTCAGCCGCACGTAGTTCGCCTGCCAGTTGTGCACCCGCCGGTGGCGGGCGAAATCGAACTCGACCTTCGCCGGTCCGCTCAGGTGCAGCAGCAGCGCCCGGCCCTGCCGCACAGCGCCCACCGCCAGGCCCGGCTTCCATGGAGCCGCGCGCACGCCCTGCGATTTCATCAGCGCGTAGAGCAGCGCCGTGCGGTTGAAATTGCCTTCGCCGTACCAGTCTTCAAACTGCCCGTCGGGCCGCTGCATGGACAGCATCACCTGCATTTCCGAATCGATCCAGGCCAGCGCCTCCGGCACCGGCATGCGGTTCACCAGGTAGAGCGCGCTTTCGATCGAATCGGCGTAGCCGTCGAAGGAGCCGAGCTTGGGATCCTTGCGGGCGTTCACCTGCGCATTGGAAGACGGCTCCCAGCACCAGTTGCGATAGTTCCCCAGGTTTGAAAGGACGCGCCGCACGGACTCGCGGTATTTCGCCTGCCCGGTCACCTGGGAGAAGGTGTAAACGGCGCCGTAAAGGTAGCCCCAGTTGTCGCTCAGCCGCTCATCGAGCGGCTTCAGCGTCACCGTATCGATGGTGTTGTAGAGCATGCCGTGCGGGTTGGCCGATTCGAGCACGCGGTCCAGCATCTTCGCCAGCACGGGCTGCATGCGCGACGCCCGCGGCGAGCCCAGTTGGGCCTCGAGGGCAAACTGCGTGACCAGGCCGACGATGATCTCGTTGCCGTGGTCGCGCAGCTTCAGCTTCGTGTCGCCGGTGTGTTTGGCGAAGTCCCAGTTCATCGACGGCAGGCCGTGGTTGGAAGGCAGCACCTCCTCGGTGTAGGCGTCGGCGATGCGCCGGCCCCAGTCGAGAAAGCGGCGGTCGCCGGTGAGCAGGTAGAGGCGTGGCAGCACCTGGAGGTAATCGCCGTTGAGTTCGCTGTCGGAGGCGGGCAGGGGGCCGAAGGCGGAGGCTACCGGCGCCTGGTTCATGGCGTCGGCCACCATGTCGATCATGCGGTCGGTCCAGGGTGTGCGGCCCAGATACTCGGTGACGGTGATCAGGCCGTCTTTTGCATACTCGCCCGCGCCGAACATGCTGGGCGGCCCCAGCACGCCGGTGTTGAGATCGAGATTGCCCGGCACGCCGGCTTTCGCATTGGTGTAGCGGATCTCGTTACGCAGCATCTCCATCATGCGGCCGTGATAGAGGGCCGGATCGGTGATGCGCGCGGTGAGGATGAGGTAGGGATAGAGGTCGGCGCCGGAGTTGTGCGGGGTGTAGACGCGTTCGGGCCTGCCGGTGCGGTCGGGCAGCAGGAGTGTTTTCGGATCGGCGAACTTCATCCAGGCGTGCAGCAGCCGCTGGCTGGCGGCAATGGCCTGCTGGTGTTGCGCGGCGTTGGCGCGCGCCTGATCGAAGGAGGGTTCCGGGCCGGCCAGGAAGAGAGCAAGCAGAAGGGCGGTCACGCGCCCATCATAATGCAAGCGCGCGCCCGGTTTCGCTCAGTTGGCGTGCAGCACCGCGGCCAGCCGCACGGCGGCCAGGATCGATTCCGGGCTGAGTCCCAATTCCCGCGCCTTGCCCTCGTGGTGGCGCAGGCAGGTCTGGCAGCCGTT
>JACQZS010000331.1 GCA_016213725.1 Acidobacteriota bacterium | reverse complement strand
GGAGCTTCATGTCGTACCCGCGGCATGAGTACTTCCGGCGGACGCTGTGCAACCTGCTGGGCGAGGACATGGAAAAGGGCCTGCTGCCGGACGATTACGGCATGGTGGGCGGGATGGCGAATCGGATCTGCTACAAGAACGCGGAAGAGTTCTTCGGCCTGGCGCTGTAGAACCGGCTCTTTTCTTGCCCTCCGGATCGTGTCAGGATAGATGGGTCCGGAGGGCATTTTCTATGGTAGGCAGAAGACCTTTTCTCGGTGCGATGGGAACGATGGGCGCAGTGAGTCTTTCACCGCGCATGAGTGCCGCGGCGGCCAAGCGAGACGTGATCAAGGAACTGGGCGTGCGGACCTTCATCAACGCCGCCGGCACATTCACGAAGCTGACGGCATCGCTGATGGCGCCGGAGGTGATGGCGGCGATGACGGAAGCGTCGCACCATTTCGTGGACATCGTGGAACTGCAGGACGCTGTGGGCAAGCGCATCGCCGAGCTGCTGGAGTGCGAGGGCGCGATGGTGACGTCGGGCGCGGCGGGCGCATTGACGGCCGGCACGGCGGGCATCCTCACCGGCAAGGATCAGAAGAAGATCCTGCAGCTGCCGGACCTCACCGGGATGAAGAGCGAGGTGATCATCCAGAAGTCGCACCGCTATGGATACGACCACGCGGTGCGGGCCACGGGCATCCGAATGGTGGAGGTGGAGACCGCCGCGGATTTTGAGCGGGCGGTTTCCGACCGGACGGCGATGACGCTGTTCTTCAACGACGCCGACGGGCGCGGCAAGATCAAGATCGACGAGTTCGTGGCGTTGTCGAAGAAACACAAGATCCCTTCGTTCAACGATGCAGCTGCGGACGTGCCGCCGATCGAGAATTTCAAGAAGTACACGAAGATGGGCTTTGACCTGGTGACGTTTTCCGGCGGCAAGGCCATCTGTGGGCCGCAGAGCGCCGGGCTGCTGCTGGGGCGCAAGGATCTGATCGATGCGGCGAGGTTGAACACATCGCCATACAGCGACTCGCTGGCCCGCGGCATGAAGGTGAACAAGGAAGAGATGGTGGGCATGCTGGTGGCGCTGGAGATGTACCTGAAGCGCGACCATGCGGCCGAGGCCAAAGAGTGGGACCGCCGCGCGGAGGTGATTGTCGCCGCGGCCAAGAAAGTAAAGAGCGTGACCACCGAGGTAACGGTGCCGCCGATCGCGAACCACACGCCGTCGCTGAAGATCCGCTGGGATCAGAACGTGGTGAAGATCACGCCGCTCGAGGTGGCCAAGCGGCTGCGCGAGGGCTCGCCGTCGATCGAGGCGGCCCCAGGCACGAACCGCAACTCCCTGCAGTTTACGGTTTGGATGCTGGCCAAGGGCGAGGAGAAGATCGTCGCCAGGCGCGTACAGGAGATTCTGACGAAGGCGGCGGGCGCCTAGCGATTACCACTTGGCCGGACCCCACCAGTCGTGAGGCGGCTCGGTTTGCGGGCGAGGCTCGGTGCGGGCGGTCTTGAGGAACGCCTCGATGCGAGCCATCACTTGTGGATTGTCCTGCGCGACATCGTGCGTTTCTCCGATGTCGGTTTTGAGGTTGTAGAGCTCCAACGGCCCGTTGGGCTTCGGGCGGACGGCTTTCCAATCGCCCATGCGGACGGCCTGCATGGGCGTTTCCTGCTGGAAGGTACCCGTCTTGCCGATGTAGCGGGGCAGTTCCCAATAAAGGAAATCGTGCGGCTTCTGTTTGCGGCCCAGCAAGGTGGGCAAAACGCTCATACCGTCGATGCCGGCGGGAGGGCGAGCGCCGGCGATGCCGGCGAGTGTCGGTAGCGCATCTTCAAACATCCAGGGGAAATGGGAGACCTGTCCGGCGGGGACATGGCCGGGCCAGCGGGCCAGCATGGGCACCCGGATGCCGCCTTCATAGAAGTTCTGCTTGAAGCCGCGGAAGGGGCCGTAGCTCTGGAAATAGTCGTTGCCGCGGATGCGCATGGCGCCGCCGTTGTCTGAAGTGAAGAAGACGATGGTGTCGCGCTCCTTGCCGAGTTCCTTGAGTAGAGAAAGCACGCGGCCGGTGTCCCGGTCGAGGCGGCTGACCATGCCGGCGTAGGCGGCGTGCTGCTCATCCTGACGCGCGTAGTGGTTGGACTTGTCGATGAAAGGGCCGGATTCCTGGACTTTTCCGCGGTAGGGCGCCATGCTGTCTTCAGGCACGAGCAGTTCCCAGTGGGGGAGAGTGACGGGCATGTAGCAGAAGAACGGCTTGTCCTTCGCGCCGCGGATGAAATCGAGCGCCTTGGCCGCGATGACATCGTGGGAGTAGGTCTTGCGGCCTCCGTTGAGATTGCCTTCGAGCGGCAGTTGTTTGTCGTTGTGATAGATGTACGGCGGGTAGTAGAAGTGCGCGTGCACCTGGCTCAGCGGGCCGCAGTACTCGTCAAAACCCTGCTTCCAGGGCACGCCTTCGGTGCCGATGTCGCCCAGGCCCCACTTGCCGAAGCAGCCGGTGGCGTAGCCGGCCTGTTTCAACACCTCGGCGATGGTGACATCGGAATCGAGGATCGGCACGCCTCCGGGATTGGAGCGGACGGAGGTGTGCCCCATGTGCTTGCCGGTCATCAGCACGCTGCGCGAGGGCGCGCAGACGGTGCAGCCCGAATAGGCGTCGGTAAAGCGGGTGCCGTCGCGCGCCAGGCTGTCGATTTCGGGAGTGCGGATGATTTTCTGGCCGTAACAGCCGATGTCGGAATAGCCAAGATCATCGCCCATGAGCCAGACGATGTTTGGTTTCCGGGCAGGGGCGGCGTGCACGGCCGGCGCAGCGGCAAGGGCCGCCGCGCTGGATGAGAGAAACCGTCTGCGATTCATCTTAGATATAGGCGATCACGTCGATTTCGACGAGGGAGTTTCCGGGAATGTCGGCCACGGCGACGGTGGTCCGCACGGGCGGCTCGTCACCAAAACGGCCGTAAAAGGCCTCGTTCATGGCCTTGTAGTGATCCAGCGTCTTGAGGTAGACGTTGCACTTCAGGACCTTATCCATGGAGGAGCCGGCGTTCTTGAGTTCGTTCTCGATGTCGTCGAGCACAGCGGTGGTGTGCACCTTGATATCGCCTTCCTTGTGGTACCCCTTGCCCGCAATGAAGAGCAGGTTGCCATAGGAGACAGCGCTATTGAAGAGGGGCGTTTTGGCCGGCTTGGCGCCCTTGCGGTGCACCTTCTTCGCCGGCGCCGTCTGCGCCTGGGCGGCGGCGGGAACGGCGATGGTGGCGCCGGCGGCGAGGAACTTCCTTCTGGAATTGGGCATGATGACCTCCGTGAGTCGAACGGTACGATTTTGTCACGACCCGAGCCACGGGTCCACAGGCAGCGCGCGGAGGATATGATCGTTGGCTGGAAGGGAGAAGGAAATCGAATGAAACGCCGCCTTTTCTTCGGCACCGCATTCAGCGGGCTGGCCCGCGCACAGGCTCCGCGCCCCAAGGCGGGCGGAATCCCGAAACGTCCGTTGGGAAGAACCGGGGAGAATCTGACTATCGTCGGGATGGGCGGGGCCCGGTTTCATCTGATCCCATTCGAGGATGGGGTGGCGCTGGTACGCCGCGCCTATGATCTGGGATTGAACTACTTCGACATGGCGCGCAGCTATTGGGAGGGCCATGCCGAGGAGGTGTACGGCGCGGCCATCGGGCCGTTTCGAAAGAACATCTTTCTCACGTCGAAGAGCGGTGTGCGGAGCCGAGCGGGCGCTATGAAGGAGCTGGAGACCTCGCTGCGGCTGATGAAAACAGACTATGTGGACCTATGGCAGATCCACGGCGTGAACACCCAGAAGGACGTGGACCAGGTGCTGGCGAGCGGTGGCGCGCTGGAGGCGTTTGTCGAGGCGAAGAAGGCCGGCAAGTGCCGGTTCATCGGGTTCACCGGCCATGCGGACCCTGCCTTCAATCTCCAGATGCTGCGCGGCTACGACGGTTTCGACACCACGCTGATGCCGCTGCACGCCTGCGACACGCAGTACTTGAGCTTCGAGAAGCTGATGCTGCCGGCAGCGAAGGAACGCGGATTGGGCATCTTCGGCATGAAGATCTTCGGGAATGCGTTTCTGCTGCGGACCTTCAGCGTGGCCACGTGCCTGCGATACACGCTGAGTCTGCCGGTGACGGCGGCCGTGCTGGGCTTCTCTTCGCAAGGCCAATTGGAGGATGACGTCCGCATCGCGCAGAGCTTCAGCCCCATGACGGCAGAGGAGGTTTCCGCCGTGCAGGCACGGGCGGCGCTCGACCGTTTCGATGTGATCAAAGGACCGGCGCTGGAGTATTGGAAGCGGCAGATGTGACGAGCCAGGAGCGCGGCCGGACGCCACTCCGGTTTGAGGTACGCTGGTTCCGCCACCAACCACTGCATGCGGCTCCTGCTCCCCATCTTCTTCGCCCTCGCGCTGACGGCGCAGACCAGGCCGCGGGTGATTGTCACCAGCGGGATTGGCGGCGGGGACGCGGACGATTTCCAGTCGATGGTCTACCTGCTGCTGCACTCCGACGTGCTGGACGTGGAGGGACTGATCTCGTCGCCGTATGGCGGAGGCAGTGCCGATCAGATCCGGCAGGTGATCGACCTTTACGAGGAGGATTACCCGAACCTGCGCACGCACTCGGCCGCCTTCCCGTCTCCTGCCAGGCTGCGGGCCGCCGTGAAGCAGGGCGCGAGAAGCGACCCCGGGCCGACGGGCGTCTCCACGCCGACTGAAGGCTCCGAGTGGATGATACAGTGCGCGCATAGAAGCGACGATCGCCCGCTGCACGTGCTGGTGTGGGGCGGGCTGGAAGACCTGGCTCAGGCGCTGCACGATGCGCCGGAGATTCTCCCAAAGCTGCGCGTCTACTTCATCGGCGGCCCCAACAAGATGTGGAGCGTGAACGCCTACAACTATCTGGAAGAGCTGCATCCGCAACTTTGGATCATCGAGGCCAATTCGACTTACTGGGGCTGGTTCACGGGCGGCGAGCAGCAGGGGCCCTTCGGCAATACGCAGTTCGTCTCCACCCAGGCGGCAGGGCACGGTGCGCTGGGCCGTTTCTTTGCATCGCAACTCAACGGGGTGCTGAGGATGGGCGACGCCGCATCGGTCGGGTCACTGTTGAGCGGCGATCCGGACAATCCGGAGCGGCCCGGATGGGGCGGCAAGTTCGTTCCGGTGTGGGATCAACGCAAGACGCGGTTCTACCGCCTCACCAGCGACGCGGATGTGGTGGAGCGGTTTGGCGTGGCGGAGTTCTACCTGCCCCTGCCTGCGGGCATGACGGCCAGGCATCGGGCCAGCGTGCTGCTGGACGGCCGCGTGCCGGTGGCGGTTCAAAACACCGGCAGGTCCCTGTTGTTCCGCTTCTCTCCGCCCGAAGCCAGGGTGTGGAGCTACACGATTCGAAGCGACTTCCCCGCCCTGGACGGACTCGGCGGCAGTTTCACCGCCGTCGCGCCTTCAGCGCAGAGAATGCTGCGCCCGGCCGCGGCACACGCGAATTGGTGGACGGACGATCTGGATCCGTACAATGCGGAAGGAGTGCACTGCGGCGCCAAGCACGTGAACCGCTTCCGCCGCCAGTATCTGGATGACTTCGCCACGCGGCTGCGCGGCTGCCAGGCGCCCAGGCCGTATTGAGCGAAGCGGCCCGTGCAGGCCCGGCTGGAGTGTGTCATGATGCCCGTCACAACAGGAGATCGCCGATGACCGTTCGTCCATTTTCACTTCGCGCTTCACTGCTGGCTGCACTCTGCTGCGCAGCAGCCATGCCAGTCTTCCCGCAGATCAACAGCCTCAGCCGCGATGAGATGATCCGTTACACCGCACAAAACCCCTATGAGCGCTTTCCGGATGGGCGGCCGAAGGTGCCGGATGCCGTGTTGAACCAGCTGAAGGAGATGTCGTCAGAGGAGTTTCTGGGCGTAGGATCGCGCGGCTCGCTGCACTATGTGGATGGCTGGAAGCTGCTGACTCCGGGCAAGCGCCTGATCGGCCGCGCCTTCACGCTGCAATTAATGCCCATCCGCACGGAAGTGGCCGACGTGGACGCGGCGGCGTGGAAAAACGGCGGCCATGCGCGCCCGCTGAACCACCAGACCGCCATCGACATGCTGCAGCCGGGCGACGTTTTCGTGGTGGACGCCGGCGGGAATGCCGATACGGGCGGGATTGTCGGCGACAACCTGGCGTATTACATCTGGAAGAAGACGGGGGCGGGATTCGTCATCGACGGGCCGATCCGCGACCTGGAAGGGATCCAACCCTTCGGCATGGCCGGCTACTACCGGGATGCGGTACCGGGCTTCATTCACGGCGCCATGGTGACCGGCATCAACGTTCCGGTGCGCATCGGCAAAGTCACGGTGATGCCCGGCGACGTGGTTTTCGGCGACCGGGAAGGAGTCACGTTCGTGCCGCCGCAGCAGGTGCAGAACTTCATCGACACGGCCCGCATCACGCACATTCACGACGCCTGGACCAAGAAGAAATTCGACGAGGGCAAGTACGTCTCCACAGACATCTACGGCAGCCCGCACGAGCCGGCGCTGATTCAGGAGTATGAAGAGTATCTGAAGCGCGAACTCGGGCCGGCCGACTACGAAGCGTATAAGAAACGGCAGTCGCAGCGGCAGGCGGCCCCGCCCAAACCGCAGCGCTGAACAGACCCGAACTGGCACGAAGGCGCCGCGCCGGGCTAAGCTGGGACATTACGATGAGCGGCCACAAGATCCACGGAAACCACGCCCACATCCATGGCGAGGGCTGCGGCCACACGGCCATCGTCCACGAGGGGGGCGTCGCCTATCTGCACGACGGCCATCTGCACCGGCCGCACGGAGACCACTTCGACGAGCAGGCGCTGCAAGTGAGCGAATCGAATCCCGATGCGTGCACGCCCAGCCACTGCTGCCCCGGGCATGAGCCGGATCACCAGCACGGGCCCGGTTGCGGCCATGAGGCCGTGCCGCACGGCGGCCATGTCGACTACCTGGTGGACGGCCATCTGCATCATCCACACGAAGGCCATTGCGACGACCATGGCGCGGTAGAACTGGCCTGATCCAGCGGCCCTTCAATGCATGCGACTGCACGCCGCATTGTGGTTGTCCCTCTTCACCGCCGCGCAAAGCGCGCCGGACTCCATCCTGATCGACTACCCGTCCAACGCTTCGATCTTCCCGCCTGAAATCACCGCCCCCACTTTCATCTGGCGGGACCCATCCCGCGCCACGCGCTGGCGCATCGAGGTGCGCTTTCAGGACGGCGGCGCGCCGCTGGTCGCCGATTCCGCCGGTGAGCCGCTGGGGCCCGGCGAGAGCGATCCGCGCACGGTGTCGGAGACGAACCAGCTGCCGGCGTTGACGGAAGAGCAGAAGACCGCGCATGGATGGAAACCTGCGGAAGAGTTCTGGAGTGAGGTCAAGCGGCGTTCGACGGCCCGGCCGGCGCAGGTGGCGTTCGCCGGGCTCGGCGACGGCGGCGCGGTTCTGTCGCGGGCGGAGATCCGCATCACCACCTCCGCCGATGCCGTGGGCGCGCCTATCTTCTACCGTGACGTGCCGCTGATGCCTTCCGAAACAGAGAAGGGCGTGATCAAGCCCATCGCCGCACAGGCCATCCGGTTGATCCAATGGCGGCTGCGGGACCTCTCGCAGCCGGAGAGCCGCGTCGTACTGTCCGGCATGCCCACGTGCGGCAACTGCCACTCGTTCTCGCTGGACGGAAAAACGCTGGGCATGGACCTCGACGGTCCGCAGAATCACAAGGGCATCTATGCGCTGGCGCCGGTGCGGCGGCGGATGACGATTCAACCCTCCGACGTCGTGGAGTGGAGCACGGCACGGGGCCGGCTGGAGGGCAAAGTGCGCGTCGGCTTCATGTCGCAGGTGTCGCCGGATGGACGCTACGTGGCCACGACGGTGAGCGGCGCCGCGTTCGACCCGAAGCGCGATAAGGAACCGCCCAGCAATTACTACGTGGCGAACTTCACGGACTACCGGTTCCTGCAGGTCTTCTACCCGACGCAGGGGCAGCTCGCCTGGTACAGCCGGGAGACGGACCGGCTGCAGCCCTTGCCCGGCGCCGATGATCCCAGGCTGGTGCAGGCCGGAGCCGTTTGGAGCCCCGACGGGCAGTATCTGGTGTTTGCGCGCGCCGCGGCGAAGGACCCCAACCCGGCCGGTGTTCCCCTGGCCCAGCGGGCCAATGATCCGAATGAACTGCAGCTCCGCTACGATCTCTACCGGATCCCCTTCAACGGCGGTCAGGGAGGCCGGGCCGAACCCATCGCCGGCGCCTCCGCCAACGGGATGAGCAACAGTTTTCCGAAGGTATCGCCAGACGGCAAGTGGCTGGTCTTCGTCCAGGCACGCAACGGACTGCTGATGCGCCCGGACAGCCAGCTCTATATTGTTCCAGCCACCGGCGGCCTGGCGCGGCGCATGAACTGCAATACGCGCCTGATGAACTCCTGGCACAGTTTCTCTCCCAATGGGCGGTGGCTGGTGTTCTCGTCGAAGGCCCGCTCTCCCTACACGCAGATGTACTTGACGCACATCGACGAGAACGGCAACGATAGCCCGGCCATCCTCATCGACAACTCGACGGCCGCCAACCGGGCGGTGAACCTGCCTGAGTTCGTGCACATCCCGCCTGACGGATTGGAATCCATCGAGGTACCGGCGGTGGACTCCTACCGTTTGTTCGACACTGCGCTGGAGCTGCAGCAGAAGGGCGACCTGGCGGGCTCCATCGAGGCCTGGCGGAAGGTGCTGGAGGCGAATCCCCGGGACGCCGCAGCTCACAACCATTTCGGTATGGTCCTGTTTCAAACAGGAAGACTGAGCGATGCCGAGCGGCACTTCCGGGCGGCGGTGAGTATCCGTCCAGGCTTTGTGCAGGCGCGATGCGGGCTGGGCAGCACGCTGGCGATGGGCGGCAAGTTGGATGCGGCGGTGAAGGAGTTTCGGGCAGCGCTGGCCGCGGATCCTGCCTACGCGCCGGCGCACAACGACCTGGGACTCGCCCTCTTGCAGCAGAGCAGGCCGGAGGAGGCGATTGCCGAGTTCCGCAGCGCCCTGGCGGGCCGGCCCGGCGACCTTCCGGCGCGCACCAATCTAGGCACCGCTCTGGCCATGCTCGGCAGACACTCCGAGGCGATTGCCGAGCTGCGCCGGGCCGTGGAACTCGATCCCTCCCACGCGCCCGCCCAGTTCAATCTCGGCCTGGCTCTGGCAACCGCCGGCAACACGGCGGAGGCCGTTCGCGCCTGGCAGGCGGTGGTGCGCGTACAGCCTGACCACCGGGAAGCGCTCAATCAGCTGGCCTGGGTTTTGGCTACCGATCCGAATGAAAACGTGCGCCGGCTGGGAGATCCGCTGCCCCCGGCCAGGCGCGCCAACGAACTCGCCAAGGGCCAGGATCCCCGCGCTCTCGACACGTTGGCAGCCGCCCTGGCATCGAGCGGAGATTACCCGGCCGCGGGCACTGCGGCTCGCGCCGCGCTGCGCGAGGCGGTGCGAGATCCGGAGCTTGTCAGGGCGATCAGTGCCCGCGCGGCGCTCTACGAAGCGGGCCGGCCCTACCGCCGCCCGCCGGGCAGCCCAGCCCTTCGATAGCCTACCCCCACCCTCGACACCGGGGCGGTTTCGCCCTACTCTGGTTACCTGGAGGATCTCATGCCTTTCTGCACGAACTGTGGCGCGCAGGTGCCGGACGAGAGCGCCTTTTGCAGCAACTGCGGAGCGCCGTCGGGCCAGGCGGCACCGCCCCCGCCGCCGCCAGTGAATGAAGCCCCGCCGCCCTATCAGGCCGCGCCGGCTTACCCGGCTCCGCCGCAGCAGTTCGCGCAGCCGCCGGCGAAGAAGGGCCCCAACCTCTGGCTCTGGATTGGCGGCGGCCTGGCCGCGCTGTTCCTGCTGGTGATACTCGGCATGGTGGGCGTCGGATTCTTCGTCGCCAAGAAGGCGCACGATGCGGGCTTTGATACGGCCTTGATGCAGAAGAACCCGGTGCTGGGCGCGGCCCGCATGGCGCTGGCGCTGAACCCCGAAGTGGAAGTGATCAAGATGAACGAGGAGACCGGCGAACTCACCATCCGGGAGAAGAAGTCCGGCAAGGTTCTCACGATGCGCGCGGAAGACGTGAAGAACGGCAAGATCTCGTTCACCGATGAGACCACCGGCGAGGAACTGACGGTGGGCGGCGGCGCGGCGAAATTGCCGGGCTGGGTGCCGAATTACCCCGGTTCGAATCCGGAGGGAACCGTTGCCGCGCGGGGCGGGAAGACCGAAGGAGGAATGGTCCATTTCAAGACCAACGACTCACCAGCCCAGGTGCTGAAGTTCTACCAGGATCAATTCACCTCCGCGGGCTACAAGATCACTAGCACGGCCACGGGCGCCGATGGTGGAATCCTCGCAGGCGAGGATGAGGAGAACAACCGCTCCATCACGGCGACGGTCGGCCGCTCCGGTTCGGAGACCCAGGTTTCCATCGCTTACAGCTCAAAAAACTAGCATCGCGCGGCGAATAACTATCGACCGCGCCGCAAGCTGCCGCTATAATTGCCTAACATCGCTCTCGCAACAAGAGCGGGATCCGGCAAATGCTTGGTCCTTCCCTGGGATGAAAGGACAGCTCCCCGTATGTGCGGCATTGCTTCTGTGTTTTCGCGCAGTAAGCCGGTTTCTGAGCGCGCGCTCGAACTGGCCACCAGCCGGCTGCATCACCGCGGTCCGGACGGACAGAGATTCTGGTACTCCCCTGACCGCCACGTGGGGCTGGGGCACGCGCGGTTGAGCATCATCGATCTGGTAACGGGAGACCAGCCGATTGCGAATGAAGATGGCCAGATCACCATCGTGGTCAACGGCGAGTTCTACGAATACGAGGCGATTCAACGTGATCTCGCCACCCGCGGCCACCGGTTGAAGACGAAGTCCGACAGCGAGATTGCGCTGCATCTCTACGAAGAGCTGGGCATGCAATTCCTGCAGCACTTGCGGGGTGAGTTTGCCCTGGTGCTGTGGGATGGCAAGCGACGGCGACTGGTGGCCGCGCGCGACCGCTTCGGCATCAAGCCGCTGTTCTATGCCTGGCACGACGATGCGCTCTATCTGGCTTCCGAAGCCAAGGCGCTTTTCGCGGCCGGGGTGCCCGCACGGTGGGACGAAGAGGCCGTGTTTCACTCAGTCTCCTTTGGCGGATATCAGGCCCGCACGCTCTTCGACGGCGTGCTGCAGATTCCACCGGGACATGCAATGATCGCCACCGCGCAGCATCATCAGCTGACGCAGTATTGGGACTTCGACTACCCTCTGGCGGGAGCAGTCCCGCCTGCGGCGTCCGACGCCGACCATATCGCCGAGTTCCGCCATTCCCTGGAAGACGCCGTAAAAGTGCGCCTGCGAGCCGATGTGCCGGTGGGTGTGTACCTCAGCGGCGGCCTGGACTCCTGTTCCGTCCTTGGCCTGGCTGCCCGACATCATCCGGAACCGATCCAGGCGTTCACTCTGACCTTCGAGCACGCCGCCTACGACGAAGGCGCCATCGCCCGCGAGATGGCGGATCTTGCCGGCGCGCGTTTCAATCCCATCCCCATCGGACAGAGCACGCTGGCCGATCACTTCGCCGATGCCATCGCGCAGGCGGAGACGGCCTGCGCAAACGCACACGGTGTGGCGAAGTACGTGCTGAGCCGCGCCGTCCGCGATGCTGGCTACAAGGTGGTGCTCACCGGCGAGGGTTCCGACGAGGTGCTGGGGGGCTACGCCCACTTCAGGCGCGACATGCTGCTCTACAACCGCGAGGGCCAGGATCAGGCGACCATTGAGGAACTAATGGGCTGGCTGGAGGAGCACAACCAGGTGTCAAAGGGCCTGCTGCTGCCGGATGGCGACACGGGCCCGCTCGATGGCGTGCGGCGCGTGCTGGGCTTCGTTCCGTCGTTCATCGAGACGTTTTCTTCCCGTGCGATGAAGTTCCTGCCGCTGCTGGACCCGGGATTTCTGGCGCGCCATGCGTCGGACGGCGACACCTTCGGAATCTTGGATGAGGTGAGCGTGCGCAGTCAGCTGGCCGGGCGCGACCCGCTGCACCAGTCGCTCTACCTCTGGTCCAAGACCGTCCTGGCCAACTACATTCTCACGATGCTGGGCGACCGGATGGAGATGGGCAACTCCATTGAAGGGCGAGTGCCGTTTCTAGACCACAAGTTCGTGGAGATGCTGGTGCGGCAGCCGGTGAACATGAAGATCCGCGGAATGACTGAGAAATACGTGTTGCGGGAAGCTGTGCGCGAGGTGGTGACCGATACGGTCTACCGCCGGCAGAAGCATCCATTCCTGAGCCCACCTGCCACGCTGGAGCCGGACGGGACCTTCAACGCCTTTGTGCAGGACATGCTGCGGGGTCCCGTGCTGAAGTCGATGCCGTTCTTCGATCCGAAGCAGATCACCGGGCTGCTGGACCGGCTGCCAACCATGGAAGTGGGCGCCCGCACGGCCAACGATCAGGTACTGATGCAGATTCTCAGCCTCTGCGTGCTGCAAGATCGATTCCGGCTTTCCTGCTAGCCGGCCACCACGGCGTGCAGCAACAGCGCTGCCAGCGCGCCGATGGTGGCAAGAAAGAAGCCGCCGGGCTTGAGGAGATCTCCCGGCAGAAGGAAGCGCGCCGCCGCCGCGCCGGCAAAGGCGCCACCCACGCTCAGCAGTGCGGCCATCACGTATTCCCGCGCATCCTGGCCGGGCAGCCAGATTTCGGCCACCAGGGCCACGCAGATCCCGCAAGCCAGGTGCGGAAGCCAGCCGGATAGCCGGGACTTCTCCGTCGATGCCGGCAGCGTGCCGGCGCGCGGCGGGCTCACACTACCTCCACCTCATGCAGCGTGATGAGACCTTCCAGCACCACCGACTTCAGTTCCGGCAGAATCGGCCGGATGCGCGCCTCTTCGTCCACCGCGGAGATGATCACCGGCTTGTCGTCGGAGACGCCGAACAGGCGCCTGCGGTGCACTTTCGCATGCCTGCCGTAGCCCATCACGCCTGAGGTCACCGTAGCGCCGGCGATCTCAAAGCGTAGCAGTCTGCGGACAATATCCTCATGCAACGGGATGTCGCCCATGCGGTCGGCTTCGTTCAGGTAAATGGTGAGTTGCAGCATCTTCATTGCGCGATCTCCTCTCTGCGGCCGTCGTCTTTCACCATGAGCGCGTACATGCTCGGAAGAGCCATCAAAGTCAGCAGCAAGGTGGAAAGCAATCCGCCCACCACCACCGTGGCCAGCGGCCTCTGGACGTCGGAACCGATGCCGGTGGCGCGAGCCGCCGGCACCATGCCGAGCAGGGCCACCACCACCATGAGCAGCACGGGACGCAGCTGGTTGCGCGCGCCGCGGATGATGGCGTCGCGCACCGCCACGTCCGGTTCCGTGCGTCGCACCCGATTAATCTCGGCAATCACCAGAACTCCGCTCATCACCGCCACGCCGAACAGGCTGATGAAGCCGACGGCGGCGGAGACGCTCAAGTTGATGTGGCGCAGATAAAGAAACAGAATCCCGCCCACCAGCGAGAAGGGCACGTTCATCATCACCAGCCCGGCGTACTTCGGCGATCCGAACATGAAGAACAGCAGGATGAAGATGATGGCGATGGTGATGGGCAGAATTACGGTGAGCCGTTTCTTGGCGCGCTGCAGGTTTTCAAATTGCCCGCCCCAGGTCACTTCATATCCGGCAGGCAGATGGATGGCTTTGGCGTAGCGCTTCTGCGCATCGGCCACAAAGCTGCCCTGGTCTCGCCCGCGGATGTTCGTGCGCACGGTGATCTGCCGCTGGTTCTCGCGGCGGGCGATGATGCTGGCGCCATTCACCACCTTGATCTCGGCCAATTGCGACAGCGGCACACGGCCGCCCTCACGGGTCGGGATGAGCACGTTGCCGATGGCCGGAATGCTGGTGCGCGCGTCAGGCACGTACCGCACGGTAATGTCAAAGCGCCGCTCTCCTTCGAACATCGTGCCCGCGGCGCGGCCGCCGATGGCCATTTCGATCACATCCTGAACGTCCCGCACGTTGATGCCGTAGCGCGCCACCTCCTGGCGGTCGATTCTGATGCGGAGTTGGGATTGATCCGCCTCCTGCTCGATCCCGGAATCCGCCGCACCGGGCACCTGCCGGATCACGGCCAGGATCTTTTCTGCCTCGGCGCGCAGCGTCTTCAGATCCGGCCCCCGGACGATCACGGCCAAATCGGCCGCGGAGCCGGTTACGGATTCCGTAACGTTGTCGATAATCGGCTGCGTGAAGCTGAACATCGCGCCGGGAATCTCCGCGTTCAACGTCCGGCTCAACTCGTCAATGAACCGGGCCTTGTTCATCCCCTCCGGCCACGTGTCATAGGGTTTCAAGGCGAGGAAGAACTCATTGCGGTTGGGACCGTAGGGATCAGTACCGGAGTCATTCCGCCCGCTCTGGGAAGAGACCAGTTCCAGTTCCGGATAACGCTGAATGATGGTGCGGATGCGGCCAGCGAGATCTGCCGATTTCTCCAGCGAGATGCCCGGCGGAAAGACCGCGCGGACCCAGATGACACCTTCATCCAGGTTCGGGAGGAATTCGATACCCAGCGCGCCCGATAGCGCGAACGCCGCCACCACCACGGCTCCGGAGACGGCAAAGACCATCAACGGCCGCCGCAGCGCGCGATTCAGCACGCCTTCATAACGCCGCGCCAGCCAGGGCAGAATCGGATTCTCCCAACTCTTGGCCCCATTGCGGAACAGATAGGTGGCCAGCACTGGAATCAGCGTCAGAGCCAGCAGCATCGAGCCGAGCAGCGCATAGGACACCGTGAACGCCATGGGGGTGAAAAGTTTCCGCTCCACGCGCTCCAGCGTAAACAGCGGAATGTAGGCGGCAATGATGATCATGAGCGAGAAGAATATGGGCCGCTCCACTTCCAGGGCGGCATCCCGGACCGCAGCCAGAATGCCGCCGTGCTCGAAACGGCCCGACTGTTCGCGCTCGTGGATCGTGTGGAGCACGTGCTCCACCATCACCAGCGTGGCGTCCACGATAATTCCGAAATCCAGCGCGCCCAGGCTCAACAGGTTCGCCGGAATGCCGGAGAAGTGCATGCAGATGAATGCGAACAACAGGGACAGCGGGATGGTCAACGCCGTCAGCAATGCCGCCCGGGCGCTGCCCAGGAACAGGAACAACACCAGCACAACGATCAGCAGGCCTTCCAGCAGCGTGTGCGAGACGGTGTGCAGGGTATTGTTCACCAGGTCCGTGCGGTCGTAGATCGGCTGGATTTTCACGCCCTTCGGCAGGCGGTTCTCGTTCAGGTCTTCCACTGCCGCCTTGATCGCTTTCAGCACTTCCGTCGGGTTCTCTCCGCGCCGCATCAGCACGATGCCTTCCACGCCGCCGTTCTGCTGCTTGACGCCAAAAATGCCGGTCTGCGGTGCGGCCGCAATGGCGACGCGCGCCACGTCTTTCACAAACACCGGCACGCCTTTCGATTCCGTCACCACCACGTTTTCGATGTCGGTCGGGTTCTCTATCAGGCCCACGCCGCGGATCACCATGGACTGCTGTTTGTTGTCGAGCATGGCGCCGCCGGCATTGCTGTTATTGGCGTGGACAGAATCTGCGATTTGCGCGATGGAGAGCCCGTACTTGGACAGCGCCAACGGATCGATCTGGATCTGGTATTGCTTGATCAGACCGCCGAAGGGCGTGACGTCCGCCACGCCGGGCACCTGGAGGAACCGCGGTTCCACCACCCAGTCCTCCAGCTCGCGCAGCTTCATGTCGTTCAGCCCGCCGCCGGAGAGCGTGTAGCGGTACAGCTCACCGATGGGGGTGGACAAGGGGCCCAGCGACGGGGTCACCCCATCCGGCAAGTCGGCATCGCGTAGTTTTTCAAGCACCACTTGCCGGGCAAAGTAATCGTCGGTGCCGAAGTCGAAGGTCAGCTCCACCACCGACAGGCCGAAGATGGTGCGCGAGCGCCTGGCGATCACATTTGGCGCGCTGTTCAATGCGCGCTCGATGGGCACCGTCACCTGCTGCTCCACCTCCTCCGCGGCACGGCCCGGGTACTGCGAAATTACCACCACCTGCGTGTCGGAGATATCCGGATAGGCTTCGATCTTCAGTTGCGTGAAGGCCCACAGGCCGAAGCCGATCAGCGTCAGCCCAACCAGCACCGTGATGAAGCGCTGTCTCAGCGCAAATCGCAACAGTTGTGCAATCACTCTGGGTGTCTCCTCAACGGGCCGACAACAGCATGACCCCGTCCACCACCACGCGGTCTTCGGGCTTCAGGCCTTCCAGCACCGCGATGCGGTCGCCCACTTGCGCGCCCGCCCGGATGGTCACCTTTTCGAATACGCCTTCGCCCACTTCGCGCCACACCAGGATCTGGCCGTCGGCGGAGATGATGGCCGCCGAGGGCACCGTTGGCTTTTGCTCGTTCTCCTCCGCCAGCTGGATTTTGCCGAACATCTCAGGCTTCAGACGTCCGTCCGGATTCGCCAACTCGGCCCGCACTTTCAATGTCCGGGTCTGCGGATCCACGGTGTCGCCGATCAAGGTCACGCGGCCCCGGAACGTCTCGCCAGGGTAAGCGGTCAGCTCGATGTTCACCGGTTCGCCGAGCCTGATGAATCGGATGGCCGTCTCCGGCACGTCCGAGGTGACCCACACGGAACTCAAATCCGCGATGGTCATCAGCGGCGCGCTGAGGTCGTTGCGAAACTCGCCGTTTACCACAGACATCTCCAGCAGTTTGCCGGAGATGGGAGCGTGAATGGTCACCTTCTGGCCGTAGGCATCCGTGCCCACGCCCAGGATCTGCAGCCTCCGGCGGCTCTGCTCGCTCGCCGCCTGGGCCTGCTCTACGCTGGCCTGCGCCTGCACCACCACCGCCTGCGCGTTCAGCACATCCTTCTGCGGCACCGCGCCATGCTCGAACAGGTCCTTCGATCGGTCCAGATCCATCTGTGCCTTGGCCAAAGCGGACTTGGCCTGCGTGATTGTGGCCTGCGCCTGTTGATAGACCGAGACGGCCGCATCCACGTCGGCGCTTTCCAGCGTGAGCAGCGCCTGGCCCTGACGCACGAAGTCGCCCATCTTCACCAGAACCGAATTGACGCGGCCCGTCACCGGCAGCACCACGTGCGACAACCGGTTCATGTTGGCTTCCACCTTGCCGGGGGCCGCCACGTTGCCCACCGGCACCGACATCATCTGCACGGCTTCGGTGCGAATCTGTGCCAGCTGCGGCGAGTTCGGGTCAATGGACGCGCTGCCCGGCTTCGTGTCGGCCACGCCCACCGGCTTTGCCTTTTCGGACGCCTTCTCCCCGCTGCAGGCGGCCAGCGCAAGAATCGCGCCCAGCGCCATCCAGACTTTCCAACGGTTCTTCATCATGCTCCGAATCTCTCCGTTACTGCCCGGCCACCGTGCCGGCCGTCACCGTATCCAACAGGTACAGGCTGCGGGCGTAATTCGCCCGAGCATCGTTGAAGGCCACCATCGTGTCGTTGAACGCCCTCTGCGCGTCCAGATACTCCACCAGGCTTGCCTCGCCGCGCTTGTAGGAATACTCGGTCGTCTCCCGCACGCTTCTCGCCTTTGAGATCATCTCGGCCTCGATGCTCGCCAGCAGTTGCCGGTTCACCTCGTATTGCCGGTAGGCCTTGATCACTTCCGCCTGGATGCTCGATTCCAGCGCGGTGTTTCGCGCCCCGGCCAGCACGATCTCCCGCTCCGCGCGCGCGATCTCGCCCTGATTGCGGTTGAACACCGGCAACGGCATGCTGAAGTAAACACCCATCGAGCTACCCGAGATCCCCCAGGCGCGCTGGTGCGTGTACTCCGTCCCCACCGTGTAATCCACCTTCCCATTGGCCATCTGCAGCCGCAAGTCGGCCCTGGAACGCGCCTGCGATTCCTGGCCCAGCAGGTAGTCCGGCCGCCGCGCCAACGCCTTCTTCAGCAGTTCGTCCTGCCCGTCCATCAGAACGTCCTTCTGCAATTCCCCGGAGATGTCGAACTCCGTCGACTTCTGTTTCCGCCCCATCACCTGCTGCAATTGTGTTCTCGCCTGGTCCAGCTCCAACTGCGCCTGGACCACCGCCGCGCGGTACTGCATCGCCGCCACGCGGCTCCGGTCCAGTTCCACCTGCGCCAGGTCGCCGGCCCTCAAGCGCGACTCGTTGATCGCCACCACGTTCGTCAGGCTTGTCAGATTCTCCTCGGCCAGCTTCAGGTTCTCTTTCGCGCGCAGGATGTCCACAAACGCGCTCTGAACGCTGGCGATCACCTGGCGCATGACTTCCCGCACGCCCAGTTCCGCAATGGACTTCTCTTCCTTGGCCACCGCGATGCGTTCTTCGCGCTTGTGTCCGCGCTCAAACGGGAAGTCCGTGTGGATGTTCAACTGATTCGGCCCCAGCGGCGTATCCGGCGAGTAGTTCGCGCCCAGCACGTCCAGCGTCTGTCCAGATACCGTGAGCACGGGATTCGGCCGCAGCCGCGCTGTGATTTCGCGCGCCTCGGCCACGCTCACCCGTACCCGTTCGGCGGCCAGATCCAGGTTGTTCTGGATCGCCTCCTGCACCACCTGCTGGTACGTCAGCGCCTGCGTTTGCGCGCCGGCGGAGGCACACAGCAACAATGCCGCAACGGGGATTCTCAACATCACATCCCTAAGATGCCGTGACTACCCCCATTCGACCCTACCCCCGAACGGGGAGATTCGCCCACTTCGAACAGTGCCCGTCCTCCCCTCCAATCCCGGGTTTTCTCCCCTCCCCCGGGGAGGCTACGCTAGGTCCTATGCAGGACGTCGTGCGCGTAGCCGCCATTCCCTTCCACAGCCAGCCCGGTGAAACCGAAGCGAATCTCGCCCGCCTCTCCACGGAGGCGCGCGCCGCCGCCGCCGCCGGAGCGCACCTCGCCCTGCTGCCGGAACTCTCGCTCACCGGTTTCATTCCCAACCACCCCACCGGCGATCACAACGCCTGGCTCCGTCAGGCTCTGGCTGCCGCGCGCGCCGCCGCCCAGCCCATTCCCGGCCCGGCCACCGACGCCCTCGCCCGCATCGCCTCCGAGACGGGGCTCTACCTCGCCGCCGGTCTGTTAGAAGACACCGGCAACGTCCTGCACAACACCCATGTCCTGGTGGGCCCGGAGGGGCTCCTGGGCGCGTGGCGCAAGCTGCACGTCCCCATGTTCGAAATGCCCTTCTACAACGGCGGCACCGCGCTGCCCGTGGTGGCAACCCCACTGGGCCGCATTGGCATCAACATCTGTTTCGACGCCCTCATCCCGGAGTCCACGCGCCTGCTCGCCGTGCAGAACGCCGAGATTGTGCTCTTCCCCTTCGCGGCAGACCCAGCGCCCGGCACGCCGGAGGCCTGGGCCGCATGGGCGCAACCGGCCCTTCAGGCGCGCTGCGTGGAAAATGGCATCTTCGGCATCGCCGCCAACTATCTCGGGCACGTTCAGTGCGCCGGCGCCGAGCAGAGCTTCCCCGGCGGCGCCGCCGTCTTCGGACCCCGCGGGAATCTCATCGCAGGGCCCACCGCGGGCACTCTAGTGGCCGAACTGCGCCGCGACGAACTCCTCTCCGCCCGCGCCGAACCGGAAGCGCTCTTCCGCTTCCGCAGACCCGAAATCTACGGGCCCCTCACCCGCCTCTAGGGCCTGTGCGCTTCTATGTAGGAGCGCTCGAAGTAGTAGAAGAACCCGTCCTCGGCGCCCACCAGAATATCCGCGCGCCCATCTCCGTTCCAGTCCGCCACGTTCGGCGTCGGATTGTGCCCGGAGAACTTCACGTTCAGCAGCAACCCCCGCAGCCGCATTACCGGCTTCTGCATGGAGCCCACGTTCTCATACCAGATTGGACCGTCGTTGGAATCGGAAACCAGATCCAGATCGCCGTCCCCATCCCAATCCACGAAGTCCACCTTCCGCCGGCCACTCGAGCCGCCGCGCCCGCCAGCCATGGTGAGAAAGCGCCCGCCGGGCTCCACGAGGATCTTCTCCGGCGGCAGAAGCTTCAGCTCGCCGCCCACGCGCGCGCGCCGGAAAAATGACAGGTACCCCTGGTGGTTCAGCATCACCAGATCCGGCAGCCCGTCGCCGTTCCAGTCGATCACGCGCGGCGTCGTCCGCCATTGCGTGACCAGCTGCTTGCCTTGCGGTTCCCACCAGACCCAATCCGGTTTCGGCGTGCGCCCGGTCCACTCCACCTCAATGTTCTGCGCCGGCTCCAGCACCGGCTCCTTCCGAGTGCCCACATTGCGGTACCAGACCACTGAGCCCCAGATGTCGTTCACCACCAGATCCAGCTTGCCGTCCAGATCCCAATCGGCCACCCACGGATTCGAGTAACCCCACTTTTCTTCCGCCGGCCCTTGAATGGAGCCATTCGGCCCGGCGATGCGGCGAATCACTGCACCGCCCGCGCGCAGATTGCCCCGGTCGGCAAACGCCGGCTGCGCCGCCGTGCCCACGTTCTCAAACCACTGGATGTAGCCCGCCGAGTTGCCCGCCACCAGATCCAGTTTGCCGTCGCCGTTCCAATCCACCGCGACCGGGCGCGAGAGCGCGCCGCTTTTCACAAACGGATCCAGCTGCTGCAGCCTGTGCCCTGCCCCGAGTTTCGGCGCCTGCCCGCGCGGCGCCTCGTTGGCAAACAGCACCGCCGTGCCGTCTTCCTCTCCCACGATCAGCGACCACCGCCCGTCCTCATGCAGCCGCACCGGACGCGGCTGAATCATGCACAACTCCAGCTTCATCTCCTGCCCTGCCGCGGTCAGCGGCGCGGGCGCATCCAAGCCCCGGCCATTGTTCCGCGCCACAAACACACGGTCGATGAAATTCGCCAGCAACAGATCCAGGCGCCTTGCTCCAAACCAGTCCACCGCCAGCGGCGCCGGCGTGCCGTACTGGTCCAGCGCCATCCCGCCGGCCTGCACCTTCACCGGGTCGTCGTAGACCGGCATCTCGTTCGTCCCGCGGTTGCGGTGGAAGTACACATAGCCGTGCAGCGGGCCGCGGTACCACTGGCCCTTCTCGTTGAAGGCGTCGTCCCAGCCGTAGTCCCGCCAGTCGCTCACCCCGGCCAGTACGTCGATCTTGCCATCGCCGTCCCAATCCACCGGATACCAGAGGTCGTCCCGGCCGATGTGATAGTCCCGCTTCAGCTGCACCGGCACGAACTTCGACAACCGGTTCTTCTTCACGTCGCTGTAATAGCCGCCGCTGATCACCAGGTCCACCGCGCCATCGCCGTTGAAATCCGCCGCTACCAGGTCCTTCTTGCCGGGCCCCCACCACTCCGCCATGTCGAACAGCGGCTCGCGGTTTGAACCGATGTTCCGGAAGAGGTAGATGCCGTTGTAAGGCCGGTCCGGGCAGCCCACAATCAGATCGAAGTCGCCGTCACCATCGATGTCGATCGGCGCCGGGTGCGCCCACAATCCCACCGCCAGCGCGCCTTTCACGCCCGCGCGCCCAAATCGCACGCGGTCGCCCACGCCCACCATCGCCGGCGCGGCCAAACGCTGCGTTTCACCGCCTTGGCCCGCATGAAAGTACAGC
>JACQZS010000330.1 GCA_016213725.1 Acidobacteriota bacterium | reverse complement strand
GACCATTGCGAAGCTGGCATACGACCACGTCTGGCAACAGAGCGCGCGGGGCGGTTCAGCTCCGGTAGGCCGGGCGTTCTGATGCTCGCAATTGTTGAATTCAAAGGAGAACAAGCGAGAATCCATGACGAGAGCGAGAGGTTTCGCCACGAACCTGAGTTTGCCGTGGAAAGTGTAAACTACGGTCTGGACGCGGTGTTGGTGGACAGAGCGAAGGAACCAGAATGAATAGCGGCCCATTTCTTCGGCGTGTAATTCTGAAGAACTACAAGAGTATTGCCGTCTGTAATCTGAATCTTGGTCCTCTGACAATTCTGGTGGGCCCCAATGGTTCCGGCAAGAGTAACTTCCTGGACGCGCTTCGCCTAGTGTCCGAAGCGTTACGCACGACCCTTGATCATGCGCTTCGAGACCGTGGGGGCATCAACGAGGTGCGCAGAAGAAGTAGCGGACATCCCACCCATTTTGGTATGCGGCTGGAGTTCGTCCTGGCCAACGGCGCTGCGGGACATTACGCTTTTCGAGTGGGCGCCAAGCCGAGGGGAGCGTTTGAAGTCCAGACAGAAGAGTGCGTTCTGCATGGCGCGCCTGGTGCAAGTTTTCGCGTGGATCGCGGGACGCGAAAGAACCGTGGGAGCGGAAAGACGGTGGGGGGGCTGCCGTCGGACCGTCTCCATTTGGTGGCCGCGTCGGGTGAGATCGAGTTCAGGCCCGTGTACGACGCGCTGGCGCATATGGCCTTCTATAACCTCAACCCAGACAAGATGCGCGAGCTGCAAACGCCCGACGCCGGCGATGTCCTCTTCAGGGACGGCGGAAACGCCACGAGCGTGTTGCGCCTCCTGTCGGACCTGGATCCCGATCAGAAGAAACGGTTGGAGGATTACCTGGCGCAGGTAGTGCCCGGCGTGGTGGGGGTGGAAGCCAGCCATGTGGGTCCGAAGGAGACCTTGAAGTTCCGGCAAAGTGTGGCGGGTTCGCACAACCCTTGGCAGTTCATGGCTGGAAATATGTCCGACGGTACGCTGCGGGCGCTGGGCATCCTGCTCAGTCTGTTCCAGAAAGGACAACGGCCCGTTACGCTCGTTGGCATCGAAGAGCCTGAGACAGCATTGCATCCCGCGGCCGCCGGAGTTCTCTTGGACGCGCTTCGAGAGGTCTCGGCAGAGACACAGGTCATCGTGACGAGCCACAGCCCGGATCTACTCGATTTGGTGGAACTCGACCGGGAGGAGATTCTAGCGGTCCGCGCAGCTGAGGGCAATACCGAGATTGGCCCCATCGATCAAGCGAGTATGAAGGTGCTGAAGGACCGGCTGTATACTCCGGGTGAGCTATTGCGCCTGAACCAGTTTGCTCCTGAGGCCAAACTGTTTGGCGACACGGCGGTGCAGGGACGGCTCTTCGACGAAGGAGTGGCCTGATGCCGGTTCGTGTGGCCTGCCTGGTGGAGGGGCATGGCGAAACCACCGCCGTACCGATCCTGCTGAGGCGGGTTCTCGCCGATATCGAGCCGGGATTCGCTGTAGAAATACCCCATCCCATTCGCATGCCGCGGAGCAAGCTGGTAAAAGCGGGGGAACTGGAGAGGGCTGTCGAACTGGCGGCACGCCAGGTGGCGCCGGATGGCGCCATTCTCATCCTGTTAGATGCTGACGACGATTGCCCGGCGCAGTTGGGGGCTGCCCTGAAGGAGCGCGCCGTTCGGGCTCGCGGGGACATTCCCATCTCCGTCGTGCTTGCCAAGAGAGAATTTGAAGCCTGGTACATCGCAGCAGCCGGTTCGCTGGGGCTGCTTGCCGATCCTGCCGGCGCTCAACCCGCAGACCCTGAGGCGATCGCCGGCGCAAAGGAATGGATTCAGAAGCGAATGCCGAGGCGGAAGTACTCTGAGACAGTGGATCAACCTGCCTTGGCGGCGATACTCAACCTGGAAGAAGCGCGCCGTTGCCCGTCGTTCGATAAACTCTACCGCGACATGACGGAATGGATGAAGATGTGGCGTCTGCGAGGGGCTCACGCCGAAGATGGGGGAACGCCAGGGTTGGACGAAATCGGTCGGTAGTAGGGAACGGGGGCCGGATTCGCAGGGGATATGAAAGAGATCGAGCGTATCGCGCCGGGCCCGACGGCGATGGGCGGGAAGCCGTGTGATCGCGAAACTCGCCGACGATCACGTCTGGCAGCAGAGTGCGCAAGGCGGGTTCGGCTCCGGCGATGGAGGCGATGCGGGAGCGGGCGAGGCGGTGGGCGCGGAGTTGTGAGGGGGTAGGGAGGGAATGGGTGGCGCTGGCGAAGCTTCAGGAGGCGTCGAGGGAATTGCCGGAAGCGGGACGGGGTGGGATGGCGGGATTGGGGTTGGGCAGGCATGGCTGGACGCCTCGGTACGGCCGGAGGTTGACGACGTCCGGGTTGAAGGCGTGGAAGGCGGTGAAGCAAGGGGTTGGTTTCGGGAGAAGTTGCTGGGCGGGGCGGGGTGGGGGGGCGGGCAGAATTGCCGAAGTTGGGGGGAAGTTGAGATGCCGTTGTTGAAAACAGGGGGCTTAGCGATTGGCCTGGGGAGTGCAATCTCTTTTGCCGAGGCGCTGAGGGCGCCGCGGAAAGAAGACAAGAGGGAGAACACTGAGATGGCCGACTACATCGAAAACACCGAGAATTCGAACTCGAAGGGCAATACGGGCGGATTGGTAAGCATGCTCCTGGTGGGTGGTGCGCTGGTGGCTGCGTTGGGGGGGTGGTGGTATCAGAGCACACAGGTGACAATGGTCCGCCAGGAACTGGCGCAGACGCAGCAGAAGATGGACCAGATGCAGAGCCAGATGGCGACGAGCATTTCAGCGGCGAGATCGGACGTCAGCGCAGCGGTAGCCAACATGAACGAACAGGTGGACCTGGTTCGGAAGGACGCCGTGGCTGGGGCGCGCAACGCACAGGTGACGGCGAAGCGGCAGGCGGGCGCGGTGCTCAACACGCTTTCGGCGAAGAACAAGGAGCTGACGGAGCAGATCGATCAGATGAAGACCGAGAACGCTCAGAAGTCGGTGGAGGTTGCTGAGACGCTGAACGGCATCAAGGGAGAGGTGGGCACAGTGAAGACGGAGGTGTCGGCGACGCGGAGTGAGCTGTCGGCGACGGCCGCGGATCTGAAGCGCGCGTTCGGAGACATGGGCGTGATGAGCGGGCTGATTGCGACCAACTCCACGGAACTGGCTGCATTGAAGAAGCTGGGCGAGCGCGACTACTTTGAGTTCACGCTGCCGAAATCCGGCGGGCCGCAGCGGGTGGGCGACATCCGGCTGACGTTGAAGAAGGCCGACGTGAAGCGGAACCGGTTCACTCTGGACGTTCTGGCCGACGACAAGCGCGTGGAGAAGAAGGACCGGACGATCAACGAGCCGGTGCAGTTCTACACAAGCGCGGCGCGGACGCCCTATGAAGTGGTGATCAACGAGGTGCGGAAGGACCAGGTGATCGGATACCTGGCGGTGCCTAAGGTGAAGGCGATGGCCAAGCGGTAGGGCCGGCCATCACAGATGAGAGACGCGAGCCGGGGGGCGACCCCCGGCTTCGCCATTATTGGGGAGTTTCCTGGGAGTTATTTGACGGAGTTGAGGAGGTCGCGGGCGAGGAGTTCGGCGCGGCGGGCGAGTTGCGCGGCGAGGGAGGGATCCTTGGCCTGGGCTTCATCGGCCTGGCTGAGGAAGGAGCGGATGCGGCTGGCGGTTTCGGCCTGATCGCGGGAGAGGGCGCGGCCGGTGAGGCGGGTGAGGGTCTGGCGGGCGAATTGGGCGCAG
>JACQZS010000329.1 GCA_016213725.1 Acidobacteriota bacterium | reverse complement strand
TGACGGAACTCCTGAGCGGCGCGTGCTTTGTCGATCTGGTATCGTTTCTTCAACTGCGACTCTCCTTTCCATAAACCGTTTGCCGGAGCCTATCACGGCTCCGGCGAGAGTCGCGGTTTCAACTAAATTCCGGGCATCCTCTTTTACGGTGCCGCCTCTTGCTGATAAATTTTCTCTTCTGTTTTCAATCACTCCCGGAGAATTCCCTCCAAAACCCTTGGTCCCGTACCCCATCCTTTTGGTCGCGAGCCGTCTTGCGGCTTCATTTCAACGAAAGGACCACAATCACCATGGCCACCGCCGCCCAAATCTCCGCCAATCAGAACAACGCCCAACTCTCCACCGGTCCCCGCACCGCTCAGGGCAAGCAAGCCTCCGCTCGCAATGCCACCAGGCACGGCATGTGCTCCCGCGAGTTCGTCATCCTCGAAGGCGAGCAGGACTCATTCGATCAACTCATGGCCGACCTCCAGGCCGCTCTCCAGCCCGGCAACGCCTACGAACTCGAACTCTTCCGCCACATCGCCCACGCCGCCTGGACCCTCCGCCGCTGCCGCATCGCCGAGGCCTCCATGCTCTTCAATCCCAAGCAGGACCCCCTCATCGACCCCTGCAACGAAATCCGCATCCGCCAGATCGACACCTACGCCCGGCGCGCCGAACGCACCTTCCACCAGGCCTCCAAAGCCCTCCGAGACGTCCAGACCGAACGCCGCTACCGCGAAGAGTCCTGCCCCCGCCCGGAAAATCAGCAGGAATCCCCCGTCCACGACGACGCCGTCCTCATCTCCTACTCCAAAATCCTGCCCACCCTCCGGTCCGAAATCGCCGCCGGCCAGCGCGACGCCGACCGCCAATTCAAAGCCGAACTCGAAGCGTTCCTCGCCCCGCCCGCGGTCCCATCGCCCCAACCCAAGTCCGCCAACGCCGGCGCCTGTCCCCGAATCGAACAAACGAACCCAATCCCGAGATCTTTGACAACCGCATGCTCTCCACCTCACCGCAGCCCCGTGGTCCTCCTCCGCCTGGAGCGGCCGCGGCGCCGCGGCCAGGATGTTTCGGCGGGGGCTCCAAACCACGGAAAACACCATCGCCGGAGCGAACCCAAGAGTGGCTTGTTTTCAAGCACTTGACTCTTCGGAAGAACCCGCCGAAACCCACCGAAACCCAAAATAACCCAGCAAAAACCCACCCAGGACCGATCTAACCCAAGCCGTTGTCCTGTACAATCGCACCTAAATCCTTCCCATGCCCAAGGCGAACCCCCTCACCCCCGAAGACTTCCGCCGCGCCGCACTCAGCTTCCCCGGCGCCCACGAGGGTTCCCATCACGGCGCCGCCGACTTCCGCCTCGGTGGCCGCATCTTCGCCACACTCGCCCATCAGGCCCAGGGCCTCGGCAACCTCTTCCTCGATCCCGCCCAGCAGAACGAATTCATCGCCACCCGCCCCGGCATCTTTACCCCGGCGCCCGGCGGCTGGGGCCGCATGGGCATCACCCACATCGTGCTCGCCGCAGCCACGAAGGACGACCTCGCACGCGGCCTGGAGACCGCCTACACCCGCCGCGCTGCCATCAATGCAGCAGCCAGGCGCAAGCGTCCGGCCGCCAGCAAAATGCGCCTCCTCTGACCTACTCCATCGCGATCTCGTAAGGCGCGATCGTCACCGGCTTGCCCGCCGGCGTCTTCACCGTCGCCGCGTGGTTCGAGAAGTTCAGCAACATCAGCTTGCCGTTCTCCAACACGCTCCAGTAAACGCCCGCCGGCTTCTCCATCCGTAGCGCTGCCTTCGTCTCCGGCCGGATCGCCGGCAGTTTCAATGCCAGGTCCCGCAGGAATTCGGCATAAAACTCGCTGGGTACCAGGTCGCCGTGCCACAGCACGACCTTGCCTTTGCCGGTGTCGCCGGCCAGCCACTTCGTTGCAATCGACTGGTCGCCTTCCACCGTAATCGGATTGCCCCTCGGCCGCGGCGAATACACCAGCACACCGCCCTTCCGCACCCACGCGTCGATCTTTTCGAGCACCGGCATCTCCGTCACCGCTCCCCACAGGAACACCAGCATCTTGTAACGGTCCAGCGCTCCGTCCAGGATCATCTGCTCGCTGGCGTAGTCGTAGTCCATCACGGACCGCAGCGCGCGGCCGGGCTGGAAGTAAGTCCCCGCCCACCGGTAGCGCAATAATTCATCGTCCAGCTTGATGGCCGTGTCGGGGTAGAACGCCGCCACGTCGATCACCGGCTTGGCCCGGTCGTCCATCAGCTTGCCCATCCGCAGCCACGCGTCGATCGCCTGGTCGTTCGCCGCCAGGTTGCCCAGGTAATAGAACAGGTGCACCGCGCCATTGGTCACCGCGTTATACAGCCGCGCCACTACGCCGCGCTTGCTGCCGAAGCCGCCCGGCTCGTAGCCCAGTTCTATTCCATAGAACCGCGCCGCCGACGACGCCATCCGCGTGACCGTGAAGTTGTCCGGGAAATCGTCGCCTTCGTTCGTCAGCCGGATGCCGCCCTTCACCTGCACCATGCTCCGCGCCTGATATGAATAATCCGTGCCCACCTGCGGCATGCCCCAGCCGCCTGACGATTGATGGATCATCACACCCGGCAGCGCCGCCCGCGACCACAGCGCCCACTTCTCGCACCAGTCGCTCATCGCGCCCATGTACCAGTTCTGGAAATCCATCCGCTGCCGCCGCGTCATCGCCGTCTCCGGCAGAAACGTCTTCACTTCGTCGAAAGACGCATACTTTCCGGTCCACTCTTTGTTCAGCGCATCGATGGTCGGGTACTTCTGCTTCAGCCATCCGCGGAAGTTCGCCTCCGCCCACTGGTCCCCGGCCCAATAGCCGATGTGCGTGTGGTGCTGTTGGAAGCCGTAACCCGGTCCCTTCGCCGGATACTGCGCCTCGCCATAGTCGCCGCTCGGCCCCAGGCGGATGCCCAGCAGAGACTGCTTCTTGCCATAGTGCTGGCCGAACTCCGCAATGAACTTGCTCGCATACTCGGTCTGGAACGGATGGAAGATCGTCTGCGTGTCGTGCAATACGCCGTGTTCCAGGCACTTGAAGCCGCGGTTGTCCGGTGAATTGTACAGCCACTGCGGCAAGGCGTAACCGGAGCCGGCCAGCAGCATCGGGAACCACTTCAATCCGTTGCGCTCCACCTCCGCCAGAATCGCGTCGTAGTAGCGCCAGTTATACTCGCCGCGCTTCCGCTCCACATAGCCCCAACGGACGTAGGTCTCCACTCCGTTGAATCCCAGCGCGCGCACCAGCGGCAGCTCGTTTCTCAATCCCGCTACCGCCTCGGCAATCCCGTCCGCGTTCGGGCCGTCGCCCGCCGCCGAACTCACCCGCTCCGAGTGCCGCGTGAAGCGGACCGCCGGCTCCACCAGCGGCGCATGTTCTGCCGCCGGCTCGACATCCGTCAGCACCGCCGACTTCAGATAATCCAATCCCTCCACCCGCACCTTCTTCGGCGCCTGCTTTACAAAGTGGAAGCCCGCCCGCCGCACCTTGCCCGAGTTCACCCTCGCCACGCCCCACTGCTGCGGCTGGCCCACGCCGGGTGAAATCGTGATCATCCCGTAGCCCTGGTCCAGGTACTCCAGCACCAGCCACGCTCCGCTTGCCGGCGCCGCGTCAATCGCCAGCAGGTACGCCGACCGCGAGTAGTAATCCTTGCTCGGCGCCAGCCGCACCGTGGTCCCTTCGATGCGCCACGGCGAATCGTCGGCCTTCTCCAGCCGGATCCCTTTCTCCTGCGGAGGCGCCCCGGCCTGCCAGCGAGCCAGTTCAGCGCCGCTCAAGCCAGCGGCCACGATAAGAGTGAAAGACAAGAGTCGCACACCAAGAGTCAATCAAAGTGCGTGCGATTCCGCAATCACCAATTGCAGTTTTTCAGGTCGTAAGGGACTATATAGCCCCGCCCCATGCGCGCCCGGCGCTTGCCGGCGATCGGCTCCCGCTCGCCCCACGGGTCGGCTTCAAACTCCGCGCAGGTCGCCGCTTCCCGCACCCGCACCTCTTTGAGATTCGGCGGCTCGTTCACCGCTACATACTCGAACGGCCGCGTCCAGCCCAGCGCTTCTCTGTGCAGCACGCCGATCCGCCGGCCCTTGAATCCCCAGCCGCACACCGTCACCCGCTCCGGCCACGCCCCCGCCACCTGCTTGTACCGGTGCAGGCCATACAGCACGTTCAGGAACGAATCCAGCGCATACTCTTCGAGCACCGCCCGCTCACGCACTTCCGCCGCGCCCCACCAGCCGTACCACTCCGCGATGCGCCAATACGCCAGCGCCTCCGTCACCGGACCCGCGCTACGCTCCGTCGCCGTGCCGCTGAACATCAGCAGCGCTTCCGGCCGCTGCGAAGCCAGCTCCACGCCCGCCCGGATGTGCTCCACAAAGTAGCGCGGCTCGCTGTTCTGATACGGCTTCAAATGCCACGAAGCGTCGTCCAGCGGATCGCCCTGCAGGTTCCACACCGCGTGGCCCGGCACCAGGATGAGTTCGCCAAACATCAGAAGAGCTTGTTCTGCCCCCAGCCCATCGGACGCCGCTCCACGCCGAAATACTCGAACGCCCGCTCGGTGCCGATGCGCCCCCTCGGCGTTCGGTCCAGGAAGCCGAGCTGCATCAGATACGGCTCGTACACTTCCTCAATCGTGTCGGGCTCTTCGTCCGTCGATGCCGAGATCGTCGAAAGCCCCACCGGCCCGCCACTGTACTTGTCGAGGATCGTCAGCATGATCTTCTTATCGATCTCGTCCAGGCCGAAGCGATCCACTTCCAGCAGGTCCAGCGAGTCCTTGGCCACCTGCAGCGTCACGTGCCCGCTGGCCCGCACCTGCGCATAGTCCCGCACCCGGCGCAGCAGGCGGTTCGCAATGCGCGGCGTCCCGCGGCTGCGGCGCGCTACTTCTTCTGCCGCGTCCACGTCCACCGGCGTCTCCAGCAGCTTCGCGGCCCTCAGCACGATCTTCTGCATCTCCGCGACGTCGTAATGCTTGAGGTAGAGGATCAACCCGAACCGGCTGCGCAGCGGCGCGCTCAACAGTCCCTGCCTCGTGGTGGCGCCCACGCCCGTGAAGGATTGGATCGGCAGCGAGTGCGTCCTTGCGCCCGGCCCCTGCCCGATCACGATGTCCACCCGGAAATCTTCCAGCGCCGAGTACAGCACCTCTTCCACGTCCGGCATCAGCCGGTGGATCTCGTCGATGAAGAACACCTGCCTTCCGCGCAGGTTCGAGAGAATCCCCGTCAGGTCCAGCTTCTTCTGCAGCATCGGCCCGCTGGTCAGGTCGAAGGGGACGTCCAGCTCCTGCGCGATGATGTTCGCCAGCGTGGTCTTGCCCAGCCCCGGCGGGCCGATCAGCAGCACGTGGTCCATCGCCTCGCCGCGCAGCTTGGCCGCCTCGATGGTCACCTTCAGCAGCTCTTTCACCTTCGACTGCCCGGTGAAGTCGTCCAGCCTCCGCGGGCGCAGGCTGGCCTCGAACTGCAGCTCCTCGGCCGTCGCCGCCGCTGAAACAATTCTCCGGCTTTTGTTCTGCTCCGCCATTTCCTTGGAGATGCCCTGGAACTCTCTAGGTTATCTCAGCAGTTCCATGGCACGCCGGAACAGCGGCTCAAAACCCTGCCCGCCGCTCTCCGCCGCCGCCTTCTTCACCGCCGCCTCGGCCGCCGGCCGCTGGCTGCCCAGGTTCACCAGAGCGCTGATCACGTCGTTCTCGTCCTGCGAGAACACCACCGCCGCCGGCCCCTTCACCTCGCCTGACGGCGATGCGCCCAGGCCCTCCATCTTGTCGCGCAGCTCCAGCACAATCCGCTCTGCCGTCTTCTTTCCGATGCCCGGCACCCTCGTCAGCGACGCCACGTCCCCGGCCCGGATCACCCGCACAAGGTCGGCCGCCACAATGCCGCTCAGCACCGTCACGCCCAGCTTCGGCCCGATGCCGCTCACGCTGATCAGCTTCTCGAACAGGGCCTTCTCTTCCGAACTGTGGAAACCGAACAGCAGAATGGCGTCTTCGCGCACCACGGTGTGAATCCGCAGCTTTACCTCTGCCCCCGCCGCCGGCAGCGCCGTGAACGTCGACACGGGGATCGACACGTCGTAGCCCACGCCGCCCGCCTCCACCACGGCCTGGTTCGGGTGCTTCTCCAGCAGAATCCCACGAAGATGCGCGATCATGATCCCCCATTCTCGCAGGTCCGGTTACCCTGGAAGGAATGGCACGCCGCCTCTTCTACGTCGACGAAATCACCGGCCGCAGCGCGTATCTACGCGGCGAAACGGCCCAGCATCTGCGCAAGGTTCTGCGGGCCGAGCGCGGCCAGAAGTACGAGGTCAGCGACGGCGATTCGCTCTGGCTGGCCGAGATCGAGGACTTCGGCAAAGACCTTGTCGAGTTCCGCCTGCTCGAAGCCATCGAAGCCGCCGTGCCGTCCGTGCGCGTCCATCTCTACGCCGCGCTCATCAAGTTCGACCACTTCGAGTGGATTCTCGAAAAGGCCACCGAACTGGGCGTCGAGCGCATCACGCCGGTCTACTCATCGAGAGTGGAAAAGGGCCTGGACCAGGCCGCGCTGAAGCGCGGCGAGCGCTGGCGCCGCATCCTGCTCGAGTCCGGCCAGCAGGCCCGCCGTCTCTCGCCGCCCGCACTCGACGAACCCGTGAAACTCTCCGCCGCCCTGGCCGCCGAATCCCCGCTGCGCCTCTGGCTCGAGGAACAGCGCGGCGCCGCGCCGATTCTCGAGGCTCTGCCCTCGCCTTTGTTGGAAGCCGCGCTCCTCTGCGGCCCCGAAGGCGGCTGGGACGACCGCGAGCGCGCCGAAGCCGCCGCCGCCGGCTGGACCGCCGTCTCCCTCGGCCCGCAGGTGCTGCGCGCCGAAACCGCCGCACTGGCCGCCCTCTCCATCCTCTCCGCCTGGGCCGCGAAGCCGGCCTAGGCGCTGGCCTGGTAGAGCCCGAACTCCGAAAGTGCCGGAGCGGCGGCCGAGTCCGTAATCCTCACCCGCACCTTCCCGGTCTTCACCGGCTGCGCCAGCTTCACCAGCCGGCAGGAGCCAACGCTGGCGCCTTCGCCCACCGCGGTCCACGCACCGTCTTTCCAAGCGTCCACCGCGAACGCTCCAATGCGCTGGCCCAGCCGGATCTCTTCTCTGAGCCGGATCACGTTGAACCCCGCCTCGCCCTTCAGCGTGAATTCGACCTCGGCCGTCTTCGCGCCTTCGGCCGCCACCCAGGCCGTCTCGCGCTTGCCGTCCAGCAGATGCGCGGCCTTGTAGGAGCCCGCCAGCGTGCTGGATGCCTTTACCTTGGCCCCGGCGGCCAGGTTCTTCTCAAACAACGCCGCAAGCTGCGAGCCGAAGCTCTTCAAGGAAGCCACGTCGTTCTCATGCAGCAGCCCGCGCCGGTCCGGCGGCACGTTCAGCAGGAAGCTGGCGCCACGGCCGACGGACTTGAAGTACAGATCCATCAACTGCGCCGGCGTTTTCACCTTCTCGTTCTGGTTGGCGTGCCAGAACCAGCCGGGCCGGATGGAGACGTCGCATTCGGCCGGCAGCCACTTCTTGCCGTTGCGCGTGCCGGTGCCGCTCTGCCTGGCGTTGACGTCGCCCGGCGAGGCCTCGCCGCCCTTGTCGCCGGCCGGATCGTAGGTGGCCCAGCAGGTATCGTTGGCGATGCCCCGTTCGTTGCCCACCCAGCGGATGTCGGGGCCGACGTCGCTGAAGATCACGGCATTGGGCTGCAACTGCCGCACCAGGTCCCAGGTTTTCGGCCAGCCGTAGTAGGTCTTCTTGTCGATGGTGCGTTTCTCGCGGGCGCCGCCGTAGTAGCCGTCGCCGCCGTTGGCCCCGTCATGCCACACTTCGTAGATCGGTCCGTACTCTGTGAGCAGTTCTTTCAACTGCGCCCGGTAGATGTCCACATACTCGGGCCGGCCGTACTGCGCGTTATTGCGGTCCCACGGCGAGAGGTAGACCCCGAACTTCAAGCCCTGTTTGGCCGCGGCCTGTGAGATCTCCTTCACCACGTCGCCCTTCCCGTCCCGCCACTTGCTGCGCTTCACCGAATGCTCCGTGGTCTTCGTCGGCCACAGGCAGAAGCCGTCGTGATGCTTGCAGGTGAGGATGACGCCCTTCCTTCCGCCGGCCTTCAGCGCGGAGACCATGGCGCCGGCGTCGAAAGCCGTGGGGTTGAAGATCGAAGGGTCTTCGTCGCCGTAGCCCCACTCCTTGTCAGTGAAGGTGTTGGTGGTGAAGTGCAGGAAGCTGTAGACCTCCATCTGATGCCACAGCCACTGGCCGGGGGAAGGCACGGCGCCGAACGGTTGGGGCCCCGAGGCGGCCTGCAAAGCGAAGGGCGCAGCCGCGGCTGCGCCCAGGAAAGTTCGCCGGGTGGAGAGGATCTGATTGCTCATTCACCCGCAATTGTATCGCCCTGAGGCGGGATCACTTCTTCTTCTTGCCGTTCTTGCTCTTGCACTTCTTGCCCGGCGCCTTGCAGCCAGCCGAGGCCTCCTCGGTCCCAAGAGAGCCCAGCAACGCCGCGCCGAGGCTGGTCCCAGCGATCAGT
>JACQZS010000328.1 GCA_016213725.1 Acidobacteriota bacterium | reverse complement strand
TTGTTCGTAGCTCCGGTGCTGGTGCTGGTGAGCCGCTTTGTGGGGCCCCGCCCGATGGACCTGGTGTTTTCAGCGGCGGAGGTGCTGGCGGTGGTGCTGGCGGTGGTGATTGTGGGCGAGATCGCATCGGACGGCGAATCGAACTGGTTGGAAGGGGCGATGCTGCTGGCGGTCTATCTGATCCTGGGAATCTGCTTCTATTTCTTGCCGGAGGCGGCTGCGAATGCAGGAACTGTTCCATCAACTCAGCCGGTCGCGGGTTATTGACCTGGCACAGAGCTGGTTTGCGGGGATGCCGCACTGGCCGACGCATCCTCCGTTCGCGATGGCGCGCACGAAGGAGCACGGCGATTACGTGCTGGAGGGCGGGGTGTCGAGCGCGGCGGAACTGGTCACGCTGGGCACGCATGTGGGGACGCACATCGACGGACTGGGGCATTTTTCGTGCGGCGGGCGGCTGTATGCGGGGCGGAGCATGGAAGAGGCCGGGATCGACCGGGTGGGTCCCATTGTGCGGCGCGGGGTGTGGATGGATGCGGCGCCGGGCGGAGAGTTGGCGGAGAGTGAAGTGATTGGGGTGGAGGCATTGGAGAGAGGACTGAGCGCGCCGGTGGGGTCGGGCGATGTGGTGTTGATCCGGACGGGATGGGGCAGGCGGTGGAAGGACGCGCGCAGGTTTGTCAACGAACAACGCCAGCCGGGGATCGGAGTGGAGGCGGCGCGCTGGTTGTCGGCGCGGGGTGTGTTTGCGGTGGGTGCGGACAATGTTGCGCTGGAGAGGATTCCCTCGCCCCGGATGGAGGTGCATCTGCATCTGCTGGTGGAGAGCGGAGTGCACATTCTGGAATGCCTGAATCTCGAGGAGTTGGCCGCGGCGGGCGCGCGGGAATTCGTATTCGTGGGAGCGCCGCTGAAGGTGGAGGGGGCTACGGGGGCGCCACTGCGGCCCTTCGCTCTGGTGAAACAATAGAGCGTATGGCGAATGAGTTTGCAGGCAGGACGGCGCTGGTGACCGGCGCATCGAGAGGGATTGGCGCGGCGGCGGCGGTGGCGCGTGCCCGGGCGGGCTGCGCGAAGGTGTTGATCCACTACGGGAGTTCGAGAGAGGGCGCCGAGAAGACGGCGGCGGCAGTGCGCGCGCTGGGGGCTGAAGCGGCGGTGCTGGGCGGCGACCTGGGGACGGAGGCGGGGATCCAGGCGTTCGTGGCGGAGCTTGGCGCGCAGGCCAAGGGGGTGGACATTCTGGTGAACAACGCGGGGTCGCTGGTGGAGCGGGCGAAGCTGGCGGAGATGAGCTACAGCCTCTACAACCGCGTGATGGACCTGAATGTGAAGAGCGTGTGGTTTCTAACGCAGGCCGTCACGCCGGGGATGGCGGAGCGGGGCTGGGGGCGAGTGGTGAATCTGAGTTCGATTGCGGCGCGCAACGGCGGCGGGCCGGGGGCCACGGTGTATGCCGCGGCGAAGGCGGCGGTAGCGGCGATGACAAAGGGGATGGCGAAGGAGTTGGCGCCGAGGGGCGTGCGAGTGAACGCGGTGAGTCCGGGAACGGTGGATAACGATTTCCATGCACGGTTTTCGACGCGGGAGATCCTGGAGGGGGTGGTGAAGATGACGCCGCAGGGGCGGTTGTCCACGAACGAGGACATGGCGGAAGTGATTGTGTTTTTGTGTTCGGAGGCGGGGCGGAACGTGGTGGGGCAGACGATTGAGGTGAATGGCGGCGCGTTCATGGTCTGATTTTTCGTTCAATGGACGCGCGAGCGCTCCGATAAGAGGGCATGACCCTTCAACGGACTCTGGCGGCCCTCCTCCTCCTCCTGGCGCCGCGCGGTTCGCTGAATGCGTTGGACGCCGCGCCGGCATTGCGTCTGAAGGCAGGGCGGATTCCGCCCAATCTGATGGAACCCGGCGCGGCTAGCGATTCACTCTCCCGAACTGAGTCCGTGTATCGGACGGAGCCTGTCCGGCTCCATTTTTTGATCCAATTTCAGGGAAACACGTCGGAATATCCGTTAGAGGAGCTGGGGCGCAGGGATGTGCGCGTGTTGTCGTATGTGCCGGACCATGCGCTGATCGTGTCCGCGCCGTCAGGGGTGCAGCTGGGCGATCTGAGCGTGGGATATGTAGGGCAGTTGAGTGTGGAGAACAAGCTGAGCGCGGAGCTGGGGGCGGGGCAGGGTGAGTTGAAGGCTGTGCTGGAGTTGCCCGGCGACGTGGCTGGCGGGTGGGCGCGTCAGATTGCGGTGGAGGCTGGATTGGCAGTGCTCGAGAATCCGGATCTGGCGGCGGGCTCGCTGCTGGTGCGCGGAAGTTACGAGCAGCTGGCAGCGGCGGCGCAGTGGGACGAAGTGGCGTACATTTTTCCGGCAGCCGACGAATTGCTGCGGCAGCAACCGGAGCAGGCGTGCGTTGGCGGGTCTGTGGGGGTGACGCAGTCCGGTGCGGTGGCGGAGCTGCGGGCGGCGGCGGAGCTGGCGTCGTCGTTTGGCGATGGCTGGGATGGGGCGGGCTTGGGTTCGGCGACATTGGCCTACTGGTTTGGGGCGCTGCCGGGGTGGCTGGATGAGGGGCAGGTGAAAGGTGAATTAGTGCGGGCGATGGCTGCGTGGGCGGGGGCAGTGAAGGTGGAGTTTCAGGAGTCTTCCACACGGCGCCTGCGGCGGCAGATCGAGATCCTTGGGGCCACGGGCGAGCACGGTGACGGCTATCAGTTTGACGGGAAGGGCGGCGTGCTGGCGCACACGTTCTATCCACCGCCGAATGCGGAGACGCTGGCGGGCGACCTGCATCTGGATCTGGCTGAACCGTGGAAGGTTGGGGCCGACATTGATGTGTTCTCCGTGGCGGTTCACGAGCTGGGGCATGCGCTGGGTTTGGGGCACAACGACAATCCGTCGTCGGTGATGTACCCCTATTACCGGAAATATTCCGGGCTTTCGGCGTCGGATGTGGCGGAGATCAGGAAGTTGTATGCGGCGGCCGAGGATACTCCATCTACTCCGGCAACGCCCACGACACCAACTGGGCCTGTGACACCAACTCCGCCTGTGACGCCAACAGCGCCTGTGCCGCCGACTGGGCCGGCGACGCCAACGTCCCCGCCGACGCCGGCGCCGACGAATCCGACGACTCCGGTGGAGCCGGCCGGACCGGACGCGACCGTGCCGACATTGAAGATCACGTTCCCGGCGGCGGCGAGCTACTCTACCGGTGCGGCGAGCATGACGGTGAAGGGGAGCGCCACAGACAACGTGGCAGTGACCGCCGTGGTGTGGGAGACGCGGACGGCGTCGGGGACGGCGACGGGACCGGCTGCCGGATTCACCGCGGGGCCAATCCCTCTGGCGCAGGGGATCAATCAGATCACAGTGCGGGCGAAAGACGCGGCCGGAAATTCAAGTTGGCGGACCGTGACTGTGACGCGGCGCTGACTAGGAGAGCAGCTTTTCCATCCTGGAGCCTTTGCGAACCATGGTCTGGTTGCGTTCGGGGCCAGTGGAGACGCAGCCGACTTCGACGCCGGTACGCTGCTCGAGGAAGGCGATGTAGTCCTTGGCCTGTTGCGGCAGTTGGTCGTAGCTGGTGATGCCGGAGGTGGGGGTGGGCCAGCCGGGCAATTCCTCATAGACCGGCTCGATGCGCTCCATGAGGGCGTTTTCGGCGGGCATGTCCGTGACGATCTGGCCGTTGACGTTATAGGCGGTGCAGACCTTGATAGAGGGGATGCCGTCGAGCACGTCGAGTTTGGTGACGATGAGGGAGTCGAATCCGTTCACCATGGCGGTGTAGCGGAGCAGGGGGACGTCGAACCAGCCGCAGCGGCGGGGGCGTCCGGTGACGGAGCCGAACTCCTTGCCGGCCTTGCGGATGTCGTCGCCCTGGGGTCCGAAGTCTTCGGACGGGAAGGGTCCGGCGCCGACGCGAGTGATGTAGGCTTTGGAGACGCCGAGAATGCCATCGATGCGGGTGGGTGCGACTCCGGTTCCGGTGCAGGCGCCGCCAGCCGCGGCGGAGGAGGAGGTGACGAAGGGGTAGGTGCCGTGATCGATGTCGAGCATGGTGCCCTGGGCGCCTTCGAAGAGAACGCGCTTGCCGGAGCGGATGGAGTCGTTCAGGAACTGAGCGGTATCGCAGACCAAGGGGCGGATGCGCTCCGCCATCTGGCGATAGCGCTGGAAGATCTCCTCTGTCTGCAGGTCGTTGGCGATGCCGAATGCGCGCGCGGTGATCTCTTTGTCCTCGGCCAGGAGGTTAAAGAGGGTGCCGAACACGTCGCCATTGAGCAGGTCTGCCATGCGGATGCCGCGGCGGCCGATCTTGTCCTCATAGCAGGGGCCGATGCCCCGCGAGGTGGTGCCTATGGCGATGCGGTCCGCGCGGTCTTCGCTCACCTTCTCCACCATGCGGTGGAAGGGGAAGATCACGTGAGCGCGGTTCGAGATGGCGATGGAAGAGCGGACATCGATCCCGGCCTTTTCGAGCATCTCGATTTCGTCGAGGAGGGCCTGCGGGTCAATGACGACGCCGTTGCCGATGACGACACGGACGCCAGGGTGAAGGACGCCGCTCGGGATGAGTTTGAGGACGAACTTCCGGTCGCCCACCTGAACGGTGTGGCCTGCGTTATGGCCGCCCTGGTAGCGAGCCACGACATCGAAGTTTTCAGAGAAGAGATCGACGATTTTGCCTTTGCCTTCGTCGCCCCACTGTGCGCCCAATACGATCAGATTGCTCATTGTGGATGGCCCAAACCCTCTATTGTAACGCAGGGGTGGTACGGATCCGCGGCGGTAATGCCGCGTGCTAATCTCTGGTAGTGATGCAGTTGTGTGACGTATATCTTGCACAGGGCGAAGCTGGCTTCGCCGACCTGGTGCGCCGCATTTCGATCAGCCGGCTGAGAACCTACCAGATCTATGAGCACATCAAGCTCCGGACCAGGCTGACGAAGCTGAACAACGAGAGCCTGAAGAAAGCGGCTCCGCGGCTATGGGCGCGCATTCAGGAGCGGGACACCGATCTGGCAACGGATCTGGCGCAGGCGATCCTGGTGTCGCATCTCGACCTGATCATTGCGGCGCTGGACCTGTTGGGCGTGAAACATCAGGATGGGTTCTTTGCGAAAGACGCGGACCTCAGCGAACAGTTGAGCGAAGGCTGGCAGCAGCGCGCTTTCGATGGGTTGAAGGAAAAGTATCCGCCCACGGTTCTCGCATTCTATTTGAATCATCTGGGCGTCGAGACAGGCACGGCTCCGGAGTTGTTCCAGCCGGCGCAGTAAGAGGAGGCGCCGATGGGCGTCATCGAAGCGATTCAGAAGGGCGACGGTGAGGCGCTTGGGCGCGAACTGGCGTCGAACCCGGCCGCCGCGAATGCGCGGACAGAAAATGGCGTGCCGGCGGTGCTGATGGCGATGTACTACCGGCAGCCCGAGATGGCGCGGAGACTGCTGGACGCCGGGGCCGCAGTGGACCTGCACATCGCCGCCACGATGGGACTGGCGGAGGCCGCGGCCTCAATTCTCGAATCCGACCCGGGCGCGCTGGGGGCGAAGTCAGCGGACGGTTGGACGGCCCTGCATCTGGCGGCATTCTTCGGCCAGCCGGCGATGGTGCGAACGCTGCTGTCGCGGGGCGCCGACGCCTTGGCGCGCTCCGAGAACCAGATGGCGAACCTGGCGCTGCACGCGGCGGCAGCCGCGCGGCAGACGGAGATTGTCGAGTTGCTGCTGGATGCGGGGACGCCGGTGGACGCGAGGCAACACGGCGGCTTCACGGCGGCGCATAGCGCGGCGCAGGGCAAGGACCTGGCGACGCTGGAAGTGCTAAGAGCGCGAGGGGCGGACATGAACGCCCAGAGCGACGACGGCAAGACGCCGGCGGGGCTGCTCGAAGCCTGATTTACTCCGCTTTCGCGGCCAGCGCGCTAAACTGGAAGTTTCACCGCACATGCTGGAAACAACGCTTTCCGAACTAGAATCACGCGCCGTGTCCCTGATCGACGGAGCGCAAGATGCCGAAGCGCTGGAGAACGCGCGGGTTGAGTTTCTCGGCCGCAAGGGCTCGCTGGCGAACATCGGCAAGGAAATGGGCAGGTTGGCCGCGGAGGAGCGGGCCAAGATCGGCAAACTGCTGAACTCGGTCAAGCAGAACCTGGAGTCGCGGTATGAGGCGCGGAAGACGGGTTTTCAACGCGCGGAGCTGGATGCGAGACTGGCGGCGGAGTGGGTGGACCTGACGCTGCCGGCGCCGGGTACGCGTCCGGGCTCGCTGCATCCCTTGACGCAGATCCAGCGGGAGTTGGAAGAGCTATTCACGAGCCTTGGATTTGCCGTGGTGGACGGGCCGGAAGTGGAGACGGAGTGGCATAACTTCGACGCGCTGAACATCCCGCCGACGCATCCGGCGCGCGACGCGCAGGATACGTTCTGGCTGACGGACGGCCATCTGCTGCGGACGCACACTTCGCCGGTGCAGGTGCGGGCGATGGAGAAATTCGGCGCGCCGCTGCGCATCATCGCGCCGGGCCGCGTATTCCGCAATGAGGAAGTGGACGCCAGCCACGAGCACACGTTCTATCAGCTGGAAGGCATGATGATCGACCGCGACGTGAGCGTGGCGCACATGCTGTACTTCATGAAGTCGCTGTTGACGGCGATTTTCAAGCGGGAAGTGACGGTGCGGCTGCGGCCGGGGTTCTTCCCGTTCGTCGAGCCGGGCTTTGAGCTGGACATCCAGTGCCTGATCTGCGGCGGCTCAGGCTGCCCGGTCTGCAAGCAGAGCGGCTGGGTGGAGCTGCTGCCGTGCGGGCTGGTTCATCCGAACGTGCTGCGGGCGGGCGGCATCGATCCGGAGGAGTGGAATGGATTCGCCTTCGGACTGGGCCTGACGCGGCTGGTGATGATGCGCTACGCCATTGACGACATCCGGCACCTGGCGGCCGGCGACCTGCGGTTCCTCCAGCAGTTCTAAGGACTAATGCCGTGAAGTTTTCCTACAACTGGATTCGCGAACTCGTGCCGGGCCTCTCGGCGGACCCGAAGGAGCTGATGAGGCTCATCACGATGAAGACGGCCGAGTGTGAAGGCGTGGAAGAGTATGCGCCGTGGCTGAGCGCGGTGCGCGTGGCCGAAGTGCTGGAAGCGGAGCCGATCGAAGGCAGCCACAACGTGAAAGCGGTGGTGGACGCAGGACCGGAATATGGCAAGCGCACGGTGGTGTGCGGCGCTCCGAACTGCAGGGCAGGGGTGTTTACCGCCTATGTGCCGCCGGGAATCACCGTGGCCGGCGCAAAACACGTGCGGACGGCGAAGATCGCCGGCGTGGAGAGCGAAGGCATGCTGGCTTCGGGCAGCGAATTGGGGATCAACCGCGACCATGAGGGCATTCTGGAGCTGAGCGGAGTGAAGCCGGGCGATGCCGTGCCCGGTTGCCCGCCGGACTTCGTGATCGAGGTGGACAACAAGAGCTTGACGCACCGGCCGGACCTTTGGGGCCACCACGGCATGGCTCGGGAAGTTGCGGCCATCACGGCGGGCAAACTGGCCGAACCGGCGGACCTCGGGCTGATTCCGCAAGGCGAGCCGGCGTGGCATGTGGAGATCCGCGACTTCGAACTATGTCCGCGATACTCGGCCCTGGTGTTTGAAAACGTGAAGGTGGGCCCTTCGCCGCTGTGGCTGCAGATGCGGCTGGAGGCAGTGGGGCTGAACCCGATTTCCAATGTCGTGGACGTGACGAACTACATCATGGCGGAGCTGGCAGAGCCGATGCACGCCTTTGATGCAGACTGGCTGCAGGGCGACACGATCATTGTGCGGCGGGCTGAAGAGGGCGAGAAGTTCGACGCCTTGAACGGCGAGAGCTATCGGTTGACGCCCGCGAACCTTGTGATCGCGGATGCGCGCGGCGCCGTGGCGCTGGCCGGAGTGATTGGCGGCGCGGGTTCGGCGATTAACGATTCGACCACGCGCATCGTGCTGGAGAGCGCGAATTTCCAGGCGGCGAATATCCGCAAAACGTCTGCGGGGGTGAAGATCCGGACGGACGCGTCGATGCGGTTTGAGAAGGCCCAGGATCCGGTGAACACGGAACTGGCGCTGGCGCGGGCGGTGGCGTTGCTGCGGGAAGTGTGCCCCGGCATCAAGCTGGTGGGCGGCCTCGTTGACAGTTGGCAAAAGGCGCCGGCGCCGGCGCCGATCGAGCTGCCCATGGCGTGGCTGGTGAAGAAACTGGGCCGGCCGATTGATGCGTCCGAGGTGCGGCAGATCCTTGAGTCGCTCGATTTCCAGGTGAGCGAGCCGAAGCCAGGAGTGTTCAGTGTAGCCGTGCCTTCCTGGCGGGCGACGAAGGACATCACGATCAAGGACGATCTACTGGAAGAGGTTGGCCGCATGGTGGGCTATGCGACGGTGCCTCCGCAGGCGCCGATGCAGCCGGTGAAGCAGCCCTGGATCAACCAGGAACGGCTGTTCCACCACGCCGTGAGGGAGTTGACCGCGGCGCAGGGCTTCACGGAGAGCTACAACTACTCCTTCATCAGCGAGGAAATGGCGCTGCGGTTTGGGCTGGCGCCGGAGACGCACATCCGGGTGGCAAACCCGATTTCGATCGAGCAGGGGCTGATGCGGCGGACCTTGCTGCCGGGGATTCATAAGAACATTCTGGACAACGCGCGTTTCTCGCCGGCCTTCCGGTTGTTCGAGATCGGCAACGAGATTCACCCGCGAACGGGGGACACGCTGCCGGACGAAGTGCCGCACCTGATGGCGGCGGTGTACGCGAAGGACGACGGCAAGTCCGGATTGTTCGAGGTGAAGCGCCTGGCCGAGTGCCTGATGCCGGGCTGCACGGTGCAGCCTTGCGCGCCGCGGCAATTCGAACATCCGGCCCGTTCGGCTGAAGTGGCGTGGCGCGGCGAGACGCTGGGGCGAATCTTTGAGCTGCACCCTTCGATGGTAGAGGCCGGGCGCGCGGCGATTCTGGATGTGGACCTGGGCAGGCTGTTCCGGCTGGGGCCGGAGACGAAGAAGTACGCGCCGCTGAGGAAGTACCCGTCCAGCGAGTTCGACCTGTCGGTGATCACAGGACTGCGCGAGCTGTGCGCCACGGTGGAAAACCGCATCCGGACGGCTGCCGGTGCAGGATGCGAGCGAGTATCGTTCCTTTATTCCTACCAGGGCAAGCCGCTGCCGGAAGACCGCCAGAGCATGAGCTTCCGGGTGACGGTGTCGGCAGCCGATCACACGCTGTCGAACGAGGAAGTGACAGCGGTGAGGAATGCGATCATCGCCGAGTTGCGCGGCGCCGGCTTCGAACTGCGCGGCTGATTTCTGATAGCGTGGGGCTGATAAGGCAGTCCCATGCTCAAGACCATTCTCATTACCACCATTGCCGCGCTCAGCGCGGGCGCCGCAGATTGGCCGAGCGCCGAGATCACCAACGGCGTCGTTACCGCCAAGCTTTACCTGCCAGATCCGGACAACGGCTACTACAGGGGCACGCGCTTTGACTGGTCCGGCCAGATCGCCAGCCTGAAGACCAAGAACCACGAGTATTTTGGCCAGTGGTTTGAGCGCTATGACCCGAAGCTGCACGATGCGATTCTGGGGCCGGTGGAGGAGTTCCGTACCGCGGGTTCGGCGTTAGGCTACGACCAGGCACAGGTGGGCGGCGGTTTTGTGCGGATCGGTATCGGCGTATTGAAGAAGCCGGAGGAGAAGGGCTTCGTATGGTCGAAGACCTACGAATTCATTGATCACGGCAAGTGGGAGACGAAGAAGGGCAAGGACTGGGTGGAGTTCCGGCACGCGCTGCATGGTCCGGCGGGTTACGACTACGTGTATACGAAGAAGATCCGGCTGGTGAAGGGCGCGTCGCGGATGGTGATCGAGCACACGCTGAAAAATACGGGCACGGCGAAGATCGAGACGTTCCAGTACAACCACAATTTCTTCGTGATGGACGCGCAGCCGACGGGGCCGGACGCGAGCGTGAAGTTCCCGTTCACGCTGAGTGCGTCTCGGAAGTTTCAGGGTGGGTTCGCAGAGGAGCGCGGCAATGAGATCGTGTTTCTGAAAGAGCTGCAGATGGGCCAGAGCACGATTGCGGAGTTCAAGCCTGAGGGGCCGCAGGCGGGCGTCTACGATGTGCGGATGGAGCACCGGAAGGCCGGGGCCGGCGTAAGAATCCAGGGCAATATTCCGATTGATCACGTCGTGTTCTGGGCGATCCGGAAGACGTTCTGCCCGGAGCCCTATGTGAAGATCGAGGTGGAGCCGGGCAAGCAGTTGAAGTGGAACTACGACTACGAGTTCTACGATCTGGCAAAATAGCGCCTCAACGTTTTCGCGCCCGGCAACGTATGTAGATCAGAGTGGCCGTGGCAGAGATCCAATTCGCAGCAGCGGCGTTGGGGTCGGACCGGTTGGAAGAGTTCCACCGGCTGATGCAGGCGCACGAGAAGCTGGTGCTGCGCACGGCGTTGAGAATCGCAGGGAATCTTGAAGATGCGCAGGACGTGTCGCAGGAGGTGTTCCTGCGTCTGTACCGGCACTTGGACCGGATTGAGGCGGAGTTGGGGGTGCCGTCGTGGCTGTACCGGACGACGGTGAAT
>JACQZS010000327.1 GCA_016213725.1 Acidobacteriota bacterium | reverse complement strand
TAGATGGCTTGCGCGCGCGCTTTGCCCGCAGGTGTCTTGACGAGTTCCTCATAGAGCGGCTTGACGAACTTGCGGCGGCCGACCGTGATGAGAAACTGCTCCAACCTGGCAAAGGCAGGCTGGTAGCCGGCCCGGATCGCCATCAGCAGCCACTGCGCCGAGATCTCGCTGTTGCCCGATTGCGTGAAGCCCCACTCGGCGTCGAGGGCGGCCATCTTCGCCGCGCTCAGATCCGCGGGCATCTGTCGCAGCCAGTGGAGCCATTCCTGCGTGGCCCAGCTCTTGCGAGGCGTTGAGTCAAAGTCGTAGGTGACCTTGGGCGCGTCGGGGGGCAGGCCGGGCTGCGAGATCCACGCGCTGAGATTCTCGCCGGGAAAACTGGCGTGCAGATAAGCGAGGAATTCGTCCGTGGTGATGGACTGGAAGGCGAAGCGGTCGAAGTACGCCTTGATCCAGGCGTCGAACCTGGCGCGGCCCAGCTTTTCTTCCAGCATGCGGAGCATGAGGGCGCCTTTGACGTAAGGCACCTGGGTCATGCCATCGTCGGGGTCGCGGGCGTCGAGGTTCACACGCAGCTTCTGGTCCTCGGCGGGAAGTGCTTTCAGCTCCTGAGCGAGTTCGCCGGTTTCGATGGCGAACTCCATTTCGCTTCGCTTGCGGCCGTAGAGGACCTCCTGGATGCGGCGCTCGATGTAAGTGGTGAAGCCTTCGTTCAACCAGAAGTCGCTCCAGGTGGCGTTGGTGACGAGGTTGCCGGACCAGGAGTGGGCCAGTTCGTGCGATACCAGCGAGACGAGGCTCTTATCTCCGGCGATGACGGTGGGCGTGGCGAAGGTGAGGCAGGGATTTTCCATGCCGCCGAACGGGAAGGAAGGCGGCAGCACCAGCAGGTCATAGCGGCCCCAGCGGTAGGGGCCGTAGAGGCCCTCAGCGGCCTGCACCATCTTCTCGACGTCTTCGAACTCATGAGCGGCGGCCTTGAGCACAGAGGGCTCAGCCCAGATCCCGCAGCGTTGACTGATGGCCTGGAATTGGAGGTCGCCCACTGCGAGGGCGATGAGGTAGGGCGGAATGGGCTGAGCGAGGTGGAAGTGACCGTCCCGCACTCGGCGGGCGGACATCAGCGCCTTCAACGGCAGAGGCGCGTGGACGCGGGCAGAATATGTGACGCGGACACCGGGAGAATCCTGCAGCGGAATCCAGGAGCGGGCGTGGATGGCCTGGGATTGCGAGAAGAGGAAGGGGTGCTGCTTGCCCGCGGTCTGGGCTGGATCGAGCCATTGCAGCCCGGAGGCCGCGGGAGCCGTTTCGTACTCCACCAGGACGCTGCGGGTGCCTGTAGGGAGATCGATGGTGAGCGGCGCGCCCAACTTCCTGTCCCGCTCGCCGACGCGGAAGCCGGAGGAGGAGCCGTTGACACGCTGAATGGTGAGATCGCGCGTATCCAGGACGAGGGTTTTGCCCGCCGGCTCAAGCAGGAGAGTGGCTGAGCCTCTCAGTTTTTTCTCGGAGAAGGACACCGCCAGGTCCAATTCGACGTGGCGGACCCGCGACTCCGCGGGGTTTGAGTAGGAATGGACGTCATGCGCCGGCACATTCGTTATGGTAGCGTCACTGGAATATGAGCAACTCGCCCACGGGCCGCCTGCAATCGCTGGATATCTTCCGCGGCGCCACCATCGCGTCGATGGTGCTGGTGAACAACCCTGGCTCGTCTCCCGCATACGGGCCGCTGGAGCACGCGGCGTGGCACGGCTGGACCTTCACCGACACGGTGTTTCCGTTCTTTCTCTGGATGGTGGGTGTGGCGATGACGCTCTCCACGGCCCGGCGGGTGGAGCAGGGCGCGGACAAGGCACAGCTCCTGCGGCACACCGTTCAGCGGGCTGTCATCATCTTTTTACTGGGCTTTCTGCTGAGCCCGCTGCCTAACATCAACTGGTCCACCATCCGCATTCCAGGCGTGCTGCAACGGATCGCCATCTGTTATCTGATCGCGGGCGCGCTGTTCCTTTTCACCAGAGTCCGCGGGCAGATCGTGGCGCTGATCGGCGTGAATGCTCTCTACTGGGGCCTCATGACGTTGTACCCGACACCGGGCTGCGGCCCCGGCTCTCTGACCATGGAGTGCAACTTCGCGCGTTACGTGGACAGCCTCTTCCTGACCGGCCACATGTGGCGAGCGACTAAGGTATGGGACCCGGAAGGCATCATCTCGACACTGCCGGCGATCTCCACGGTGCTGTTCGGAATTCTGGCGGGCCACCTGCTGCGGCGCTATACCAGCCATGCGGAGCGGCTGAAGTACCTATTCGCCGGCGGCGTCGGGTTGCTGGCGCTGGCGCAGGTAGTTGCCATCTGGATGCCGATCAACAAGAACCTGTGGACCACCTCGTTCGCCGTGCACATGGCGGGGCTCGCCATGGTCGTGTTCGGAGCCTGGTATTGGATCGCGGATGTGCGCGGGCAGGGACGCTGGTTCCGTTTCTTCGAGATTTTCGGCACGAACTCGATTCTGATGTTCGTGCTTTCCGGCACGGTGGCAAAGATCGCCTCGCGCACGGGCTTTCATAAGTGGTACTACGACAACTTCTGCCTGGCCTTGGCTTCGCCCATCAATGCCAGCTTGCTCTACGCGCTGACGAACGTGGCGGTTCTGTGGGTGATTGCCTGGGCTTTGTGGAAGCGGCGCTGGTTCCTGAAGTTCTAGAAAAACCAGCGCAGACGGGCCCCCACGGATAACGGCTGCACCAGGCGGGTGCCGACGAAGACGGACTGGAAGTTGAACAGCGCGGTGCGCGCGGTGAGATTGGTGAACTGGATGCCGATGTCCCAGCGCTTCCGGCCCTCCTTGACACGTTCCCAGCCGAGCGCCAGGTCGACGATGTTGCGCGGGCGCACTCGGGCCGGCGTGGCGTTGAGCTTCACGTAGGGGAGAAGGTCCGAGTAATCGGGGTCGGCCGCCACTTGTGCCGGGTCGGAGGGATTGGCTACCAACCCGTAGTCGTAGCGGTTGCTGAAGGTGGCATAGAAGCCTTTGGGGTGCGAGTAGGTGAGCACTGCCTGGACGGAGACGGGTTGATCGTGATCGATCACGAACGGACCGGCGGTCAGCAGGGCGATGGCGTCATTGCCGATGTAGAGGCCGCCCGAGAAAGGCGGCGTGGAGATGGCGCGGGAATGGGTGACTGAGACCGAGCCTGATAGGCCCTTGACGGGGGGAATGACGAGGCGGCCCTCCACGCCGTTCACGCGAATCTTGGAGAGGGTAACGGGGAAAATCACGCCCGTATTGAGGAAGTTGTTATTGTCCTGCTGGTCCGTGGCAGCCTTGTGGTAGTAGCTGACGTTGAGGCTGGCGCGCTTACCCACTGCCTGCTGGAGTCCGGCCTCGAAGAAGTTCTGGCGCTCCGGGCGCAGGAGGACGACGGCAGAGCCGAGATTCTCCTGGATGGCTGGCGGGGCGACGGCGGCAGCCTGCTGGGAGGAAGAGAGCAGCAGGTTTTCATTGGGAGGCGTCTGGTAGGTGCGCGAGTAGGAGCCGCGGAGGACGGTGCCGGTTTCCTTGATGTGGTAGGCGAAGCCGACACGGGGCTGCAACTGGTTTCCATTGACCAGAAAGCGGTAGTTGTCATAACGCACGCCGAGCGAAAACTGCCAGCGCCCCAGTGAGATGGCGTCCTGGAGGAAGACCGAATAGAGGCCGCCGGTCTGCTGATCGCGGAAGTCGAACAGGCTGCCGCGGCGCGTCAGGTCGTACGGCAGGAGGTTGGGGTTGAAGCCTTCCGCGCCGGGCTGATTGAAAGTGCGGTCCGTGATGCCGAATGTGAAATGCTCGCTGACGGGGAAACGCTGTACGTCGAAGCCTGCGCGGACATTGTGCGCACCGCGCACGGCGTTCCAGCGGGCGCCGGTGGTGAATGTGGAAAGATGGCGGGCCTGCGATGCGGTGACGGGTGTGTCGCCGGCGCTAGGTGAAAGCTGCGCGATCGTGCTGCGATAGGAGGTGGTGGATTCGAGCGTCGTGCGGGCGTCGATGGTGTGCACCCAGGAGATGGCCCCGGAAGCGTCGCGCAGAAGCTGGCGTTGATCCATGCCCACGGCATGCTGCGAGCGGAGGTTCGCCAACTGATAAGAAGAGCGGCCAGCCAGCGCGTTGAAACGTAGAATGTCGCGGGCGCCGGCCTGCCAGTCCAGGCGGAGAAAGCCGCGCTCGTTGTTACCGCCGTTGTGGAGGTTGTCGAGCGACACGGCATCCAGATAGCGGTTGGACTTGGAGGTGTTGACGATGGCGGAGTAGCCGAAGCGGCCGCTTTCGCCCGCCACCTGGGTCACCTGGCTGAGCAGATCGAAGCGCGCGGCATTGAGCAGGAGGTTGCCGCTGAACTTGCGGCCCGTGCCCATGCCGGATTTGGTGGTGATGTTGGCGACGCCGCTGACCTTGGCGCCGTACTCCACCGGCACGTTTCCCGTGAACAGCTCCACCGTCTGCACGATATTCGGATCGACGGCATTGGCAAAAGCGCCGGTGAGCTGGTCGGAAATGGGCATGCCGTCGATCACGTAGGTCATCTGATTGTGCGCGCCTCTGGGATGGATGGCGCCATTGGCGTTCTGCGTGAAGCCGGGGAAGCTGACAATGACGCTCTCAATGCCCTTGTTGCCGGTCTGCAGCGCCAGGCGTTCGATGTCGCTCTGATTCATCTGGATGTGCGTGCCGGTTTCCTCCGGGTCGATGAGGAGTTCATTGGAAGCAGTCACGGTGACGCTGTCTGCGGCGGCGGCCAGGCCCAGTTTCACTTCGAGCGCCTGCGGGACGCTGCTTCTCAAGGAGACGGTCTCCTGAAAGGGCTGAAATCCCTCGCGCTTCACAGTGACGGTGTAGGTGTGAAAGGGAATGTTGCGGACAGCGAAGGCGCCGGATGGGTCGCTTTCCACTTGAGCGCGGAATTTTGTCACCGCATTTTCCACGACGACACTGGCGCCAGGGATGGCCGCGCCGGTAGGGTCGTGGACGGTGCCGGCGATGGTGGCGGTGGTTTGCGCGCGCAGCGCGAATGTGAACAGAAAGAGCACGGCGCAGCAATAGCGCAGGAGAGAGGCCATAGAAAAGATTTCCCAGAGGAGAGCTAGTTCCTATTCCCTCATGCGGTTCAACGCCCCGTCAAGCCGCGGAATCCCCCTGGTTGCGTGTAGACTCTTTCCATGAGCGGCGGCAGTTCACCCCACACACGGCGGCTGCGCGGCATGTTGCTGCTGGCGCTGCTCTATTGCGCCCTGGCTTACGTACTGCCCCGCCCTGCGTCTCTGACGCCTGCCGCATGGCGGCTGGCCGCGCTCTTTCTGACGACCGTGGCGGGTCTGGTCTTCCAGCCAATGCCCGGCGGAGCCCTGGTGCTGCTGGCCGTGGCGTTGGCGCCCTTCTTGACTAGTCTGAAACTCGCCGATGCCCTGGGTGGATACTCGGATCCCACGGTATGGCTGGTCGTCTCGGCGTTTTTCATCTCGAGAGCGCTGCTGAACACTGGCCTGGCTCGCCGCATCGCCCTGGGATTTGTGCGCTGGTTCGGTTCAAGCACGGTTGGAGTCTGCTACGCGCTGGGGCTCTCTGACATGGTGCTGGCCACGATCATTCCTTCGAACGGGGCCCGTTCGGGTGGCGTGGTGCTGCCCATCGCGCGGTCCATTGCGGATCTCTACGGATCGGAACCAGGAGGCAGCGCCAGGCGGCTCGGCTCGTATCTGATGGCCGCCGTCTACCAGACGATCTGTGTCACCGCCGCGATGTTTCTCACCGGGCAGGCCAGCAATCCGCTAGCCGCTCAAATGGCCGGCGCCTACGGGTATAAAGTGACCTGGGCCGGGTGGCTCGCAGCCGGCTTCGTCCCGGGGCTGATCTCCCTCGCCGTCATACCCTGGGTGGTTCTGAAGCTCTATCCTCCCGAGATCCGCAACACTCCGGAAGCCACCACGTTCGCACGAACGGAGATCGGCAAGATGGGGCCGATGTCAGCGCGGGAAAAGGTTCTGACCGGCATATTCGCAGCGGTCTGCACGGCGTGGGTGAGTTCCAGTTGGACCGGCGTGGACATCACGCTGGTGGCACTGTGCGGTTGCGCGGCTCTGCTGGCCACGGGGGTGCTCGAATGGTCGGACATAGTCAGGGAGCACGCGGCCTGGGACCTCTTCTTCTGGTATGGAGGACTGGTCCGGCTGGGCAAGGCGCTTAACGAGCAGGGCGTAACGCATGCTTTCGCGCAGGGCGTGGGAGCTTCGTTCTCCGCCCTGGATTGGCTTCCGCTGCTGCTGGTGGCCCTGCTGGTGTTCTATTATGCGCACTATCTGTTCGCCAGCATCACGGCTCACATCCTGGCCATGTATGCGCCCTTCCTGGCGCTGTTGGCCGCCAAAGGGGCGCCCATCGGACTGGTGGTGTTCAGCTTCGCCTGCCTGGCCAATCTCAGCGCCGGATTGACCAATTACGGCACTACTCCGTCACCCATGTTCTTCGCGCAAGGCTATGTATCCATGGGAGATTGGTACCGAATCGGCTTCGTGGTTTCCCTCTGCCACCTGCTGATTTGGGGCACTGCCGGCCTGGCGTGGTGGAAGCTGCTGGGACTCTGGTAAAACAGATCCAGGTATCTTCTTTCTTTTTACTTTTGGATCATACTAAACGGTTATATACTGATATCGCGGCGGGGCACCGATCGCCCCGGCGTTGAGGCCTGCCCTGTGCGCTGCTTCCTTCTCACCCTCGTAGCTACTTCGACCCTGTGGGGTTTCGAAGGACATCCCTCCCTGCACTCTCCGCTCACAGTTGTCGTCGATAGCGAGAAGCCCCTTCCCTCAGCCGCTTTGCAGGAGTTGCAGGCGGAGCTCGACCTGTTGATGAAACAGGGCAACCGGCAAGTGGAATGGAAGACACTGGGCGAGATGCAATCCGGAACGGAGGCTAGCGACCTGGTGGTGGTGCGCTTCCGCGGCAATTGCCGGATGGAACCGTTCCCGGTGCCGTTGGATGAGCGTGGCCCGCTGGCCCTGACGCACACGGCGGACGGTGAAGTTCTACCGTTCAGCGAAGTGCTCTGCGACCGGGTACAGGCAGCCGCGCGGAAGGCCATGCACGGCGGCCAGTTCCGCGAAGGGGACAAGCTCATGGGCCGCGCCATGGCCCGCGTGCTGGCCCACGAGATCTGGCATATTGCGGGGAACACGCACGGCCACGGCGATGAAGGTGTAGCCCGACGCGGGTTATCCGGGCGTCAGCTCATTGCCGACCGGCTGCAATTTGCGCCTTCCGATGCCGCGCTGCTTACGCGGAAGACTGTGCGCTGAGCGGCTGCTGTCCCGCGCCGCTGGTAGATTTCCGATAAAGATATTCGACGCCGTAGACTGCGCAACCGGCGGCCACGGCAATCACCGCGTTGACGCTCAGCACCAGAAGCGCCGTCAGCAGAAATGCCGAGGCGTCGCTCTTGCGCATGCGCGGGATTCTGCGCCAGGCAGACCAATCCAGAAGGCAGAATCCCATCCACGCCGTGACGCCGGCCAGCGCCGCCAGCGGGATGTGCGCCAGCACGCCAGCGCCGACTCCAACCACCAGCGCCAGAAACGCGGCATGGAAGAGGTTCGACATCCTGGAATTGCCGCCGCAGCGGAGACTGGCCAGGCTGCGCGCGGGAATGCCCACGTTGAGAGGAGCGCCGAACATGCCGGCCAGCACGTTTGAGATTCCGTAGGCGCCCAGCTCGCCATCGGCATCGGCCTTCTTCATGCTCCGGCGCCAACCCCGGAAATGCTCCACGACTCGCGAGGTGAGCAGGATGTTGACGCTCGACACGAAGGCTAGCGCGAAGCCGGTGGGCAGGACGGTGAAAACGTCTTGCGGCGACCAGGCGAACCCGGCAAATGGCGGCAGATCCAGCGAGAGCGCCCCGACTTCCGGCTGGTGGAGCGAGAATATCTGCTTGGCGCACAGAGCCAGCGCCACACCCAACAGCGGCGCGGGCAACTTTGGCCAGCGTCTAGCCACCACGGTACAGGCCGCGATCACCAGCACTCCCAGCAGCAATGGCTGAAGCCGGGCCTCCCCCAGCCGGGAGAACACCGTCATCAGAGTCTCCACCATGGAAGACCTGTTTGTGCCCTTGATGCCGAGGATCGTCCCGATTTGCGAAATCACCATCAAACCGCCAATGCCGCACGAAAATCCCGTCACCACAGAGTGCGGCACTCGGGAGATCCAACGGCCCAACTTCAAGAGAGAAAAAGCCATCATGATGACAGCGGCGACCAGGCTTACTTTGGCTGCGCCCCCCAATCCCTGCTGGCGCACAGCCTCTGCAATAAATGGCACTGTCACGGAGGATGTGCCGCCAATCAGAACAGGATTTCTACCGAGTAAAGCCGTGACAGGAGCGGTGAGCAGCGAAGTGAATACTCCAAGAACAGGTGGCAGCCCCATGAGGGCCGCCATGGCGAGACCGTATGGAAGGGCGATGAGCGAGGCGATGAAGCCCCCGCAGACATCGCCCACCAACTGGCTCCAGGAATAGCGGAGCTTCGGGAGGAGCATGGCTCAGGCCATCACCTTCTCGAAGGCTACTTTGAACTTGGCCATCTCCTCCCTGGTTCCAACGGACACTCTCACATAGGTGGGCCATGCCGGCCAGACGCGTCCGATATAGACGCTCTGCACCGCCATGGCTTTCACAACCTCCTGGCCGGGCCGCTTCACGTCCACCATGAACTTGTTGCTGACCGACGGCACGAAGGTATAGCCCTTCTTCGACATCCACTCGAAGACGTCCTCGCGGATGTCGCCGATGATCTTGCGGCGTTCGGGCACGAGGTTCTTCGATTTCAGGCTGGCGTGAGCCCCCACCATGCCGGTGACCGGCAGTGCGCCGGCGCCGTACGCCTGGATTTTCGCCAGCAGGTCCGGACGGCCGATCGCCGCCCCGGCGCGCAATCCAGCCATGCCGTAGAGCTTGGAAAAGGTCCGCAGGATGATGACGTCCTTGTCCTGCGCCACCAGATTGGTGGAGAACGGCTCGGAGCTGAGATGGATGTAGGCTTCGTCGATCAGCAGAATGCTGCCGGCGGGCTTATTGGCCACCAGCCATTCGATGTCGGCTTTAGGAGTGATGGTGCCGCTGGGATTGTTCGGGTTGCAGATGTAGATCAGCCCGGCGTCGGGCGAGGCGGCAGCCATCGCCTTGACGTCGTGGGCGTACGTCTTGGTCAGCGGCACGCGGATCACTTTGGATCCGATGAAGGCCGCCGCGCGTTGTCCCGCCTCGTAGCCCGGGTCGCCCATGATGAAAGGCTTAGAGGGCGAGGTGAAGGCGAGCACGGAACGATGAAGAGGTTCGCTCGAACCGGGGAACGCCATCACATAGTTCGGCTTGAGGCCCTCCTGGTCGGCCAGGGTTTTTGAGAAGTCGAATGTCTCCTCGTAAAGGTAGCGTCCTCCCTGGCTGGCTACGCTTCGAATGGCCTCCAGGGCTTCCGGGCAAGGCCCCATCGGATTCTCATTGGCGTTGATCTTCACGGCGCCTGGCGGTAGCCTGCCGAGATTGGACAACTGAGCCATGGCTGGCTCGTTGTAGAAAGGAAGCGCCGCTCCGGCGCCCATGAGGGCGCCGAAACGGGCGAGGCTGCGTCTGCTGAAGCCCCGCTTGACGATCTCGATCTTCTGTTCTTGCGTCAGGATGCTGCCCATCTTCTTAGTCCTCTGTTCGATCCTCTGCGTGGTGGGTTCAGAAATACAGGCGCAGGCCCAACTGCAGCATGCGCGGGAAGTTCGCCTGAGACGTGATCTTGCCGAAGGCCGCGTTGCCGAAGGCCGTATTCGGTCCCCGGAACAACGGAGTATTCATGGCGTTCAGCGCTTCGGCCCGGAACTGGACCTTCAGCCCTTCAAAGACCTGAGCGGACTTGAACACCGAGAGATCCCAGTTCACCTGGCCCGGACCGCGCATGGCAATGGTGCGTGTCACGCTGCCGAGCGTAAAGGGGGCCGCATCGGAAAAAGCCGCCTTGTTGATCCAGCCGTCGATGCGGGCTCCGAAGTCCGCAGCCACGGAAGGAGAGGAGCCGGTAGCGTTGGGACGCTGCCGGGAGGTGCCCAGCGAGCTGTTGCCGTTGTTGTTCATGTAGATCTGCAGCGGATAGCCTGTCTGCATGGTGGAAACCGCGTTGGCGGACCAGCCGCCCACCAGCAGGTCGACGACGCGATTGGCGCCGGTCATGAGCGCCTTGCCCTTGCCGAATGGGAGTTCGTAGGTGATGGCGTTCGTCCAGCGTAGCGGGGAGTCAAGGTAAGAGAGCCCCCACTCACCGGCCAGCCCGTAGACATCCTGAGGTCCGCTGTTGCCGGAGTTCAGGTTGTTGCCCGGGCCACCGCCCGCCATGTCGAAGTTGCGGGACCAAGTGAATGCCGAGAGCACGGAGAGGCCGGCGGACATGCGCTTCTCGGCTTTGACGGACATGGAATCGTACTGCGCCATGTTCCGGTCGCTGTTGGTGAAGTTGACGCTGCTGAACTGCGGGTAGGGCCGCATCAACTGGTTGCGGGCCACGGTGGCGCCACCGATTACGCCCGTCCCTCCCTTTCCGAAGAACGGGTTGGCGACGGCGGCGGTGAGGGCCGAACCGAGAGTGAAGAACTGCGGATTGAGCTGGTTGTAGTTCAAAGCGGCCGTTGTCCAGGTGAGGTTCGCCGTGCGAGATCCAGAGTAGCCGAGCGTGGCCACCCAGCCGGCACCCATTTGACGCTGGATGTCGAGAGAGAACTGCTGAACGCGGGGAGAGCGGGCGGTTGGATCGAAGATGGTCATGGGCTTGCCCACGCCGGTGAGATCGCCCAGCGAATTGCCCACAGGCTTGTCGAGTCCGTTGGGGAAGGGGTTGGAGAGGGCCAGCGCTGGCGTCTTGTTGCCGTCGTTGGAAACCGAAGGAGCCGTGGTGGCGGTGATGCCTTCACTGTTGTAGGGCGAACCGAGCGGGAAGTTCGGCGCCCAGAACATCCCCCAGCCACCGCGAATGACGATCTTGCTGGTGAGTTGGTAGGCCACGCCAAGGCGCGGAGAGAACTTGCTGAGGTTAGGATTCCCGGTAGTGGCCGGCTGGCCATTCACTCCGGCGAAACGGAAAACGCCCGGGGTGCTGACGCCGGCAGCGGCGCCAATCGGATTCGCCGCCTTGGCGTCAAAGCCGGTGATCAGGTTGTTGTTGACCTCCGCCAGACCTGTTTCCCGCTCCCAACGCAGTCCGAGGTTGAAGGTCAGCTTCTGCGAGAAGCGGAAGTCGTCGTGGATGTAGAGCGCGTTGTAGTCCACGTACTGATAGAGCTTGGTGGGCAGGAAGCCGGTGGCCCCGGCGGGCGCGCCCAGCAGCATGTCGGCAATGTCGGCGCCGCTGGCGCTGGTGGAGGAGTTCGAGTTGGAACGGCTGAAGCGGTTGTCGAACGTGAACGCGCCGGCCGAGTTCTGGAAATCCAGGCCGTCGTCGTGCAGACGGCGGAAGTCGTAGCCGAACTTGATGCTGTGGCGCCCCATGAACTTCGCTGCGTTGGCGCTGAGGTTCTTCGAGTGGTGCACGTAGTTGAAATTGTTGTTGGTGCCTAGCGAGTAGGCAGACTGCATGGCCACGTTCGGGAAGGTGGGCGAGGCGATGTCCTTCACGAAAGCCTGGTTGAAGCCGAGGCTGGCCACGTTGAAGCCCTGCGAAGCCTGCGTGCCGATGTTGGGAAAGCGATTGAAGCCGTAGCGGAAAGTCAGCACCCAGGTGCTGCTCGGCGTGAGGGTGGAGTTCACAGCCGTGGCGTCCACGTAACGGCGGAGGAACCACTGGTCGGGCGAGGAGACGGTGGGGTAGGGATTCTCGCCCGGCTCGTTGGAGTTGTAGCGCAGGTAGCTGAGGCTGGCCCGCCACCACGAGGTGAGCTGGGGGTCGAACTTGCCGAACAACTGGTCGGCCTTGGAGGCCCGCGGGCCGGCGCCGGCCAGGTTGGGGTCGCCGTAGTATCGGGAGGTCGTCTTGTTCGGGGCCATGTAGGTGGCGGCGATGTTGCGGCCCACCTTATCGATACGGGCGCCGGGAATCACGTTCCCGGCGAAGGGGCTGCGGCTGCCGTCGGCCTGCGTGGAGAGCGGGTCGTAGATGGTAAGCCGGGCGCCGGAGTTGTTGAGGCTCTGAGAAAAGTCGCCCACGCGCTCCAGGGCGGTAGGGGTGTACTGTTCGCGGCTGGCGGCCTGGGTGTCGCGATATCCTTCGAAGCCGAGCCAGAAGAATGTACGGTCTTTGCCGTTGTAAAGCTTGGGAATGCTCAATGGACCGCCGAATGAGCCGCCATAGTTGCGAAACGGCTGGTCTGTGATGGCCTTGCCATTGCGGTTGTTGAAGAAGGTATTGGCCAGCCAGTCCGTCTGGCGCATGTAGCCCATCAGCGAGCCGTGATAGCCGTTGCTGCCGGACTTGAGCAGCGTGTTGAACATGCCGCCGCCGGTGCGGCCCATTTCCGCGTCGTAGGTGGAATATTGCACCTTCATTTCCGACACTGCTTCGAGAGAGGGGATGATGATGGCGCGGTTGGAAAAGTCGGTGATCGGCACGCCATCGATGAGGTAGTTGTTGCCGCGCACCGGACCGCCATTGATGGAGATCTGCGAGGAACCGGACTGGTCCTGCATGCGGTTGTAAGCGGGATTGCCCACCTGCTGCACGGTCGGCGAAAGCCTCGACATCATGAATGGATTGCGGCCGAGGTTGGGCAGATCCGTCAGCTTCTGCCGGTCCACCACCTGGCCCTGCGAGGCGCTGGCCGTTTCGAGTAGGGGCACCTCTTCGGTCACCATCACACTTTCGGTCACGGCGCCTAGTTCCATCTTCATGTCCACCGTCACCGCCTGCTGCGTGGCCACAGAGACGCCGGCGCGTTCGAATTTCTTGAATCCTGGCGCTTCCGCCACCAGCCGGTACCCGGACGGAGTCACGGAGGCGAACGTAAACTCCCCCGTCTCATTCGTCAGCGTGGAACGGCTGAGATTGGTGGCTTCATCCACCAGCGAAACCTTCACGCCGGGAATGACACCGCCGTTGCTGTCCGCCACCGTGCCGCGCAGGCTTCCGTACGTTGATTGTGCAGCCAGGCTGGCGGCGGCCAGCGCGGCCGCCAGAATGACTCCCAGAAATCGCTTGAATCCGCGTACGTGTGTTCCGGACACACTACCGTTAATCCACTTCATGAGTATCTCCCTCGGGTCTTTGCTACAGTTCGCGGGTGCGGGCAAGGCTCCGCATGAACGTCAGGTTAGGTGTGCTCAGGACAGGAGAGCGGTAGGAGTCGCCACTAGGCGGTTACTGCTGTGGGGGAAATCAGAGGGGGGGGATTTGAACGTGGAGGACTCTCACAGGAAGTTCGGTCCTCAACTGTACCCTGTCGTGATTATTGTAAGTGAAATCGGCTGCCGGATCAAAACAAAATATCGATCGGGCCTGCAGAAATTTCTGATGAATGACGCAGCGACGCGCGCAGTCTGTTAGCTAACCGCTTCCACTTCCACCTTACGGGCCGCACGCTCGAACTTCAGCTTCGCCTGGTACTCCTGCCACAGCGTGGAGCAACCGGCCCACAAGTAACCGGAAACAAAGATCGAGAGGAACGGAAGGGCGAAATAGTTCTGCACATCGATGCAGTATGCCACCAGCCCCAGGAAGAAAATCCCCATCCCGATTTCGGCCATCGGCAACCAGCCGGACTTGCGTTTGTAGGCCACCGCAACAGCTACGCCGGAGGCCTTCGGGGCATACTTCGGAGTGCGCACAAAGCTGGACTGCTTGCGCATCAGGGCCTCAATGACCGCCTTTGTATTGGAAATCGTCAGCGCCACGCCCATCGCCAGGAGGAAGGGCAGTATGAACACCGCTCGTTTCCAATCATTGGGATACAGCTCGCGCTCCGCCAACAGGTAGAAGCTCACCACAGACCAGAAGGAACACACGATCAGCGGCGCGTCCACGAAAAGCATCTGCTCCCAGCCGATGTAAAACCGCACCATCATCACAGGCAGCATCAACGCCGAAACGATCACCATCATCGGGTAGCTGATGTTGGGGGTCAGATGGAACCACGCCTCCACCTTCTCGCGCCAGCCGATGGGCGCGCGCATGATGGACGGCAGCAGCTTCATCGCCACCTGGGTGAGGCCTTTGGCCCAGCGCTGCTGCTGCACCTGAAAGCCGTAGGTGTCTACAGGCAGTTCTGATGGACACTCGATCCACGGCAGATAGACGAACTGCCAGCCCTTCAGCTGGGCGCGGTAGCTCAGGTCGGAATCTTCCGTCAGAGTATCGTGCTGCCAGCCTCCGGCGTCCTCGATCATCGCTCGCCGCAGGATGCCGGCCGTGCCATTGAAATTAAAGAAAAGGCCGCCGCAGCAACGCGCTACATGCTCCAGCGCGAAGTGGCCATCGAGCATGAGGGCCTGAACTTCGGTGAGCAGGTTGTGATCGCGGTTGAGGTAGGTCCAACGGGTCTGCACGACGCCGACGCCCGGGTCGGCAAAGAAGTGCATCGTCTTCTCCAGGTAGTCTTCCGGGGGGATGAAGTCGGCGTCGAACACCGCCATAAACTCACCCTTCGCCTGGGCCATGCCCTCCTGGAGAGCGCCGGCCTTGTAGCCGGTCCGGTTGGTGCGGTGGATGTATTCAATCGGATGCCCCTGCTCTTTCAGCCGGGCCACCAGCGCTTCGGTGTAGGGGTGCGTATCGTCGGTGGAGTCGTCGAGCACCTGGATCTCGAGAAGTTCGCGCGGATACCGGACCTTCAGAACGCCTTCCATCAGTTGATCCACCACGTTCCTCTCATTGAAAAGAGGGAGCTGGATGGTGACGGGCGGCAGTTGCTCAAAGCGCTTTTGCGGTACGGTGGGTACCTTGTGTTTGTGCTTCAGGTACCCACGAATCACCGCAAAGCGGTGCGCGCCGTAGATCGCCAGGATCGTGAGCAGCGTGAAGTAGGGGATCAGCAGCACCCAGTCGAACCAATCCAACTGGTGCACGCCTGCGAAGGTGTTGTCAGAGAGCGCCCGAGCCCAGCGATCCATCTTCGAAGGGCCAAGTAATAAAGCGAGTAGTCCGATCGGATCCATACGAGAAAGCGTCACCCCCGCGACTCGAATACCGGAATCGCTGACCACCTGAGTCTAGCACCGATTCCCAGCCAATACACGTGATTGATACGCAAAGGAAGGCTCGAGCCATGCACTGGCTCTCTCTCCATTCTACCGAATCTTTTCTTCCCCGTCTCTTTTCACGCGCAACCCCGGTCAACGCCTGAGTGAACCATTCCCCGGATTTTGACGTAGAATCAGCTAGGACCAACACATGAGCATGGCATCGCACGTCCGCATACTAGCCTGGTTCAACATCGTCATCGGCGCACTCGGCGTCCTGGCCGCCTGCATCACTTTCGCCGGAGCTTCCATCCTTCCAGTCATCCTCGCGGTCGCGGCTCAGGAAGCTGCCGATATCCCCATCGCGATTCTCCAGGTGGTGGTGACGGTGGTGGTCGGCGTCATTCTGGTGCTGTCGCTCCCGTCTCTGATTCTAGGCTTCGGCCTGTACAACCTGCGCCCTTGGGCTCGGATCTTGGGTTTTGTGATTTCCGGCCTGAACTTGCTGCACTTCCCCCTTGGCACGGCCATCTCACTCTACGCATTCTGGGTTCTGCTGAAGCCGGAAACCGAACAGCTCTTCCAACGACCCGCGGTCACGCCGACTTAGCGTCCCGGGGTGGCAGGTAGAAATCCAGTAGATCTTCAACGCTCCCCTGCGACGGCTCGTGAGCCGCATCCGGATGGGTTGTGCGGAACCTCGCCAGCGCGACTTTCTGCAGCTCAGCCACCTCTTTGGGATAGCGCCCAGCCTCGTTCACGAACTCGCCCGGGTCTTTGCCGAGGTGGAACAGCTTGACCGTCCGGCCCGGCGTCGGCTGATCCGTCACATAGCCATCCGTGCGCTTCCGCCGCCCGCTGCCGTACTGGAGTTTCCACTGCGAAGTCCGGACGAACACCTCTTCGTTTTCCAGATATTCGCTCACGATATGGGTGCGAGGCCGCTCCGGCCTACGTCCCTCCAGGTAGGGCCGCAAGCTCTGCCCCTGCTGCACAGGCAGCGGGGGCGCCTCCAACATGTCGAGCAATGCCGGCCCTAGGTCGAGATGCTCTGTGAAGTCGCGCACAACGCCGGGAGTCACTTGCCCGGGCCAGCGGATCATCAAGGGAACGCGGAGAGCGGGATCATATCCGCAGTGCTTTTCAAACCGGCCGTGCTGGCCCAGATCGTAACCGTGGTCAGCCGTGTAGACCACCACCGTATCCTCTTCCAGTCCCAACTCCTTCAGTTTGTTCAGCACCCGGCCCCAGTTGCGGTCCAGGAACCGCGTGGACGTGTAATACGCAGCGATAATGCCTTGCTTCTCCTCAGGAGATAAGTCTCGAAAAATCATGGGGATCTGTCCGCCATCCTGGGGGCCCACGCGCGGCACTGGAAACCTCCTCGGATCGAAGGCGCCGCGATCTTCCACTGGATAGTCGAAGGGCGAATGCGGCTCCTGCAGGCTGACCCACAGAGCGAAGGGCTTGTCGCGATTCTCCTCCAGGTAGCGCATCCCCTCCCGTGCGATAAAGGTTCCGCGCATCTCGGCATCGCGCCTTGGGTAGGGCAGATTGGCGGCGTTCAGCCACTCTGCCGCCGGCGTTTTGAACGGTTGCCAAGGCAGGCGCTTCGTGGCGACATCGCCGGGGATCGGCGCGGGCTTTACCTTCCCTTGCCACGCCTTGGTCGCCTCGCCCTCGGTCATGAGATAGTCGAACCCGTGCAATCCCGGCTCGCCCGGCCGGTTGAAGTGCATTTTGCCGAACACCGCCGTTTGATACCCGGCCCGCTTCAACTGTTTCGCCAACGTGGGCTTGTCCGCCGAAAGCGGCGTCTGCAGCACTGTCACGCCGGCCGAGTGCGGCATCTGGCCCGTCAGCAGGCTCTGCCGCGAGGGGGTGCACACAGGCGCATTGCAGTAATGCGAGGAGAACCGCATGCTCTCGGAAGCCAGCCGGTCCAGGTTCGGCGTCTGGGCCAGGCCGTTTCCATCGCAACCCATCACATAACCTGCATGGTCGTCCGCCATCAGGAACAAAAGGTTCGGTTTGCGCCTGCGCCGCACTTGTCTCAGAAACGCCGGAGCCGTGCCCATCAATTCTCTGCGCGACAACATGCCCCTATTCTGAATCACAATGCGGTGCACGTGCCCACGCGACTGCGTGTAAGATGGTGATCAACGGGGTCGTCCCGTATAGAATTAACTTCTACCTATGGATCAGGCGCTTCCTCAACGCACCATCGAAGTGATGCACGCCATCGTGCAGTGCTACGTCGAAACCGGTGAGCCAGTTGCGTCCCGTACCATCGCCCGCCGGCGCAAAGACAACTTGAGCCCGGCCACCATTCGCAACATCATGGCGGATCTGGCTGACCTCGGATATCTGGATCAGCCTCACACCTCAGCCGGCCGCGTCCCTACGGCGAAGGCCTTCCAGCACTTTGCCCAATCCGGCGCCGCCCGGGCTTCTCTTGATTCCTCTGCCGAACGCCTGCGGGAGGAACTCGTCCACTATCCCTCTTTGGAACAGCGCGCCGAGTACGCCTCCCATGTGCTCACGACGCTCACGCGCAACGTCGGCATCGTCGCCGCCATTCCCGCCTCGGCACAGCTACTGGACCAGATCGAACTGGTCCGCCTGTCGGAAGGGCGCGTGCTGATGGTGGTCGTCACCCGCGACGGACTGGTCCACAACCAGGTGGCCTACGTGCAGGAGCCGCTCCAGCAGGAAGACCTGGTCTCCATTCGCAACTACGTCAACTCGAACTTCTCCGGCTGGGCTCTCACCACGATCCGCACGGAGCTGGACATTCTCCTCCGCGAGGAACGCGCCCTTTACGACGGTCTCCTGCGCCGCCTGCATTCGCTCTATTCGCAGGGCTTGCTCAGCTTCGGCCATGCGCCCCGCATCTATCTGGAAGGAACCTCGAATCTCGTCGGGCTGGACCTGCACCTCACCCGCGAGAAACTCCGCGAGCTCTTCCGCACTCTGGAAGAGAAACAACGTCTCATCGACCTGCTCGACCAGTTTCTCGACGCCCGCTCGGATGAGGTACAGGTGCAGGTTGGCCTGGAGGGCGCCCACCCCGCGATGCGGGAGCTGTCGCTGATCGGCCTGTCGCTCCACCTGCCCGGCGGAGGCGAGACCCGCATGGCCGTCCTCGGGCCCATGCGAATGAACTATCCCAAGGTGATGGCCGCCGTCGCCCAACTGGGGCGCGTGCTCCAGAGCCTACCTCAGTAGCGGTTCCCTTGCTAACCTGGAATCTGACGCACCAACATGCCCGATCCTGATCTCTCTACTATCAGCACCACCGATGCGCCCGGCCAGCAGGAGCCCGCGGCCACCGATACGCTTCTCACCGTTGAGTCTCTTTCGCAGGAATGCGCGCGGCTCGAACGGGAACGCACGGAGATCAACGACCGTTACCTCCGTCTGGCCGCCGAATTCGACAATTTCCGCAAGCGCAGCGATCGCGAGAAGTCCGAAGCCATCGAGTATGGATCCAGTGACGCGCTGAAGGCGATGATCTCGATCCTCGACGACTTCGAGCGCGCGCTGAAAGTGGAATGCGCCGACGCGGAGTTCGCGCGCGGAACTCAGCTCATCTATCAGCGAATGTCGGAAGCGCTCACCAAGCTGGGCCTGGAGCCCATCGCCGCCGAAGGCCAGCCGTTTGATCCCAACCTGCACTACGCCATCGACCGAATCGAGGATCCGAACATCGAAATCGACACCGTCGCCGCGGAACATCAGCGCGGCTATACTTTCAAGGGCCGCCTACTGCGTCCCGCCATGGTCCGTGTTGCGGTGAAGGGTTAAGTCTTGGCCAAGCGCGACTATTATGAGGTCCTCGGCCTCGCCAAAGGCGCCGGCGAGTCGGAGTTGAAGAGCGCCTACCGCAAGCTCGCCCTCAAGTTCCATCCGGACCGTAACCCCGGCAACAAAGAGGCCGAGGAGCATTTCAAGGAGGCCGCCGAGGCCTACAGCGTCCTTAGCGATCCCGAAAAGCGGCACGCCTACGATACCTATGGACACCAGGGTGTCGCCGGAGCGGCCCAGCAGGGCTTCAATCCCGATGCCTTTTCCGACTTCGCCGACATCTTCGGCGATTTCTTCGGCTTCGGAGACCTCTTCGGCGGGGGCGGCGGGCGCCGCCGCAATCGCGCCCAGCGCGGCGACGATGTGCGCTACGACCTCGAAATCGCCTTCGAGGAGTCGATTTTCGGCAAGGAAGTGGACATCCAGGTCCCGCGCACAGAACCCTGCGCTTCCTGCAAAGGCAGCGGTGCGGAATCAGAGGACGGTTGGACCTCCTGCTCGCTCTGCCGCGGCCGCGGCGAGGTCTTCTATCAGCAGGGCTTTCTCTCCATCCGCAAGACCTGCAACCAGTGCGGCGGATCCGGGAAGATCCTGCGCCGGCCCTGCAAGGCATGCAAAGGTGAGGCCTATACTCAGGTCACCCGGAAGCTCAAGGTCAAGATCCCGGCGGGCGTCGACACCGGCATGAAGATGCGTGTCGGTGGAGAAGGGCAGCCCGGGGTCAACGGCGGCCCCTCCGGAGATCTCTACGTCTTTCTTTCTGTCCAGCCGCACCCGGTCTTCGAGCGTCATGAGTACGATCTGCACTGCATCGTTCCCGTGAATGTCGCCCAGGCCGCTCTCGGCACGGAGATCCACATACTCACCTTTGAAGGTCTGGAATCTCTCAGAGTCCCCGAGGGTATCCAGAGCGGAGAGACCTTGCGCCTCAAAGGCCGCGGCGTTCCCTACGTGAATGGCGGCGGACGCGGCGACCTCATCGTTCGAATCGAAGTAAAAACTCCGCGCAAGCTCACCCGCGAGCAGCGCCGGTTGCTGGAGCAACTGCGCGACACACTGCCCGCCGAGAATGAGCCCGAAGAGAAATCGATCCTCGACAAGCTCAAAGACTACCTGATGTAATAGCGCCCGGCGAGCTGGTTCTTGCCTGAGCGGAAGCCTGCAACCGCATCGCTGTGGCTGCGCTGAGCGCGGGGCACGGTGGAGCCGCCACCAATCATCAGGTGGCGAACGAACCCATTGACGGCCGCCGAGCCATCCAGCAGATGTCCGAAGAGGAGTCGGCCTACGCCAGGATGATCTTCATCTTGGAAAACAATTGTTGCCACTGGGAGTGGGCAGTCCTCGAATAGCTCGACCCGACGGGGCTCGACGGCGGCGAGTCCTTGTCCCGTGCACGACGGGCGAATCCGCTTCCAGCGCGGCGATCGGGATAAGCTCCCGTTGCTGCAGAGGCGCTGTGTCCCGGCCCGGTGGCCTGGCTCTCTCTAGAGCGCCAATTCCCCCTGAAAGACCATATCCTTCAGCCGGAATTTTTTCTTCACCTCTGTCTCGCCACGCTTCATAGCAAACTCCACTTCCTTGTCGGCCAACTCGATCGGATGGTCCTTGGGGAAGTGAAAGATGAACGCGCTCTGGCCCTGCTTCGGGGGCGTCACCGACGTCGGATGCACCTTCTCGTGCCCCTTCCAGGAAAGCCATGCGCCTTGCTTCAAGCGGGCTTCCATCTCAGGCGAGGGCTCCTGGGGCCCACCCTTGCCCTCTCCGCCGCCCGGGCGCGGTCCGCCGCCTCTCATATTGGGCATGATCACGGCGATGACATAATCCTGTTCTTTGCGTTCGATGAACTCCTTGGCCTGGGCGGACGTGTCGGCCTCGCCTCCCATGCGCGAGCGCACCGATGCAATCTTTACGGGCTTCGCGGTCTGCCAACGAATCAGGAACGTGATTGAGGGTGCAAGTCCGCCGCCACCCATCCCGCCGCCACCGCCGCCTGGGCCGCCCTCTCCTCCCATGGGAGAGCCACCCATGCCTGAAGAACTGCTGGCGTCCATGCCTCCGCCTCCACCCGCTCCACCGCCGCCACCCGCCCCGCCGCCGCCACCGCGCCCGCCGCGGCCTCCGCCGCCGCCTATGCTGCCCACCGAAGGCCCGCTCAAACTCACAGAAACGGACTTCGCCCAAGGAGAATCCGACATGATCTTCTGAAGATCTTTCTCATCCCACTCTTTGGCGTCTTTCTCCCACGGGTCGGCTGCCATGACCGGCACTGGCACGGCCGCGGCCCCAATTGTCATCAGTACGGATCGTCGATTCAGCTCCATTTGCAACAGCTCCCGATAGAACTATACCTCAACGTCCTCTACTCTTGAAGCGGGTCCTTTCTGAGCCGCTCCTCAGTCCACTGGCCGTTCCTTGGGCGGTGCATACGCCCAGAAATCCTGTTGGACACGGCCGGTGATTTCGTCCAGCACTTCCCGCACCCGCGAGTGGGACTCCGCCCGAACGATGAAGCCCACGTGATTCTTCTTGTTCAACCGCCACACAATCTCGGGATGCTGATACCCGCTCGTGTCCGGCCACTCCTGGCGGGCTAGTGTAACGAGCAATCCCGCGTAATCCTGTCGCGGCACGGGTGGCGTGTACTTCAGCTTGCCGCCGGCCACTTCGATCCGCGCCCACTCCGCCCACAGGTTGACGCCCGTAGCTTGCTCCACCAGATCCGCGATGTGCGCCCCGCCTACCCTCGCCGCCGTTTCCAGGAAGAAGATTGTCCCGTCTTCCGCCACAATGTACTCCGTGTGGTTGACCCCGCGCACCATGCCCAGCGCTTTCAGCAAGTGGGCGTTCAATTCCAGCAGTTCCTCTTCCAGCGGCGTGCCGCGCTCCAGCAGGCTGGTTGTGAACACCCCGCCGCCATGCGCCACGTCCATTGGCGGCCGGCCATAGCCGCTGGCCGCGGCGAACTTGATTTCGCGCTCGTAGACGATAGTGTCCACGTGGCAGATCGAACCCGGAACATACTTCTCCAGCAGGTAGTGCGCCTGCAGATCACCCAGTTTTTCCAACTCAGCCCACAACTGCGCCGCACTCTCGATCTTCCTGATCCCGATCGAACCCGCGAAACTGCGCGGTTTCAGCACCCATGGCGCCGCCACGCGCTCAGTAAATCGCCTCACCTTCTCATGGTTCAGCACGTGCACGAACTGCGGCACATCGATTCCCGCCTCCTGCGCGCACATCCGCATCGCCAGTTTGTCGCGGAAGCGCCGTACGGTGGTCTCCCCCATGCCCGCAATCCGGAGATGCTCCCGCAGGGATGCAGCCAACTCCAGGTCGAAATCGTCCAAAGGCACGATCCGGTCCAAATGCTCGGTGCGCGCCAGGTAGGCCACGGCCTTAAACGTATCTTCGCGGTTCCACTGCTTCTCCGTATCCGGCATGTAGAAGATCTCGTCCGCCACATCGGCCGGCCACGCCCCCGTTTCCTTGAGGGATAGAGAGGTCAGAAGCAACACGCGCGCTCCCTCCGCCCGCGCCTGCCGCAGGAAGGCATGCCCTTTCTCGTAGCTCGCAATCGCCAGAATCGTCACCGGACGGTTCATTGTGATGCTCCTCTCCGCTTGTGCCTCGCGGGGCGTTTGCAAAAGGGTACCATGATCATTCATGGAACGCCGCCGGTTGTTTGAACTCGTGGCCGCGCTCAGCGCCGCCTCCACTCTTCCCGCGCAGCAAAACCAGACTGCCAGTCCCGCACTCACCAGGGAGCAGCTCGCCGCCGCTCTCAAAGTGGCGGGCCTGGAGTTTACTCCAGACCAACTCGATCTGATGCTCCGCGGAGCTGCTCGCGGACTGGCGGACTACGAACGTCTCCGCAAGATCGAGATTCCCTACGCGACCGAGCCCGCGTTTGCCTTCCACCCTGGCCTGCCCGATCATCAGCCGGCCGCCGCCAAACCCATCTTCCGGCCCACGATCATCCGGCCCCCCGCCAAACCACCATCCGGAGAGGACCTCGCATTTCAGCCCCTGACAGTCCTGGCTGCGCTCATTAAGTCCCGCCGCGTCACCAGCACCGAACTCACGCGCCTGTACCTCGCGCGCCTCAAGCAATACGGCCCCAAACTGCTGTGCGTCATCACTCTGACGGAAGACCTCGCCCTACAACAGGCCGCGGCCGCCGATGCCGAGATCCGCCGCGGCCGCTACCGCGGGGCGCTCCACGGCATTCCCTACGGCCTCAAGGATCTCTTTGACACCAAAGGCATCCGGACCACTTGGGGCGCCGAGCCGTTCCGCGACCGCGTCCCCGAACACGATTGCACCGTCTACACACGGCTCCAAAATGCCGGCGCCGTGCTGGTGGCCAAGCTCTCGATGGGCGCGCTCGCCATGGGCGGCCTCTGGTTTGAAGGCATGACCAAGACACCCTGGAATCTCAAGGAGACTTCCAGCGGCTCCTCCGCCGGTTCGGCTTCTGCCACTGGCGCCGGCTTGGTCGGCTTCGCCATCGGCACAGAAACCCGCGGCTCCATTGTAAGTCCCAGCATCCGCTGCGGCACGGTTGGCCTCCGTCCCACCTATGGCCGCGTCCCGCGCACCGGCGCCATGGGACTCTCCTGGACCATGGACAAGGTGGGGCCCATCTGCCGCGGCGTGGAAGATTGCGCACTCGTCCTCAACGCGATCTACGGACCCGACCAGCGGGACCGCACCGTCACTAGCGCCCCCTTCCACTGGCAGCCGGCCCAGCCGCTCGCGGCCCTGCGCATCGGTTTTGCCGAAGCGGACTTCCAGAAACTGGACGCCGACACGAAGCCCCTCTACGACGAAGCCCTTGAGACCCTGCGCAAGGCGGGCGCCACACTGAAGCCCGTCCAGATTCCAGACTCCTCCGCCAATACCATCGGCTTCGTCCTCAGCGCCGAGGCCGCCGCCGCCTTCGACGACATCACGCGCAACGGCCGCGTCTCCGAACTCAAAGACCAGGGCCCCGGCGCCTGGCCCAACTCGTTCCGCACCTCCCGCCTCATCCCGGCTGTCGAGTACATCCGCGCCCAGCGCGCACGCACCCTGCTGATCGAGCAGCTCGAGCGCTTTTTCCAGGATTGGGATGCCGTAGTGACACCGCCGTATGCCCATCTCGCCTCTACGAATCTCACCGGCCATCCGCAGGTGGTTGTCCCCTGCGGCTTCCTCAAGGGCATGCCTCAAGGGATCAGTGTCATATCCGGCCTCTGGCGGGAAGGCGACGCACTGCGCGTGGCGATGGCTTACGAACAGGCCGCTCAGTGGCGCCTACAGCGCCCCAAAATGGAAGCGTAATGGCCACGTTGACCATCATCGTGCCCGTCTTCAATGAAGAGGAGTTCCTAGGGGCACTGCTCGACCGCGTTCTTGCCGCGCCCCTCCCGAAGGATCTTGAGCGCCAGATCATCGTCGTCGACGACGGCTCTACCGACGGCAGCCATGAGATCGCCGCCCACTACGCGGCCGCTCATCCTTCGATCATTCAGGTCGAGACTCACCTGAAGAACAGGGGGAAGGGCGCAGCCATCCGAACCGCGCTACCCCAGGCCAAAGGCGAGTTCACTATCATTCAGGATTCAGACCTCGAGTACGATCCCCGGGAGTACGCCCGCCTGCTTTCGCCAATGATCGAGGGTAAGGCCGACGCCGTCTACGGCACGCGCTTCGCAGTCGGCACCGAGCGCCGAGTGCTCTACTTCTGGCACGCTCTCGCCAACCACCTCCTCACCACTGCCGTCAACCTCTTCGCCGACCTCAACCTCACCGACGTCTGGACCTGCTACAAGGCCTTTCGCACATCTCTACTGCAATCCATCCCGCTCCGCAGCGACGGCTTCGGCTTCGAGCCCGAAATCACCATCAAGCTCTCCCAACGCCAGGTCCACATCTACGAGACCCCCATCAGCTACCACGGACGCACCTACGATGAAGGCAAGAAGATCGGGAAAGGCGACGCCTTCTCGGCGCTCGGCACCGTTCTCCGCTTCGCCGTCCAGCGCGACGTATACAAGGAGAGCGGGCCTGAAATTCTGGACACTCTCTCCTCCGCCCGCCGCTTCAACGCCTGGATGGCGGACACCATCCGCCCCTTCACCGGCCGCCGGATCCTGGAGATCGGCGCCGGGATCGGAAACCTCTCCCGCTGCCTCATCCCGCGGCGCGAGCTCTATATCGCCTCCGATATCGATCACGAACACCTGGCCCGTCTCCGTACGCGCCTGGCACACCGCCCCAACTTCCGCGCCGTCCCCTGCGATCTCGTCAAACCTGAGGACTTCACGCCGCTTCGCGAGTCAGTGGACACCGTCGTTTGCCTCAACGTCCTGGAGCATGTCGAGGACGACGCGCTGGCCCTCCGGAACATCTACTCCACCCTCTCCCCGGGTGGCCGCGCCATCATCCTGGTCCCGGAAGGCATGTCGGTGTATGGCGAACTCGACCGCGTCCTCGGCCACTGCCGCCGCTACGACGACGCCGAACTCCGCCGGAAGATGCAGAGCGCGGGATTCTCGCTGGAAACTCTCTTCCAATTCAATCGCGTCACTCGCCCCGGCTGGTGGTGGAACGGCCGAATCCTGAAGCGCCGCCGATTCTCCCGGATTCAATTGGGTATTTTCGACAGCCTGGTCTGGCTCTGGCGGATCCTGGATCCCTTCTTCCCCTGGAAGGGCACTTCGATCATCGCCGTAGGCCGCAAGCCCGCCGCCTGACTGCCTAACAGCACGGAGAAACCAGTGCTGCCGGCCGTGGTGGCTTCCGCGAAACTGCGAAGCTGGAAGCCAGCCGGCATATTCATTTGCCACCGATCTCTCCAGCAGATTCAGTTTGTCGCCAGGCATGGCCGGGATTAGCCCCACTGGGGGAAGCCGGCTGTTCGCTTGCTAGGGCCGCACAACCGTGCCATCAAGAGCGCGGTCCGTCGTGTACGCCCCGCCACGAGCCGGGGCACCGTCCAGTGGGTACTTCGCCGCCAGTTTTTCGTCGATATCCAACCCCAGCCCAGGCTTCCCCGACCCATAGAGATACCCGCGCCGGATCTGGCCGCAGCCCGGCAGCATCTCGTGCACCAGGGCGGGAAAGTGGTTCTCCTCCTGAATGCCAAACGAGGAACTGGAGATATCCACATGGTAGGCGGCCATCTGATTCACCGGATCGTTCTCCCCGCCCTCCTGGAACGCCGTCTTTACGCCGAATGGCTCGCAAAGGTTCGCCAGCTTCTTCGCCGCGGTGATCCCGCCAATGGCCGCCACGCGGCACCTGGTGAAGTCGATCAGCCGCTCCACCACAAGGGGCAGCGTTTCGTAGGGATGGGAGAACACCTCGCCCACGGCCTGCGGCGTCGCACACACCTTCCGGATGTTCCGGTACCAATCAATCTGTTCAGGGGCGAGCACGTCCTCCAGAAAGAACAGCTGGTAAGGGTTCAGGCGGCGGGAAAGTTCAACGGCGTTGATCCCGCTGAGATGGGAGTGTACGTCGTGCAGGAGTTTCGGCTCGCTGCCCACCTTCGATCTCACGTATTCGAACACCGCTGGGATTGTGGAAACGTAGAGATCCTCATCGAAGGCCTGCCCGCCATAGCCTCCCTCCGGACGCTCTCCTTGCCCGGCTGGGATGAAACCGCCACCACCGTATCCGCCGACGCCATATTGCACGCGGATGTACCGCCACCCTCCCGCCATGGACTTCTGTACGTTCGCAACCGCCTCTTCCCGATCCTTCCCGCCCTGGTGGTCGTAGCAGGGGATGGCATCGCGTACCTTCCCGCCCAGCAACTCGTAAACCGGCATCCCTGCGCGCTTACCCTTGATGTCCCACAACGCCATGTCCATCGCGCTCAGCACATTGTTGTTCACCGGGCCATAGCGCCAATAGGTCCGGTAGTTAGCACTATTCCACAAGTCTTCGATTCTGTTGGCGTCTTTTCCAATCAGCCAGGGGATCAGATGCTTTTCCAACGCCGTCGCCACGGCCTCCGCCATGTAGGCGTTGTTTGCCGATCCAATCCCATACAGCCCCGGCTCACTCGTGATCAGCTTGAGAAACACCCAGCGGTATCGTCCCCCGGCGCTTGTCCTGATGACCTTCGCATCCTGAATGGTGAGCGGGGGCATCCCTGCCGACTTTTTCTCACTCTGCGCTGCGGCGGCCGCCGTAAGGACGGGAGCCGCCAGAATCGCTTTCGCCAGTTCTCGCCTGTCGAGTCCGTTCATGCTGTTCTCCACACCCAATTGTGTCACCGGCCACCCTGGGGTGATGGCACCCGTCCGGGCCTTTCCGGCGTCCCGGGGCATGCGGTCGCCTGAGGCAGGCATCCTGCCGCAAGGCAACGGCCACCAGGGGTTCAGCCGAGAAGAAGCGCTTCCTCACTTGCAGCCCAGGCTGGCTGTCCTGTGCTCGACGCGCTGGCTGCATACGACAGCCCCAACGCCAAGAGCCGCTTCTCATCGTCCGTGGCTGGAATCACCTCATTGAACCGGACCGACACAGTCTGCCGACGCGATATAATAATGAAAATCCTATGGGATTTCCGAATCGGAAGCGGCTGACGATCTTCTCAGGCTTCCATGCGAATCAAAAGGGCTTGAGATTGCTTGACATCCTCCGGAGGTTAACCACAGTGAATCTGAAAGCAAGAGGGCTCGTTTTCGGCGCCACTACGCTGATGAGCTGCGGCCTACTTTTTTCCGCTCCCCACTCCTCTTCGCCAGGAACGTTATCTCCAACATTGAACAGCGGGAGGCAAACACTCCCGAACAGCCTCTTGCAGGCCATCCAGGCCGCGCAGTACGAGGTGAGTGATGCCCCTGGATCCAAGAGCCTGCAGGCCATTAACTCTGCGCATCGGTTTCTGGCCACCTTCGGCGCGGGCGATGTGACTCTCTTCAACGGCGAAGAGTCGCTGATCTTCCGCCTCGCTGGCATCGGCTACGGCAACCGGCTCCAACAGCCTTCGCCCGTTTCGCCGGTGGCCAGCGAGAATCGCGCAGAGTACCATCACGACGGCTTTGTAGAGTGGTACGTCAATGAACCGTCAGGCCTCGAACATGGACTTACCTTGGCACGCCGTCCAGGCGCCTCGCGCCAAGGCGAATCACTGGTCCTTTCCTACAATCTCGGCGGTTCCCTTCGACTGACCGCCTCCAGCAGAGCCGATGCCATGGAATTTCGCTCTCCTAACGGCCGGATTCTGCGCTATGCAGGCCTCCGGTCCTGGGACGCCCACGGCCGGACTATCCCGAGCCGGATGGAGCTCCAAGGCAGCCAACTTCGCATCATTGTCGATGATGCCCAGGCGGAATACCCACTGACGGTGGATCCTACCTTCACCCAGCAGGCCAAGCTTACTGTCAGTGGCGGCAAGTCCGGCGATCGGTTCGGGAACGCAGTTGCAATCTCCGGTGATATTGCAATCGTCGGCGCCAGCAACGAGACGCTGCTCCCTAGTAACTCCAACCAGGGCTTTGCATACGTCTTCGTCCGTTCCGGCACGACATGGAGCCTCCAGCAAAAGCTCGCCGCCTCCGACGGTACGACCAACGATTTGTTCGGATTCTCCGTTGCCCTGAATGCAACGGGTGATCGTGCCGTAGTGGGCGCCATTGGCGACGACTCCAACAAGGGTTCTGCCTACATTTACACCCGCAGCGGCTCCACTTGGACGCAGGAGGCAAAGCTGACGGCTTTCGATGGCGTTGCGGGGGAGACTTTTGGCTCCGCCGTCGCGATCAATGGCAATACGATTCTCATCGGTGCCGCGTATCACAACGTCGGTTCCAAAGTGCGGCAGGGCGCCGTGTACGTCTTCTTCTTGAATACGACCTGGGCCCTGCAAGCGCAACTCCTCGCCGCGGACGGAGCCGCCGAAGATGCGTTCGGCCGCTCAGTTGCCCTGCAGGGCGATACCGCCTTGATCGGCGCTCCCGTTGCCAGCGTGGGCGGACAGATGTTCCAGGGCGCCGCCTACGTATTCCAAAGAACAGGCAGTTCCTGGGCACAACAAGCGAAAATAGGCGCCAGCGACGGCGCCGCTTCTGATCTGTTCGGCATATCTGTCGCGCTGAGCGGAGATACCGCACTGATTGGCTCTGTTCTCGACGACATCGGCTCAGACGTGGACCGCGGCTCGGCTTACCTATTCGGCCGCAGCGGAACATCCTGGTCTCAGAGTGCAAAGCTGGTCGCCAGTGATGGTCGGGCCAACGACCAATTCGGCAACTCGGTGGCGCTGGAGGGAGGTGTAGCTTTGATCGGCGCCTATCTCGCCGACGCCTCCACCCCCAACGAGAATCAGGGGGCAGCCTACGTGTTCACAGGTAGCGGCTCGTCCTGGTCTCAGTTGGAGCGGCTGGCGGTTTCAGATCCATCCAACGATGCCCATGTGGGCGATAGCGTCGCTCTCTCCAACGGCACACTGATCGTCGGTGCAGCGAATGCTGCGAGCGCCACCGGCGCGGCGTACGTGTTCACAGCCAACCTTACGCAGACCGTCACGACTTCCCCGACCGGTCTCGCGTTCACTGCCGACCTCGTCTCTTATACCGCGCCTCAGACCTTCTCATGGCTCGCTGGTAGTTCTCACTCCATCTGCGCCTATTCGCAGGATGGTTCGGCCGGTACGCGTTATGTCTTTACCGGCTGGAGCAACGGCGTCACTAGCAACTGCCAGACGATCACTGCCGCCGCAGGTGCCGTTTACAGCGCCAGCTTCAACACTGAATACTACCTCACTACCGCCGCCAATCCCGCTGCCGGCGGATCGGTCACTCCGGTTTCCGGTTGGTATGCCAGCGGCACGGTGGTGCCCCTTACAGCCACGGCAGCCCTCAGCTACACTTTCCAGTCCTGGACGGGAGCCACCGGCGGCGCCAGCACCAACATCACGATGGATGGTCCTAAGTCAGCTACTGCCAACTTCGTTTCGGGCGTCTCCTATGCCATCTCAGGGCAGGTCACTTCCGGCGGCTCGCCATTGTCCGGCGTCACCTTGACCCTGTCCGGCTCAGGCTCGGGCACCAGAACCTCAGATGCCTCCGGCAACTACAGCTTCACTGGCCTGGCCCCAGGCGGCAACTACACAGTCACGCCCACTCGTGCCGGATATGCCTTCACGCCTGCGAACAGTGCATTCACCAGCCTCGCAGCCAACCAGACCGCCAACTTTACGGCGACAGCGGCCGCCCTCACGATGACAGTCAACCGTTCCGCCCTGCGCTACGGCGCCACTGTCAACGCCGCGTCCATTACCCCGACCCAAGACGTGATCCTGTCTGTCTCACAGCCTAGCGCCGCCTGGACCGCTGTCTCCAATCGCACATGGCTCCAGGTCACCCCGGGCAGCGGCACCGGCACCTCGATGCTCTCCGTCTCGATCGTCTCCTCCGCCCTGCCTGCCGTAGGCACCTACACCGGAGCGATTACGATCACCGCAACGGGCAATCCCGCAGTGACGGCAACGATCAATTGCACCTTAACCGTGCTCGCGACGACGACGGCCCCCTTCGGCTCGTTCGACACGCCCACTGGACTCGTGAGGCTGGAATCGAGCTTCGCCGTCACGGGCTGGGCGCTGGACGACATCGGCGTCTCCACCGTCAAGATCTACCGCGACCCGGTTTCCCCTGAGCCCCCCGGCTCCATGGTTTACATCGGCGATGCGGTCTTCGTCCCAGGCACCAGACCCGACGTTGAATCCGCCTACCCCAACTCTCCCCGCTCCTATCGCGGCGGTTGGGGCTACATGCTCCTGAGCTACTTCCTGCCCAATGGAGGGAACGGCAACTACAAGCTGTACGCCATCGCTACGGACATCGAGGGGAAGACGACAAATCTCGGATCCAAGAGCATTACCGTGGATAACGCCAACGCAACCAAGCCTTTCGGCGCCATTGACACCCCAGGGCAAGGCGAGACCGTGGGCGGGGCAAACTACGTGAACTTCGGCTGGACTCTCACGCCGCAACCGGGCAAGGTCCCTGTCGACGGTTCGACAATCTTTGTCTACCTCGATGGTGCCCCCATCGGCAACGTCACCTACAACCTGCCGCGTTCCGATATCGACACTCTGTTCCCGACCTACGCCAACCGCTTCGGCGCGGTCGGCTACAGGTACATCGACACCACTCAGTTGTCCAACGGCATCCATACCATCGCTTGGAGCGTCACCGACAACCTGGGGCGCGCCGACGGCGTCGGCAGCCGCTTCTTCTGGGTCTTCAACCCCGGCGGAATCGTGGGCAACGCCGCCAGCCTCGACCGAGGCGGGTTCTCCCCCGCGGAACCGCTTTTCCGCACGGGCTACGACATCTCCAGCCGCTTCAACCGCCTGCGCGACATCGAAGTGCAGGAACTTGAACGCGTGGAACTCCGCTTGCCGGAAGGCGACTGGTCGGGGTACGAACTGGTCGGCGGCGAGAAGCGCTCGTTGCCCGCCGGATCTTCCTTTGATCCTTCCTCCGGCGTATTCCAGTGGCAGCTCGGCCCGGGCTTCCTCGGCGACTTCCATCTTGAGTTCAGCCGTTCCGGCGAGGCCCCTGTCCCCGTGAACATTCACGTCGGACCTAAGTCCACTCGCATCCGTACGGAAAAGGAATAGCGAATCGATAGAACGAGAACGGCGTGGATCTGCCCGAACGGGCAAGTCCACGCCGTTTTCTATTGGGGGAGGGGCGATGCCAGGCTGCCTCAGCATTTGCCTGCCTAACAGTCAGCTTCCGCTGGACGATCAGGGCTCAACTGGAGGAAGAGAGGACCGGCGCAAACCGATCGGCAGCCCACGATGAGGCGAGCCCGCATGCGTCTTTGACGCGAACGGCCGGGAGCCACGCGGGGCGAGCAGGCAGGACGGGATCCGCAGAGCGGACAAACTTGCCTGACGGCAGGTGATGCAGGCTGCGAGGGTGGTTCTGAAGCTCTCAAGGAGCGTCACTGACTATGCCGGCCTTGCTTGTATGCAAAGAAAGGCCGGCGCCCGGGTATCGGACAGACCATCCGAATGGAACCCGTGACACCGGCCTGTCGGCACACTCCTTGCAAGCAATACCGGCTAGACGTTTTTGGGCACGATATACGGCGCGCGGTAAGGCCGGGTCAGCATCGCGGTGGCCTCGGCATCGCCTTTCACCGTCCAGGTCTTTTCATCCCAGTGGAGCGTGCGTCCCACCCGGTAGGCAACATTGGACAGGTGCATCAGCACGCAAGACATTGCGCCTTCCTCGATCTCGGCGTT